>JALONO010000270.1 GCA_025454895.1 Bernardetiaceae bacterium
CGCCCCCCAAACTGGTACGCCTTCATCAGCCCCAGGGTGAAGGTTTGGGCCTGGCCCACGTTGCGGCCCGCCACGGTGTACTGCCAGGCCCCGATCACCTGCAAGTCGGCCAGGGGCTTGATGCGGTAGTGGCCGATGACCCCCAGCCGGGTGGCGTCCGTTTGGTTGGCCACGAAGGGCATGTCGTTGCGGCGGATGTCGCTGCCGCCCAGGGCATCCATGCGCTCGGTGGTGGCCTCCAAGGCCCAGCGGTGCGAGTAGTAGCCCGCCCGGGCCGCGTACATGAGCACGTTGGGGATGGCCGCCTCGCTGGCGTAAATGAGCCGGTCGGTGTAGTAGCTGGTGCGGTCCAGTTTTACATTGCCGCGCAGGTGGTAGCTGGCCTGGCCGGTAAACGTCCAGTTGCTCTTGGTCTGGAAAAAGAAGATGGCCCGGCCAAACGCGGTGCGGCTCTGCAACCCGATGGACAGGGGCAGCAGGTCGGGTGTATAATTGCTCACGGGCAGCGAAAACCCGGCCACGCCGCTGAGCCACAGCTTGTAACCGTCCCGGCGCACCTCCCAGGCGCGGTACTTGAGGCCCACCGTGAGGTCTTGCAGGCCGCGCTGGCCCGCCAGGGTGCCCGCGCCCGCGTTCGTGCGCACGTAGGGCAGCATGGCGATCACGTTCAGGTTTTTGGTGAGGCCGTAAGCCCCCATCAGGGCCACCGCCTGGGTGGTAACGGCCCCCAGGTTAGGGTTGTCGCGGCGCAGGGTGGCCTCCCAGTAGTGGTCCCAGCGGTCGTGCATGTACAGCGGCCCGCCGCAGATTTCTTTTTTGGCCATGTAGTGGCCGTCGGTGAGGGTTTGGGCGTGGCCGGGCCGGGCCAGCACCCAAATAGCCCCAATGGTGATAAGTAAGCGCAATGATTTCATTTTCAATTTTTTAAGAAGATGGATATCGTAAGCCTAAGCCAATACGGGCCACCCAATGGCGGCGCGTGGGCGGTTGCAGCCCCGGTCAGCCGAGATTGACTGAGCGGGCCAAGGAGAAGAACGGATGATCGGCCTGGGGGAAAATCGGGGGTTGAGGATGGGTGCTTCCCCCCATTCAAAAAGCAGGACAAGCCGCTGGGAGCACCCAAACGGGACGGCCAATTGCTTGAAAATCCAGGCAAAAGGGAGGGAGCTACGCGCGTGGGGGCGGCGTGATGATGCCCAGCGCGGGATCGCTAGGCAGTTGGCTGGCCCAAACCGGGAAAACAGTGGCTACCACCAACGTCTGGGGCCAAGTGGCGTCTTGGGGTGGCCAATGCCAGCCTTCCAGCGGCAAGTAATCTTTTAACGGCGCGAACGGTTTTTCGCTTTTGGCAGATTTGCCCGGCGCATTTTTAGCATCCAGTGGCGCGGCTTGCGTTTCCTGGTGTTGGGCCAACTCGTCAATTAATTGGGCTTTTTCGTGGTTTTGGTAACAGTACACCAGCAGCGTATCGTTCACCAATTGCTGCTTGACCAGTTGGTAAAACCGACCTTGGTGTTCAAACTCGCCCTGGATGGGTTCGGCGTGGGGGCGGTCAGGTTGGTGGTACAGCGGCACCGGGATTTTGATCAATTGCAGCGACTGCTCAGGTAACGAAGGCAGCTTTTGGGCCACTGTTTGGGCTAATCGGGCTTGCCGCCAGGCGTAAAAAAGGTAATAGCCCAACAAATTATGCAGGAACACTCCCAATAACAGCCAAGCAATCGTCCGTTTCAAGCCCTAAGTTTGTTAGCACTAAGCGCACGGGTATATATTTGGAAATAGTTTGCCCCATTTGCGTGTAGCAATGTTACAACTTTTTTTGTACTTAACAATGAAACCAACCCCTTTTGCCCCTTTTTTGTTGAGGATAGACGGCCCTGGTTGTTGGCCTCGTCAAGACCCCAGGTCAGCAAAACGGCCATTTCTTGAAATAGAAAGGAGATGATAAATCGTTTAACTTCGCCTCATGTTACTCGAACTTCGCCGCTTGCTGGCCGCCTACGATGCCACCGACTTTACCCAACGCCAAGGGGCCTTGGTAACCGTGGTGCGGGTGGCCGGCTCGGCGTACCGGCGGCCGGGGGCCCGCCTGTTTATGACTGACGACGGCCGCTGGACCGGGGCTATCAGCGGCGGCTGCCTCGAGGGCGACGCGCTGCGCAAAGCCCGCCAGGCGATCTTGGCCCGCCAGCCGCGCTTGGTTACTTACGATACGATGGACGACGAAAGTTCGGCTAAACTGGGCATTGGCCTGGGCTGCAATGGGGTCATCGACGTGCTCATCGAGCCGTTGGACCCCGCCCGCCCCGATAACCCGCTGGCCTTGCTGCGCGGTTGCTTGGGCCTCAAACAGCCCGTGGCCGTGGCCACCGTATTTGCCACCCCCCAGCCGGAACGATTACCCCTGGGCGCGCGCCTGATGCTGAATGCTTCCGGCCAATCTTTTGATTTTGAGCCGAATAATTGGCTAAAACAACTGGCGGCCAGCCCCGCTGAGGCCGCGTTGCAAGCGGGCAAGTCGGCGGTGCTGGACTTGGCCTGGCCCACGAACGACGGGTTAAGCTGCCAAGTGTTTGTGGAGGTGCTGCTGCCTCCGCCCCAGTTGTTTATTTTCGGTGGCGGGCCGGATGTGGTGCCGCTGGTGGCCCAAGCCAAGGGGCTGGGCTGGCAAGTAACCGTAACCGACGACTGCTTGGCCCACCTCTCGCCCAAGCGGTTTGCCGAGGCCGACGAGTTGGTGGCCGTGCCCCGCCAAGAGGCCGCCTCGCTGGTGCGGGCGCGCCTACAAATAGGGGCGGGCGGGCGCACGGCGGCCTTGCTCATGTCGCACAGCTATAACTATGACCTGGCCGTGCTGCGCCAGTTGTTGCCCACGCCCCTGCACTACCTGGGGGTGATGGGCCCCCGCAACCGGGGCGAAAAAATGCTGGCCGAGTTGGCCCGCCAGGGCGAAACCTACACCGAGGCCCAACTGGCCCGGCTGCACTACCCCGTGGGCCTGGATCTGGGGGCCGAAACCCCCGAAGAAATCGCCCTGGCCATCGTGGCCGAACTGCTGGCCAGTTTCAATGACCGCGACGGCGCGTTTTTGAAACACCGGGCATCGCCCATTCACGAGCGGGCTTGAAGTGGCTCCACCGGTTTCTGCCCTGGCCACGATGGTTAGGGAATAGACCTCTTGCGAATTAGGTTTTTGGTCGGGGGAAAGCCCGAATTTTCGTTCTGAAATTCGCCCTCCTCAACCCCTCCCTGGCCCTCCCCAAGGGGAGGGAACGCAAGTTTTCGAACTGCTACAGGTAATTTGCAAGAGGTCTAATGAACCAGCGAAAAGTCGAACAAAAAAATCTTAAAAGTGGATTTGGAGAGAGGCTACGAAAGAGTCGGATGCGAAACGGCCTTCACACCCTCCTCCTCGACTTTACCACAATCTCCGAGCCTTCGGCCAGGAAGACCGAGCGCGGCGTAGTGTGGGTCAAAAAACCGAACGCTGGGCCGTAAACCGCGCCAAAATCCACTTCCAGGTCGTAGCCGATGGTCTCGTACACGCCCCAGCGCGGGTGCTGCACCCCGTACTCGGAGGTGCGGTTTTCGGTTAGCCGGGTGTAGCCCCAATAGTGCTCAGTGATAAATTCGGCCTCGCTGCCTGCCCCTATCTGGGTGGCTTGCGGGCGGGTGCTCACCAGCAACCGGTTCCAGCGGCGGGCTTTCTTCCATTGGTAAGTAACCCGCAATTCGTCTGCGGTTTGCGCCCACTGGTGGCGCATGGGCATGGTTTCGTAATTTTCTCCATAAACGAGGTTGGCCACCCAGGTCAGGGCGGGTTTGGGCACAATCTCTTTGATGAACACCACGCCGCGCCGCCACCCGTCGGGCGCCCGGTGGCGGACGTAAAAACGGAGGTTTACCTCCTCGAAATGGACGTGGAACGGGATTTTAAGCCCTTTCAACCGGGTGTTCAAAAACCGGAAACCCACCAAGCTCACGTAGCAAGTGTGGTTCCAGGTATCGATCTCGGTTTTGGCGGGCAAGTACGGGCGCAAAAGATCTGGGTCGACGGCGTAATTGGCCATGGCCAGTTTCCGCCATTCGGCACTCAAAAAAGTTTTTTCCATCGTTCAAAATCGGGTTGATAAAGTTACGCGGTATCAAAAGCAGCGGTATCTACTCCTGGTCAACTTGCCAAAAAAATGGGCCAAACCTGGCGGCGCGGTGTCCGGCGGTTTGGCCCTATGCGGCACATGTGCAGTTGGCTGCCTCACCAAACGCCCCGGGCGGGCAGCGGCCCCCTAGCTGGGTAAGCAGCGCTTGGCTCAAGTGAAAATTTAAATTTAGGATAGGCTAAGTTAGTATCCGGCCAGCAAAAAAACAAGCCCCGGCCTCTGGTTTTTGTGGGGTAGGCCCCAAACTGTTTCGGGTTTGGGCCGGGCCGAAGTAGGTTAGGCGCGCTTTTCCCCTCTTTTTTGGCGCTTTTTACCCCCGTTTGTAAGTAATTAACCTGGCAAAAACCCGCGCATACCGATTTGCAGGCTATTTTTGGCCTATGTCAGCCTGATGTTACAAAACAGGCAAGTTTTTTGCAATTTGAGTAATGAAAACTATCTTCAAAACCATGACCAAACTGATTGCCCTTTCGCTTCTGCTCTGTGGGGTAACCGTTACCTTGTTCTCGTTCAAACTGGCCCAGAACGATGACCTAAACGCCAGCAAAAAGCGTGGCGAGGCCCTTTACCAAGCTAACTGCGTGGCCTGCCACCAAGCGGCGGGCGAAGGGATTCCCGGGGCCATCCCGCCCCTGGCCAAGGCCGACTATTTGATGAAAGACACCAAGCGGGCCATCCGCCAGGTGCTGCACGGGGCCAAAGGCGAAATGGTGGTGAACGGCGTAAAATACAACAACGAAATGCCCGGCCAAAGCCACCTGAAAGACCAAGAAGTGGCCGACGTGCTCAACTATGTGATGAATTCTTGGGGCAATAAGGCCGCCAAGCCCCTAACTGCCGCCCAGGTAAAGCCGGAGCGCGCCGCTAAAAAGTAACCCGATTTTCTCAATCTTTATTGTTAGGCTCATTGGTTTTGGCCAATGGGCTTTTTTGTTTGGCAGGGGCGGCTCGCGCGCGGGCACCTGCCAGCCAGGAGCCGCCTTGTTTTCGCTATTTTAATCGTCCCTGGCCCGTTGGCCGTCATCCTGGCCGGGAGCGATAGGAACTATTTTATCGCTTCGTTGTTTGGGTGCAATTGAGCAATTTCGGATTACTAAACGGCCCCCCATCATGGCAACTGACCACGTGGACAAACCCAGTTACGATGCCCGGCGGTACCCGACCCTGGTCAAGGTATTTTTGCAAGGCCAGCCGCCGGGGGCCACCTTGGCTCAAGTAGCCTTGGGTACGGGCCTGGCCCACCATTGGGTCGAAGATGCCCTGCGCGACTTGGCCCAAGATTATCCGTTGCACTTGGCGGCCAGGCCCAACGGCGAGCTGTATTACCAGTTCGATTTTGCTAACCCTTGGCGACCAGCCCCCACGGCGGGCTTTGGCTATCGGCTGCGCCAACTGGGCCGGGTGTTGTGGGTGGCGTTCCAGTTTGGGGTAAAGGTGGCGTTGTTTGCCCTGTTACTGGCTTACGGCAGCCTTTTCGCCGCCATCGTGGCCCTGGTTTTGGTGGGCATTTTTGGGTTGAGCTTTTTCGGTAATGCTAGCCGGGTTGATCTTAATGGCTTCATTACCATGTTGTTACTGGGCGCGGCGGCCGCGTTAGTAGCGGGCGGGGCCTATTGGCTGGCCATTACCTTGCCCTGGTGGCTGGGGCTAATTTTGCTGGGCGGCTTGTCGCTGGGGCTGGCCCTGTTCCACTCGGTGCGGGTACACGGCCTGGGGGGGCTGCGGCCCCGCCCCCCGGATCCCACCAGCACCTTGGGCCTGTTTTTTACCTACACCAACCGGGTGTTTTACTATCTGTTTGACGGCCCGCAGCCCCCGGCCGATCCCTTGGCCACCGAAAAACGACTGCTCGCCTATGCTAGTGTGCACGCCGGGCAGCTCACGGCCGGGCACGCGGTGCGCCTGATGGGCTGGCCCCTGGCCCAAGCGGAGCGGCAACTGACCCAACTGTTGCTTAACCACCACGGCACGGCCCAGGTAACGCCCGCCGGCGTGATCGTGTACACTTTCGCCGACTTGGCCTCCTCCCAGCCCTCCCGCGAAGCCCGCCAGGCCGCCGCCCAGCCCGTTTGGGAGCGGCCCCTCCCCCTCCGGCCCGAGAATCCCAACGATCAGGCTACCAACGAGTGGATCATGGGCATCCTCCTTTTCGTTTTGGTGATGGCCGGGGTGGCCCCGTTCCTGGTGCCCGCCATTTGGCCCGAAGTGGCCGCTCATCTGCCCTGGCTCAATTGGTACTTGGGCTATGTGCCCGGCGGTTTTGGCCTGTTGTTTTTGACCTTGCCCCGGTTGCGCCGGTGGCTGGTTATCGATCCCGTTAACCGCGAAGTGGAGGCCCATAACCGCCGCCTGCCCTTGATGAAAAAGGTGTTCGCCAAGCTGGGGCGCACGATTTTTCCCGCGCCCGATGAGCAAGCGCAAATGGCTCAATTAGCCTTGGACTGGGAGGCCGAAACCGTGGTGGACGAAGAAAGGGGCCAGATCGGCTACCGCTTTGCCCGGCTTGCCACGGAGTTCCGGGCGGATGAGTGAATGAGCCGAGTTCAAGTATAACAAATATGGCAATCCTCGGCATTGATTTTAACGGTTCTTCTCGCCCAAACTGCTAACTTGGGCGGTAAATGCTTATGCTGATGCGCCACGTGTTTAAATGGATTTCGTTTGCGGGCCTGGCCCTCACGCTAGTGCCCGCCTTTTTGGTGTTTTTTGGCCAAATCGACCTCGCCGCCCACAAAAGTTGGATGCTGGGCGGCACCCTGCTATGGTTCGCCACCGCCCCGCTATGGATGCGCAAAAGGCGGACTAAGGGGGAGCCGCTGGAAAGCGCGGCCTAAAACCAAATTGGCCGTTGATGTTGTTTAGGGCTAGCTCGCCACCCAATCATGGAGAGGAAAAAAGGGGCGTTCGACTGGTTCCGGACGGCCCCGTTCCCTTAAAACCGCCCAAACTCCTCGTAAACCTTGAAGGGGTTTTTGCCCTGGAGCATGGCGGCCCGTAAACGATTTGGGTCGCTTACTTTTGCCCGCATTTGTCAAACCCAAAAAATGAAAAAACCCTTGAAAATGAAATGGTTACTGTTTTTGCTGCTGGCCCAACCCCTGGCCGCACAACCCTTGCAAACGGTGGACGTGTGCGTGTACGGCGGCACTTCGGCGGGCATCATGGCGGCCTACACGGCCAAACGGATGGGCAAAACGGTGCTGCTCATCGAGCC
>JALONO010000271.1 GCA_025454895.1 Bernardetiaceae bacterium
CATGAGAAGGCATTATAGTTTGATCCTGCTGGCCCTGCTCTGGGCCGCCACTCCCGCTCTGGCCCAACTAACCGTGCCCCACGGCGGGGGCAGCAAAAAGGCATCGGTGAGCGAGCAGATCGGCCTGACCAAGGTCACCATCGACTACGACCGCCCGGCCGTGCGCGGACGCGAGGGCAAAGTCTGGGGTACGGACATCGCTCCGTTTGGCTTTACCTACCAAGGCTTCGGCACCAGCAAAGCCGCTCCGTGGCGGGCCGGGGCCAACGAAAACACGGTGTTCACCGTCAGCTCCGAGGTGAAAGTGCAAAACCTTGCCCGCCGGCAAGTACGGCCTGTTCATGGCCCTGGCCGAAAACGAAGTAACGGTCATTTTCTCGAGGGACTACCAGGCTTGGGGCAGCTACTTCTACGATCCCGCCAAGGACGCGCTGCGCATCGTAACCAAGCCCACGAAGGCCGAGGCCAGCCAGGAATACCTCAAATACGAATTTGCCGACCAGACCGACAACTCGGCCACCGTGGTGCTGGCCTGGGAAAAATGGCGGATCCCGTTTAAGATCGAGGTCGATGTGGTGGGCGGCGTGGTGGCCTCCCTGCGCGAGGAACTCAAGGGCGACCGGGGCTTTTCGTGGCAGGCTTGGCACCAAGCGGCCTCCTACTGCCTGGAGCACAACACCCACCTGGAAGAGGCCCTCACCTGGGCCGAGGGTGCCATCTCAATGCCCTACCTGGGCGAAAAAAACTTTAGCACCCTTTCGGTCAAGTCGGCCATTTTGGGCAGGTTGGGCCGCCAAGCCGAGGCCGACGCGCTCATGAAAGAGGCCCTGCCGCTGGGCCAACTGATGGAAATCCACGGTTATGGCCGCCAACTGCTGGCCGCCCAAAAAACCAAGGAGGCCCTGGAAGTGTTCAAGCTGAACGCCCAGAAACACCCCGGCAACCCCACGGCCAGCATCGGCCTGGTGCGGGCCTACTCCGCCCTGGGCGACTATAAAAACGCCCTCAAATTTGCTAACTTGGCCCTGGCCCAAAAACCCGACGAAGCCAACCGGAAGGCAGTGGAGGACATGATCGCCAAGCTGAAGGCGGGCCAAGACGTGAACTGATACCACGATAAATGAATTTATTTGCGCCCGGAGTGGTTAAGCCTCCCAAAAAAAGCGCAAGGCAACCCCCAAAAAGTGGCTGGGCACTAAATGCTAAGGCACGGCAGCTAAGAGTTGGCCATCGCCCGGATTTTTTGGGGTCAGTTTTGAGAAACTGACGCCATAAGGATCCCCAGATTGCAACTGGGCAATCCTACGTACACAAAAATGGGTCGGTGCGCAGTTACATCCTCTCCCACCCCCAAGTTAAATTATCTTCCACCCCCACCACTTTGCCCCCGGCGGGTTTATTTTTGTCCCGCCCGCGCAACCGCCGGGCGGCCCCGCCATGCCGGTCAAAACTTACGACAACCTGCTTAACGAACTGCTTATTGTGCGCCGGCAAATGCTGAGCCTGGAGCAGGCCCACGCGGCCACCATTGCGGCCGTTCACCCGGCGTTCCGCAAAAGCGCGGCCAACCTGATCCACTATTTGGCCTTCCGCAGCGTGGAGGTCCGGTTTATTCAAGACAAACTGCACGACCTGGGGCTGTCGTCGCTGGCCAGCGGCGAGTTGCACCTGTTCGACCAGCTCAACAAGGTGATCGGGTTGCTGGCCCACCTGAGCCACACCCACGTGAAGCCCGCCGAGTCGGTGGTGGACCCGCTCGACTACCCCCAGGGCCGCGCCCTGCTGGCCCAACATACCGACAAACTGTTCGGCACCTTTAGCGACGACGGGCGCATCCGCATCATGGTTACCCTGCCCTCCGAGGCGGCCCACGACCCTGACCTGGTGCTGCGGCTGGCCCAAAACGGGCTTAACATTGCCCGGATCAACACCGCCCACGACACCCCGGACGATTGGCAGCGGATGATTGACCACCTCAACTTGGCCAGCCACCAAACCAACCGGCCCATCAAAATTTTTATGGACTTGGCCGGGCCTAAACTGCGTACGGCGGGCATTATCGACCCCGAAAATCCGGCCAAGGCCGCCCTTAAATTACACCCCGGCGACGAACTGCTGATCCACCAAGACCTGGCCCAGGCCAGCCCGCCCCAGTTTGGCCCCGACGGCCAGCGGCTAGGCCCCGCCGTGATCGCCACCACCCTGCCCCAGATGATCGCCGACCTCCGGCCCGGCGAGCCAATTTTTTTTGACGATGGCAAATTTGCCGGCCGCATTACCGAGAAAACCGAAGCTTGGGTAAAAGTGGTGATCGAGAACGCCCCCGCCCGGAAAAACGGCCTCAAAAACGACCGGGGCATCAACCTGCCGCAAACCCAGCTGAGCACGCCCTCGCTCACGGCCCGCGATCTGGAGATATTGCCTTTTGTGGCCCGGCACGCCCATTTGGTGGGCTATTCGTTTGTGCGCACGGCCGCCGAGGTGGCCCAGTTGCAACAAGCCCTCGAGCAACACGCCAAACCTGGCAAGGCCCCGTACATTGTGCTCAAAATCGAGAAACAGGAGGCCGTGCAAAACCTGCCCAGCTTACTTTTGGCCGGGATGGCCAAGCCCACGTTCGGGGTCATGATCGCCCGGGGCGACCTGGCGGTAGAAGTAGGCTTTGCCCGCCTTAGCGAGGTGCAGCAAGAAATCCTGTGGCTTTGCGAGGCCGCGCACGTGCCCGTGGTGTGGGCTACGCAAGTGCTCGAAAGCCTGGCCAAACAGGGCCTGGCCAGCCGTTCGGAGATCAGCGATGCCGCCCAAGCCGCCCAGGCCGAGTGCGTGATGCTCAACAAAGGCCCTTACATTGACCTGGCCCTCCAAACCCTGGACAATGTGCTGCGGCGGATGCGCAACCACCTATCGAAAAAACGCTACACGCTGCGCCCCTTGGGCATTGCCCAGCGGTTCGTGAACCAAGGCGAAGTTGACTAATAGAGTTTTTGCGTATTGAAAATCAGATAGTAAGCTCAAAATGCTACTTTGTACATAACCCCCTACTCGTTCCGAAATTGCGTCCCCTCCCCATCGGGCAGGGGTGATCCGTTCTGTTTTCCGTCCGGTTGGTCAAAGGGAAAGTCCCCTCTTTGAGAGGACGACCAAAACGGGAGTTTTGGGGCGAGCCAGTGCGCTTGCAGGGGTGTGTCGGCGGTCAGAGCAACCACATTTGAGGTGTTAGATGGCTTTTTTGAAGCGGCTTCTAACCAATCGGTTGTTCTTTTTCGGATAAATTCAAAGCTTTGGAAAAAACGGATCGCCCCTGCCCATCGGGGAGGGCCAGGGTGGGGCCAAAAAGGGTGGATTTTGAACGAAAATCTGGGATCACAACTCGCCAAAAACCTCATGTGTAAGAGGTCTAATGACTTAATGATTGCATGATTAAATGATTGTTCTCTTTTGATTATCAATCATTTAAAAGACAGGAATACGCAATCGCTATTTGATTTTGGCATCATCAAATGCCAATTCCGTAGATCTGATTCGCTCATTTAATAATATCCAAAGTTATTCGTAGCCTAATCGTAGGGCCGTTCTCGGAGCTAATCCCAAGGCCGTTGCTTGCCCGCTCTTTTTTGCAGTTCTTCTTTCGATAAAATGAGCAACCGGCCCAGCGGTTGGTCGTTGCGGTAGGTGATCACGCGCAGGGTGGCCTCCGGGGGCAGGGCAAACGGGCCGGTGTACTGCGGCGAGGCGGCATCAGGAAACGAGTCGTCCAGCGTGTAGTGGATGGTTAGCCCGTTCAACTCGCTGTCGATTTGGCAAATGAGTTGGCCGCCCTCGGTGCGGGTGGTTACCACGGCATCGTACACGGCGCGGCTGGCGGGCAGGCCCATTGCGGCAAACCGGGCAAAATGCGCTTCGGTGCGCCGGGCAAAGTCGTCCCAGTTTTTGCGGGCCGGCAAGCTCCACACGCTTTCGGCAATGGCCCAGGCGCGCGGGTAGGTCATGTACAGGGCGTGGCGCAGGTGGCGCACGTGCTCGGTCCAGAGGTTGGCTTGGCCGCCCAGGATGTAGCGGGCCTCCACGTTGGGCGGCAGCGGGTCAAACTGGTAGCTCCGCCGCAGGTACAAGCTGGCGTAAATCGGTTTTTCCAGCGTGGGGTCGCCTTGGGTATAGTCGAGGTAGGCAAAGGTGGTGGGGCTCATCACCACCTGGTGCTTTTGCTGGGCGGCGGCAATGGCCCCTTGGGTCCCGCGCCAGCCCATTACCACCGCGCCGGGGGCCAGGCCGCCCTCGAGTATCTCGTCCCACCCAATCATGGTTTTACCTTTTTGAGCGATGATTTTGCCCACCCGCTTCACAAAATAGCTTTGCAGTTCGTGCGAGTTTTGGAGGCCCTCGCGGCGCATCAAAGCCACGCAGGCCGAATCGCGCTCCCAGAAACCGTGGTAGGCCTCGTCGCCGCCCATGTGGAGGTACGGGCTGGGGAACAGGGCGGCCACCTCGGTAAAAACCTTGTCCAGAAAGGCATACACCCGGTCGTCGGCGGGGTTTAACGTGTTCTCAATGAACATTTTGAACGTGCCATTAGGCCCCCACTCGGCAAAGCGGGTGCCGGGGTCCACGTAGCGTTTTACCTGGGGCTGGGTGGATAGTTCCGGGTAAGCCGCCAGGGCGGCCATGCTATGGCCGGGCACGTCGATTTCCGGCACAATCTGGATGTGCCGCTCCTGGGCGTAGGCCACAATTTCCCTTATATCATCTTGGGTGTAGAAACCGCCGTAGGGGGTTGGCTCGCCTTCCTTGGGAGGCGCAAAATTGCCGAACGCGCCCGTGCGGGCCACACGCCACGCGCCCACCTGCGTGAGCTTGGGCAGGGCCTTGATCTCGATGCGCCAGCCGTTGTCGTCGGTGAGGTGCCAGTGCAGGGTGTTGAACTTGTACTGGGCCATCAGGTCCAGGTAGCGTTTCACATCTTCCTTGGGCATAAAATGGCGGCTCACGTCCAGCATCAGCCCCCGCCAGCCAAACCGGGGGTAATCGGTTATTTTACAGGTTGCTACAGGTACGTTGCCTTTTAGCTCGGCGGTGGGGGGCAGCAGTTGCCGCAGGGTTTGCCCGGCGTAAAACAACCCGGCGGGCTGGTTGGCGGCCAGTTCAATGCGGTTGGGGGTTACGTTTAGGGTGTAGCCCTCGGCCCCCAGTTGCGGGTTAGGCGCCGCGTTGAGCGTGAACACCAACATGCGCGCCCCGGCGGCGGTTTTGGCCGGGCCAAAGGCGAGCTTTTTGCCCCCGGCCAGCGGCAGCGCGTTTACCCACTGCTCCGCGATTTTGCGGGCCTCGGGTTGGGCGTTGGCTACCAGCACCTGCACGGCGGGCCGGCCAGCATACAACCGAATAAAAACAGCGCAAGTTTTTTCATTTTCAAGGAAAAGATGGTTTCTCAAAAAAAGTAAATTGTAAGCAAGTTGTTTTTGATGATAAGGGGCGGCGCACAAAACAACTAATTTATGCAATAAAATGAGTAGCTTCGCAAAACAAAAAGTCGGATTTCTTCAATAAGCTAAATTATTTATTTTCATTAAGTTGCCAAGCATAAATCATCTAGCCAAAAATATAACATGACACTCACTAAATCCATTACTTTTACTTAGCGGCTTTTCCTCAAAAAACTAGTTATTCTTCCCGCGTGGGCACCCCGCCTGAGCCTTTCAGCAGCCATTCCTCATCATAGATGGAAGTGTAGGTAATCTCGAGGCGGGCCGTATTGCTGCCAAACATCCCGCGCACCGCACGTACTAGTATGGTAAAAAGAGCAAATTCTTCGCCCGCTTTGATCACCCGGCCCTTGTACAAGTTGCCATAAAAAAAGATTTTGTCGGTGGTGTCCTTTTCAAACATCACATTCCATTTGGCACTATCCGGCAAGTACATTTGTTGGAACCAGAAACCGTGATGGTCCATTTCGTACACTTTGCCTTGGTAATGTACCCGCACGTCTTTGACGAAGGCCGGGCCAGTCCCGTTGTTGATCAACGTCAATCGGTAATCGCCCCCACTGCCGTTATTCCATAGCTCCAAATAAGGCAGCACCGAGGCATACTGCTGCTTACGCATCAGGTGGGTTTGGTACAAAATAGCCGCCACGCTGGTAATGCTCACCATCAGGGCCGAGAGGCCGAGCTAGCGTTTCTTCCATAAGTAGTTAGCACTTGGGACTAAACTACAGGTTTTTTGGCGAAAGCCAATTTTGAGGCCGCTAGGTTGACCCTGGCCACAAAGGCTGATCTTTGGCCTAATGGGAAGCCCCTTATCGCCGACAAATCAAATTTATATTGCTAAAATGACTTAGATTTTGTTTTGGAATTTCAAAACATTGATATTCAACTAATTAAGTTTATTTACATTACTTTGATCGGCTTATGGCTGCGATAAACCGGATCAAAACTTTGCTCAGTCCCAACCATTTAAATCTAAAGGGCGTAAAAGATGAGCAATTTCAATCTCTATTTGATTTTGATATAGGTGCCTGTTCAACTAGTAGAGATGAAGGTTGCCGGACAAAAAAACCTTCCAAGAGGTTTGGCAACTCTTGGAAGATCTTACTCATTGAAAATCAATAATTTAACGCTACCAAAAAATAGTGTAAAGCGCGGCCAAAATACCCACGATGCCCACTGCCCCGATGTTGAAGCCCATGCTGGTGCGGAACAAACTGGATTCGAGCGTAATGCCCTTGGGGTTATCCTTGCTGCGCGGGTCCAGGTAACTGATGAGCACCATGCCCACCGCGATGATTACGAACACCAAACCCATGCGGTCGATAAACACAAACTTGAACAACGTGGACAGCGGGATGGTAGCGATGGCAGCAAAAAGGGCCGCATTGGCGGTAGTCCGTTTCCAGAAAAACCCGAACACGAAAATGGCAAACACCCCCGGCGACACAAACCCAGTGTATTCTTGGATAAACTGGAATGCTTGGTCCAGTGCCCCCAGGGCCGGGGCCACCAAGGCGGCAATGCCAAAGGCGAGGAGGGCCACGATGCGGCCCACTTGCACCAGTTGGGTTTCGCCGGCCTGGGGGTTAAAGTAGTGCTTGTACAAATCCATCGTGAAAATGGTGGCCGTGCTGTTGGCCATGGAGGCCAGCGACGATACGATGGCCGCCGCCAAGGCTGCAAAGGCCAGGCCCTTCAGTCCATTGGGCAGCAGGTTGAGCAGGGCCGGGTAAGCCTTGTCAGATTTGACCAGGCCCGTGGCCCCGTCGGTCATGGCCTGGGCGAAGGCGGTGTCGCCGCCCTGCACGATCACGAAGGCCGCAATGCCGGGGATGACCACGATGAGGGGCATCAACAGCTTGAGGAACCCGGCGAAAATGACCCCTTTTTGGGCCTCGTCCAGGTTTTTGGCGGCCAAGGCCCGCTGGGTAATGTACTGGTTGCAGCCCCAGTAGCTCAGGTTCACGATCCACATACCGCCAATGAGCACGCTCAGGCCGGGCAAGTCCATATAAGCGTCTTTTTGGCCGCCCTTGCCGTCGGGGATCATGGTTTTGCCCTGCTCAAAAATCATGTGGAAATGGTCGGGGGCCTTTTGGCGGAGTTGGCCCAGCCCGGCCAGCACATCGCCCTGGCCCACCATCTCCAGGGCCAGGTAGGTGGTGGCCAAACCGCCCAGCACCAGGAACACCACCTGCACCACGTCGGTCCAGGCCACGGCCACCAGCCCGCCGTAAATGGAATAGACAATGGCGAAAATGGCCAGGCCCTACACCAGCAGCCAAAACACCGCCATCACGGTGCGCACGCGGGCATCGTAGCGGTCTTCCAAAAACTGGGGCATGGTGTAAATCTGTTTTTTGAGGAAGATGGGCAAAAAGAAAATGCCCACGATGAGCAGCGTGGCGGCGGCCATCCACTCGTAGGTAGGCGATGAGCGAGGCCCCGATGGCCCACCACGGCAGCGACTGGCTGGCCAGAAAATAGTCCTTGGAATCTTTTTCGTGGCCCGCCTTGTCGCGCGAGACCCACAGGCCCACCGCGATGATCACCACGCAATAGGCCACAAAAACGGCAATGTCA
>JALONO010000045.1 GCA_025454895.1 Bernardetiaceae bacterium
CCCCAGCGGGTCGTTGGTAACGTAGCGGTAGGTGTACTTGCCGGTTTGGCCGGTTTTCCACTCGTAGTTTTTGGGCTGGGCCTGGGCCACTAGGGCCAGCAGGCAGCCCCAAACAAAGAGTGCGATTGTTTTTTTCATTTGACGATTAAGTGTTGAATGAGAAGGCAATTATAATTCTTAAAGGCCGATTTTCCAATGTTCAAGACTTGGTTAGACCGCCCAAGCGCGGGTGATGGGGGAAATCCCGGAGGGCCGATCTGAGCAGCCGTAGGTTTTTTAGATAGGCTCTGTTTAAGTTGTTTTATATTGAAAATCAAGTAGTTGATACTATCGTATCCCTTTGCTATTATCATTGCCTGGGCCAAAATTGCGTCCCGACCCCGAACCATTTGGCCGTTCGGCTCGTTACAACCAGCAGCTATGAAAGCAATTATTCGTTTTTTATTGGGAGGCGTGGCCGGGCTGAGCCTACTGGCCTGGCTGGCTGGGTGTAACCTGGAGCGGAGCATTCCGCTTAACTTGCCCCCTTACGAGCGGCAGCTTTTTGTGGAATGTTACCTGGAACCAGGCCAGCCTTACCGCTTAGCTTTGCAAGAAAGTGTAGGTTTTCTGGACCCGCCCGAGCTGCCCGTGGTTACCGGCGCGCAGGTACGCATTACCCACCAGGGCGAAACCGTGGTGCTGGCCGAACGGGTGGTGGCCGATAGTGTGCAACAAAAGGCGTACAATTATGTGGCCGATGCCCTCGTGCCCGCCAATTATACCGATGATTTTATCCTCGAGATCGTGGACGAGCGGGGGCGCCGGCTCAAGGCCCGCACGCGGCTGCTGCCACCCATCGCCATCGACTCGCTCAACTACCGTTTCGACAGCCGCGATTCGGCGGCCCTGCTGCTGGTTCGGTTCCAGGACCCGCCAAGGCAGGCCAATTTTTACCGCTACATCACCCACAAGGGCGGCCGCTTGCGCCCGGGCACGCGCGAGCAAGATTTTGAACTAACGGATCGGTTGTTTGATGGCCAGTTGGCTGCCTTGGGGTCAG
Organism: Bernardetiaceae bacterium; assembly: GCA_025454895.1. Lineage (GTDB taxonomy): Bacteria > Bacteroidota > Bacteroidia > Cytophagales > Thermoflexibacteraceae > JALONO01. The sequence goes on from JALONO010000045.1 coordinate 1,043, forward strand.
GGTTCAACTACGTCCGGGGCGATACCCTCACGGCCACGTTGTACCACATCGACCAAGCCTACTTCAACTTTTTGGAAACCGCCGAGGACGCTTTTTTTGCCAACACCAGTCCATTTAACCAACCGGCGGTGATCAAATCGAACGTGGAGGGGGGGCTGGGGATTTTCACCGGGCTTAGCTACACCAGGCGGCGGCTGATTATCCCGAAATAACCAACAATTTATCTCAAAAAGTAGATAGACGGCTTACTTGCGTTGATCCAGCTCGTCGCGGATTTTAGCCGCTTTTTCGTAATTCTCTTCGGCCACCGCCTCGTTCAGCATTTCTTCTAATTGTTCAGCCGAATAGCTTTTGAGGCTACCTTCTTGACCACTGCTGGCTTTGCCACTGGAACTGCTGGTTCTGGCGCTGGCCTTTTCCCGGCGGGGAGTGGTAGGGGCTTGTTCCTCGCTGTCGGTAATGGTGATGGCCGCCTCCGACATGACGGAGTCATTGGTGTAGATGGGAACCCCAAAACGCAAGCCAATGGCTATAGCATCAGAAGGGCGCGCATCGATTTCCGTCGTTTGGTTCGTATGGTCACTTTTGCAAACGATTTTGGCGTAGAAAACGCCCTCCCGCAGGTCAGAAATAAAGATCTCGGTAACTCTGAATTCAAAGGTACTGGCAAATGACTTGAATAAGTCGTGCGTCATGGGCCGGGACGAGGTGATTTTCTCAATCTCGATCGCGATAGCCTGGGCCTCGAACATGCCGATGATGATGGGCAGGCGACGATTGGTGCCTTCTTCGCCCAGCACAAGGGCAAATGAGCCTGACTGCGACTGGCTGCTGGACGACAGTCCTAATATTTCTAACCTGATTTTATCCACGGCAAACGTTTATCAAGTGATTTCGGGCGGCGAATTTACATTAAAAACTGTTAACTGCGGCCATTGTTTGACCACTTTTAAAGTCATTAGCCAGGTTAAAAACTCAACTCCCCCATTGGGGCAACCAGTGGGGGAGTTGGGTTGATTAGCTGATAATGAGCCGGAAACCCAGCGGTTAAAAGCTGGCCTCGATCATATCGGCCAGGACTTTTTTGCTGGTGGCACCCACTTGTTTTTGTACAGGTTCGCCATTTTTGAATACTAGCAGGGTTGGGATGCTGCGCACGCCAAAACGTACTGACAAGTTGGGGTTGCTGTCCACGTCCACCTTGGCAATAATAGCGCGGTCTTGATAGTCTTCGGCCAGCTGCTCTACCACGGGGCCTACCATTTTACAAGGTCCGCACCACTCGGCCCAAAAGTCGATAAGCACCGGTTTGTCGGTGGCCATGATTTCCTCAAAGTTGTCGTCGGTAATCTCGATTGCTTTTGCCATACTAATGATCTTGTTTGGAATTAATTCAGATAAGTACACAACCGTGCCAGGGTTAAAAAAGTTGCCCGTTTTACAAAAGTTACCATAAATGGGTGGGGGCAGCCTGCCGCCTTGGCTTGTCCTGCCAAATTGGCGGGCCTAGCTAGCTAAAACCACCGCCGGGCCGCTTCCGCAACCCACCGGGCTGGGTGGATTAAACGCGAAAGGCGGCCAGGGCGTTGGCCAGTTGGCGGTCGTTGCTGAGGCGGGGTACTTTGTTTTGGCCGCCCAGTTTACCCTGGCTGCGCATGTACTCCACAAAAGCGTCGGGTTCCAGCGGGCTGATGACCAGGCGGCGCAGGATGTTGCCCGCCCGTAGGTCTTCGTAATAAGTATTGAGCCGCCGCAGGGCCGCGTCCAAGTCGTGGGCGAAGGCCTCCGGGTTGGCGGCCGGTTTGGCAAAGGCGATGAGCCACTCGTGGTAGGGCAGGCCCTGGGCCGGGGTAACTTGTGGGGCCACGGTAAACTCGGCCACGTTTACTTCGGGGTGTTGTTGCATGGCCTGGGCCAGGGCTTTTTCCACCTCCTCGCCGATCACGTGCTCGCCAAAGGCCGAAATAAAGTGTTTGATCCGGCCCGTTACCACCAGGCGGTACGGGTTTTTGCTCACAAATTTGACGGTATCGCCGATGGAGTAGCCCCACAGGCCCGCGTTGGTGTTGAGCACCAGGGCGTAGTTCACGCCCAGTTCCACCTGCTCGATGCTCAAGCGGCGCGGGTTGGGTTTAAAATACTCGTCGGCCGGGATAAACTCGTAGAAGATCCCGTGGTCGAGCAATAGCAATAGGCCGGGGTCGTTTTGCTGGTCTTGGTAGGCGATAAAGCCCTCCGAGGCCGGGTAGGTTTCCACACTGGCCAGCGGCTTGCCGATGCTTTCGGCCAGGCGGGCGCGGTAAGGCTCAAAGTTGACCCCACCGTACACAAACACCGAGAAATTGGGGAACACGTCCTTGATTTTGCGCCCGGTGCGGGCCACGATGCGGTCGAAATACATTTGCACCCAGGGCGGGATGCCGGAGATCAGCCCCAGGTCGCGGCGGAGGGTTTCGTCCACAATGCGGTCGAGTTTTTCTTCCCAGTCCTCGATACAGTTGGTGCGGTAGCTGGGCAACTGGTTGCCGCGCAGCCAGCCGGGCACGTGGTGGTTTACAATGCCCGACAGGCGGCCGGTGAGGATGCCGTTGGTGGTGTCCAGTTCCGGGCTGCCTGACAGGAAGATGAGCTTACGGTCTAAAAAACCGAAGTTGCCCGTTTGCTGGGCAAAGTTGAGCAGGGCGTTGCGGGCCGAGTTGAGGTGGTACGGCACCGACTCGCGGCTGAGCGGGATGTACTTGGTGCCCGACGTGGTGCCCGAGGTTTTGGCAAAGTAGGCCGGTTGGCCCGGCCACAGCACATCGGCCCAGCCGTTTTTAATGAGCTCGATGTAAGGGCTAAGCCCCTCGTAGTCGCGCACGGGCACGCGGGCTTGGAAATCAGCGTGAGTTTTAATACCCGCAAAGTCATGGTCATGGCCAAAGCGGGTAAACCGGGCGGCTTTTACCAGGGCCTGGAGCCAGCGTTGTTGGGTGAGGGCCGGGGCGGCCGCCCAGCGTTTTTGCTGGGCCACCACATAAGCGGCCAGAGGCTTGGCAAAGGCGGCACGAAGCATGAAAAGCGCGGTTTTGGGCAAAAAAAAGAAATTTCGTCCAAACCGCTGGCCCATTCGCAGGTTTTAGCTGTATATTGCTGTAAAGTTGGGCGGGCTGCAACCAACGGGTCGGCCACTCCGAATAGGGTGGAGTAGGGGGCCAAGCGCCCAGGCGAGCCAGGCTTAGGAGCCTGTCCCAACCGTTTAACTATTGCTGAACCCATGATAGTTACCCTGTTTCAACTCCTTGGTATTTTTAAGCGTTAAATTAGCTTTGCCGCCCTTGGTTGGGCTTTTTGGTTTTCCCAAGTTCATTTTTCCAGTTAATATGAAACGCAATTTTTGGAGGTCGGTCGCGGCCATGTGCCTGGCCAACGTATTGCTCGGAGCCTGGCCGCTGGCTGCCCAGTTTGCCACCACCCAATTTACCGCCAACGTCAACTACGGCAAAAACCGTATCCAGTACAAAACCTTTGAGTGGCAGTATCTTACTAGCCCCAATTTCGAGGTGTTTTATTACGGCGATGGCGAGGCCCTGGCCCGGCTCACGGCCCAAATGGCCGAGCAAAGTTTTGGCAACATTACCGATTTGGCCGGTTTCGCCCCTTATTCACGGGTGAAGATATTCGTGTACCCTTCGGTGGCCGAGTTGCACCAGAGCAATATTGGGGTGGGCAAGCAGAGCTTTTCCGTGGCCGGGCAAACCAGCTTCGCCAAGCAAGAAATCGAGATCGCCTTTGCCGGCTCGCGCGAGGTTTACCAGCAGCAGCTCACTTTGAGCATTGCCGAGAACCTGATTTTTGAGATGATGTACGGCGGCAACCTCAAAGACATGCTCCAGAGCACTTACCTGCTCAACCTGCCCGACTGGTTCATGGCCGGGGCGGCCCGTTACGTTGCCTTTGGCTGGAGCGGCGAAATGGACGACTACCTGCGCGATGTGCTGCAAAACAAAAAAATGCGCCGAATCAGCAACCTCGAGGGCCAAGAAGCGCACCTGGTGGGCCAGTCGATCTGGAATTTTATCGTGGAAAAGTACGGCCGGACCAACGTGGCCAACATCCTCAACCTCACCCGCATTGTGCGGAACGAGGAAAGCAGCATCCAGAACACGTTAGGAGTTGGCTTTCAGCGTTTTATCAACATGTGGATGAGCTTCTACCTAGACCAGAACAAGGAGTTGGCGGCGGCCCACAAAATGCCCGACGCGGCCCGCCGGTTGGCCCCCAACCTGCGCGAGCACGTGTACACCGGGGTCAAGTTTAACCCCCAAGGCTCGTTATTGGCCTACACCGAAAACAACCGGGGCCGCACCCATTTGAAAGTGCGCGACTTGGCTACCGGCAAGGAACGCACCGTATTCAGCAGCGGGTTCCGCCTCATCAACCAAAAAAACGATTTTGTGCTGCCCCTATTTGCCTGGAAGGGCAACCAAACCCTGGCCATCGTGCACGTGCAAGAAGGTAAGCAGTGGCTCACTACCTTGGAAGTGGGGGGCCGGGGCCGCTCGCGCCGCCCGCTGGACCAGGTGGAGCAAGTATTGGCCATCGACGTGGCCGACCACGGTGGGCAAATGGTGATGAGTGCCGCCAACCGGGGGCAAAGCGATATTTATGTGTATGATTTTGAGGCCGATAAGCTTTCGCGCATCACCAACGACCTCCACGATGACCTCGATCCGGCATTCCTCAAAAAGACCAAAGGGCTGAGCTTTGTGTTCAGTTCTAACCGCGAAAATGATACCCTGGACGTTAAAAAGCGGGATGCCAACGAGTTAGACGACCGGTTCAACTTGTTCGTTTACGATGCCGCCCGCTCCAAAACCGTGCTCAAGCGGATTACCAACACCCTCAGCCACGATTTTGCCCCTAAGGCACTGGATGCCAACTCGCTCGTGTACGCCAGCGACCAGCGGGGCATTACCCACCTTTACCGTTACGACCTCAAGGACGAAGTAAGCTCGCAGATCACCAATTACCTGTACAGTTTCCGTAATTACGATGTGGCGGGTAGTCGGCTGGCCATGAGCATGAGCTACCAGGGCCGTCCGGGACTGTTTTTGTACGATGACTTCGATGCCAAGGCCGCCCTGTTTACCGCTAAAACCAACCGCCAGCAGTTGCTGGACCTGCGCCGCTTGAGCGCCATGCGCGCCCGCAACGAGCGCGAGCAACAACCCGTGTTTGACCCCCAAGGCAAAAAAGACCTGGACACCGCCCAAGCCGCCCCGGCCGATACCGCCCAGAAAAAAACCGACGAGGCCGATACCGAGAACTACCGGTTCGATATCTTTAATCAACCCAAAAAGAAGCCCAATAGACTACTGCCCAACTATCGCCCCACTCAGGCGGGCGGCAAACCGGGCGAAACCAAATTGAGCAACCCCCAAGCTTACAATAGTAAGTTCAGTGCCGACAACCTGGTTACCTCTATCGTGATCGACCCGCTGCGCGGGTGGGGCATTTTGTTGGAGGCCAACCTCAACGATGCCTTAGAAAACCACCGTTTCGGGGCGGGCTTGTTTGGCCTCACCACCCTGCGCAGCGGCATGTATTACGCCCAATACGAGTACCTGAAGGGGCGGTTGGACTACAAAGTGCGGTTCGACCGCCAAAATTTGCAGCAGCCCACTTCGGAGTTCACCCAGCGTTACGCCATGAACCGCATCACGGGCACGGTGTCGTATCCCATCAACGTAACTTCGCGCGTGAGCCTCAGCCCCTTCTGGGCCAATACCACCTTCGACGTTACCAGCGACCGCAACTCGTCCATCCAACAAATTCGGGGTAGTAATTTCCAATATGCCGGGGCCGGGGCCGAGTTCGTGTTCGATAATTCCATCATCACGGGGCCTAACATGCTGGACGGCAGCCGGTTGCTGGTCCGCTACGACCAGTGGCTGGGGGTCAACGCCGCCAACAAAAGTTTTGGCAACCTCACCGTAGATGCGCGCACCTACCAAAAGCTGGGCCGCTTGTTCATATTTGCGGGGCGCTTTGCCTACGGGCAGTTCTTCGGCCCGGCGGGCAAAACCTACCGGCTCGGCGGGGTGGGCAATTGGATTTTTAACGACACCGACCCGCTGCCTAACCGCGACCCGCTGGCCATCAACCCCAACGACCCCCAGAGTGCGGCCGTGGACCGCTCCGACCTGCTGTTTGTGCAGTACGTGGGCAACTTGCGCGGGTTCAATTGGAACAAGTTGCGCGGCAACACCTATATCTTGATGAACGCCGAAGTGCGGATGCCCCTGCTCAAGTATTTTTATAAGAGTGCGATCACGTCTAACTTCTTGCGTAACATGATGCTCGTAGGGTTTGCCGACGTGGGCGCGTCGTGGACCGGCATCAGCCCGTTCAACTCGCAAAATGCCCTCAATACCGTTTCCGACGCGCGCACGCCGTTTTCGTGGACGGCCTCCGACTTTCGCAACCCGTTTTTGGTGGGGCTGGGCGGTGGCTTGCGCACCTCGCTGCTGGGCTACTACACCAAGTTCGACGTAGCCTGGGGCATCGAGAACGGCCAAGTACTGGATCCGATCTTCTACGTGTCGCTTGGATATGATTTTTAATCCCCTCCAACAACCCAAGGATTTCAACAACCCTTAAGGGTGTTTCCCACTCACTCACCCCCCTCGCTCTTTACCCCTACCGTGCGCATCCTCCTCTGCCCCGACTCGTTCAAAGAATCGCTCGGTGCCTGGCACGTAGCCCAGGCCTTGGCCCAGGGGTTCCGGCGGGCGTTGCCCCAGGCCCACTGCCACCTGCTGCCCCTGGCCGACGGCGGCGAGGGCACCGTAGAAGCCCTGGTGGCGGCCACGGGCGGCCGCGTGGTGCGCGTGCCCGCCCACGACCCGCTCATGCGCCCGCGCGAGGCGGAGTTTGGCCTGCTGGGCGACGGGGTTACCGCTGCCATTGAGCTAGCCGCTGCCTCCGGGTTAGCCCTATTGCCGCCAGAGGAGCGCAATCCGTTGGTTACCAGCACATTTGGTCTTGGCGAGTTGATGAAAGCCGCCCTAGATGCCGGGTGCCGCCGCTTGGTGGTGGGCATTGGCGGCAGTGCCACTAACGATGGCGGGGCGGGCCTGGCCACCGCTTTAGGGGCCCGCCTGCTCGATGCCGACGGGCAACTCTTGCCCCCCGGCGGGGCCGCTTTGGCCCGCCTGGCCCACGCAGACCTGCGCGGGCTAGACCCCAGGCTGGCCCTCACCGAAATTTTGGTGGCTTGCGATGTAACCAACCCGCTCACGGGGCCGCAGGGGGCCTCGGCGGTGTACGGCCCGCAAAAGGGGGCCGACCCCGGCATGGTGGAGGTGCTAGATGCGGCCTTGGCCCATTACGCCACCGTGCTGGCCAAACAACTGGGCCGGGCCGTGGCCCAAGTACCGGGGGCCGGGGCGGCCGGGGGCACCGGGGCCGGGTTAATGGCGTTTTTAGGTGCACAACTCCGTCCCGGTTTTGCCCTGGTGGCCGACGCGGTGGGCTTGGCGGCGCAAATTGCCCAAGCTGATTGGGTAGTTACCGGCGAGGGTAAAATCGACGAGCAGACCCGGTTTGGCAAAGTTCCGTTTGGAGTAGCCCAACTGGCGGCAGTGTACCAGAAGCCGGTGTTGGCTTTTGCGGGTACTATTGGGGCCGGGGCCGAAGTTATGTACCAGCACGGATTATTGGGCATTTTCCCCATTGTGGACCGGCCCATGCCCTTGACCCAGGCCTTAGCCCAGGCCCCCGCCTTGTTGGAACGGGCCGCCGAGCGGGTGGGGCGGTTGCTGGCGTTTTATCAACCTGGCTAGCTGAGGCTTGGATTGGCTGGGCGCACAAACAATGAGTTGGGCTGCTGAGGTATCTGTGTGGCGGCCCCCACCTCGGCAGCACCCCTACCTCGGCAGCGGCTAACGGCCCTGCCGACGGTTTCCCCCCGGGCAAGGTCCTGGCCCCACCGACGGTTTCCCCCCAGGCAAGCCCTGACCCTGCCGACGGTTCCGCTCCCACCGTTCATTTCCCCTAAACATTTAGCGGCTATTTGGGTTATTATTTAAAATTGTTCTAAATAATGCCCAACTTTGCGGCCTCAATTTCTGGGCAATTTGGTTTCTAATGCGTTATATCTATAAATAATATGCTTAAAATCAGCAACTTAGAGGCGGCCATTGGCGAAAAGCAAATTTTGCGGGGCATCAACTTAGAGGTGCGCCCCGGCGAAGTGCACGCCATCATGGGCCCCAACGGTTCGGGCAAAAGCACCCTGGCTTCGGTGCTGGCCGGCCGCGAAGACTACGAAGTGTTGGGCGGCCAAGTCGATTTCCTAGGCCAAGACCTGCTGGAACTCGCCCCCGAAGAGCGGGCGGGCCTAGGTTTGTTCCTGGCCTTTCAATACCCGGTAGAAATCCCCGGTGTGTCCAATACCAATTTCTTGAAGGCGGCCGTCAATTCGGTACGCAAATACCGTGGCCAAGAGCCGATGGATGCCGTAGGTTTTTTGAAGATGATGAAAGATAAGATGAAGCTGGTCAACATCGATCAAAGCCTGCTCAGCCGCTCGCTCAACGAAGGCTTTTCGGGCGGGGAAAAAAAACGCAACGAGATTTTTCAGATGGCCATGCTGGAACCCAAACTCGCCATTTTGGACGAGACCGACTCCGGCCTGGACATTGATGCACTGCGCATTGTGGCCAACGGCGTGAACACCCTCAAAAGTGCCGATAACGCGATTTTGCTCATCACCCACTACCAGCGTTTGCTCGACTATATTGTACCTGATTTTGTGCACGTGTTGTACAAAGGCCGTATTGTAAAGTCGGGTACCAAAGAACTGGCCCTAGAACTGGAAGAAAAAGGCTACGACTGGGTAAAACAAGAAGCCGAGGCCCTAGCCTAACCCACAATCTTATTAAAAAAACTGGTGGGCAGGCCCGTTTGCGGCCCGCCCCGGCAAACTTGACCACCATGCCAACCGCTGAAACCACCGACTTTAAACAAATGGCCTTGGCCCGCCTGGCCGACCAAGCCGCGAGCCAAAACGACCAGCAGCGGGCCGCCGCCCAGGTGTTTGCCCGTCTGGACGCGCCCACCCGCAAGCACGAAGAGTGGAAGTATCTGGATTTGCGCCAACTGTTGGGCCAAAGCTACCAACTCGCCCCGGCCCAGCCCCAATGGGCCGCGATTGACCCGTTGCTACACCAATATGCGGAGGATCAGGCCAATGTGCTGGTGTTCGTGAATGGCCAATACGCCCCCGAGCACTCGCGGGTGGTGAGCAACCCCGCCCAAGTGGTGGTGTGCCCCCTGGCCGAGGCTCGGCAAAAATACCCGGACGTGGTGGCCGCTCACCTGGGCCAGTACGCCCAGTACGGCGATCATTTTTTCGCCGCCCTTAACTCGGCTTGGGCCGCCAATGGCGCGTTTGTGTGGGTAAAGCCCAACCAAACCGTGGCCGAGCCGATCATCGCCCACTACGTAACCGACTCGTCGGAGGCGAGCACTTTGGTTCATCTGCGCAACCTGGTGGTAGTGGGCACCAGCAGCCAATGCACCTTCATCGAACATTATAACAGTACCCCGAGCGCGTTTGGCGGCCTCACCAACTTAGTGGCCGAACTAGCCGTGGGGGCCAATGCTCACCTTGACCACTACAAAATCCAGGACGAGGCGGCCAATGCCTCCCACATTGGCCTTACCCAAGCCCACCAGCAAGCCGATAGCCGGTACTACAACACCACCATTTCGCTAAGCGGCCAAATTGTGCGCAACAACCTGGGCATCAGCATTGACGGCTCCAACTGCGAGGCGTACATGAACGGCCTGATGGTGCTCACCGGCCAAACCTTGGTGGACAACCACACCGCCGTGGACCACCTAAAGCCCCACTCGCAAAGTAACCAGTTGTACAAAGGCTTGCTCGATGGCCGCTCCACCGGGGTGTTCAACGGCAAAATCTACGTGCGGCCCGATGCCCAAAAAACCAACGCCTACCAAAGCAGCAAAAACATCCTCCTGTCCGACTCGGCCACCGTGGATGCCAAGCCCCAACTGGAAATCTGGGCCGATGACGTGAAATGCTCGCACGGCCATGCCACTGGGGCCTTGGACGAAGAACCGCTATTTTATTTGCGGGCGCGCGGCATTGCCTTGGAACAAGCCCGGGCCATGCTCATGTTCGCCTTTGCCGACGATGTGCTGGCCCGCCTGAGCTACGCGCCCGTGCGCGACCACATCGAGAAGATTATTGCCGAGCGCTTGCGCTGGCAAGACTAACGATCAAATCTTCTTTCTCTAGTAAGCCGGGCAAACTGCCCGGCTTTTTTGTTAACGGCTAAATGTAGGTTTTGCTGGTTTTGGCTATAAAAGTCATCTAAGCGACTTCTATTTTGTGATTTAGCGAAGGAAAAGTAAGGTTATATCCCCCTAAACTAGGGATTTTAGTATTTTCACCGCTTTGGGCGCATTTTTTGTTATCTTGTAAGAAATTCCGGTTTTCACTCTTTTTTTCATCTAAACTTAAATAATCATGAATCTAAAAATTGCCTATCGTGGAGTAGTAATGTTGGCCCTGGTGGGTCTTTTTGCCTGTAACAACGATGCTGAGCCTACCCGTTCCGAACTGCTGACGGCCCCTACTTGGGTTGGGACAGGCCTGACGGTTAGCCCAGGTTTACCAGTAAACGGCTCGATTATTACCGATGTGTTTGCCCAGTACGACGCTTGCGACCGAGACGATATTTTCAAGTTCAACGCCGACGGTACTTACCAGAACGAGGAAGGGCCTACCAAGTGCCTTCCTACCAATCCTGATATTATCGAGCGGGGCACCTGGGTGTTTGCCAATGATGAGAACGTGGTAGCCCTCACCTCGAACGGGGTGCGCATCGAGTGGCAAATCCAAGAGCTGACTGCCAGTAGCTTGCGGGTAACCTACCTGATCAGGGCAAATAATGGGGTTAACTACACCTTGACTTATTCGCTGCGGCCGCGCTAATTATCCTTTTGGCAGATCAAACCCCGTAAGGCAAGCGTTCAACTTGCGTTACGGGTTTTTTTATGAGGTTTTAAGGGAGAAAGCCCAACTGGCCCTAGGCTGGGATTGGTGGATGCGGTTGCCCCCGATGGAGCGAATGAGGCACAGAGATAAGGTGAGTGAGGTCTGACCAACAAAACACCCTCAGGATTAGGTCAATCCTGAGGGTGATATTTTTGAGATCAAAAAACATATTGTGCTGAATGCTAAGCAGTTACGGTCGCTTTTTCTTTTTTCTTTTTAACGGTGTTAACGGGCACTAGGCGCACAAAGCCGGTGCGGTTGGCCTCCCAGTCGGCGAAGATGCGCTCCACGGTTTTGCTGCCGGTATCGATCAGGTAGTCTTGCAGCAGGTTGTGCAGCTCCTCCCATTCGTCTGGCCCGATGGCGCCTTCGGTTACGTAGTCGCGGTTGATGTGGGCCGGGGTGGCCGGTTGGTACAGCCACAGGTCGCCGCCGGTCATGCCGGAGCCGAGGTTGGCCCCAAACTCGCCGAGCACCACCACTTTGCCGCGCGTCATGTACTCGCAGGCGTGCAGGCCCACGCCCTCCACCACGGCATAGGCCCCGCTGTTGCGCACGGCAAAACGGTCGCCCGCAATGCCGTGTACGTACAGCACCCCGCCAGTGGCCCCGTAGAGGGCGCAGTTACCGATGATGACGTTTTCTTCTTTCACATACTGCACTTTTTTGCTGGGCACGATCACTATTTTGCCGCCGCCCATGCCCTTGGCCACCGAGTCGTTGGCCTCGCCCCACAGTTTTACGTTCATACCGTCGGTGAGGAACACGCCAAAGCCCTGGCCCGCGCTGCCCTCGAAGGTGAACTGCATCTCTTTGGTGTAGGGGTACAGGCTTTTGTCTTTGTAAAACTGTTGGCGGTAGTGGTTTTCTTTCCGGGCAATCTCGCCGGCGGCCGTGGCTAGGGTGGCGCGGTCGGTAGCGGCAATGGGGTAGCTGAACTCGCCGGGGCGGTTGTTTTCCAGCACGGCCCGGATGTCGCTCACAATCTGCTTGTTAAGCGGGCTAATGCCTTCGTAGAAATTATTGGGCTGGGTTTGGTAGCGGTGGACCACCGTGCCCCGGCTCTCGCCCAGGCGCGGGGTTTCGTCGTCCACCAGTTCGTTGGTGCCGCTGAGCACAAAGCTCAGGTCCAAGTTCCGTTTTTTGATCAAGTCTTTGGCCAGCGGGTTCTCGGTCAATAAATCCATCCGACCGATTACATCGTTGAGCGAGGTGAAGCCCAGGGCGGCCAAGTGACGGCGCACGTCTTCGCCAATGTATTGCAACAGCTTGATCACGTGGTCTTTATGGCCTTTGTACTTGGCTTTGTACACGGGGTCGTGGGTGGTAATGCCGGCCGGGCAGGTGTTTTTCTCGCAAATGCGGGCCATTACGCAGCCCTCGGCCACTAGCAGCAGTTTGCCAAAGTTAAACTCTTCGGCCCCCATCAGGGCGGCCATCACCACGTCTTCCCCGGTGGAGAGGCCACCGTCCGTCCGCAGGCGTACGAACTGGCGCAAGCCGTTGGCCACCAGGGCTTTGTGGACTTCTACCAAGCCAAATTCCCAGGGCAGGCCTGCGTGTTTCATGGAGCTGAGCGAGGCCGCTCCGGTGCCGCCGTCGCCGCCCACTACGTCGATCACGTCGGCCCCGGCCTTGGCCACGCCCACGGCAATGGTGCCAATGTTGGCCCCGGCCACCAGTTTTACGTTCACTTTGGCCTCGGGGCAAATTTGCTTCAACTCGTAAATGAGTTGTTTCAAATCTTCAATACTATAAATATCGTGCAAGGGCGGGGGCGAAATGAGGTCGATGCCGGGGTTGCTGTACCGGGCGCGGGCAATGTCGGCGTTGACTTTGAGGCTCATCAACTGGCCGCCTTCGCCGGGCTTGGCCCCTTGGGCGATCTTGATCTGCAACTCTTGGCCCGACACCAGGTACAGGGCCGTAACCCCAAAGCGGCCCGAGGCCACTTGTTTGGTGTGGGCGGTGATGCCTTCCATGGCGTAGTAGGGGTTTTCGCCGCCCTCGCCGCTGTTGCTGCGGCCGCCCAGTTCGCGCATGGCCAAAATGAGGTCGCGCTGCGACTCGGCGCTGATGGCCCCGAAGCTCATGGCCCCCGAGCCAAAGCGTTTCACGATGTTGGCCAGCGGCTCCACTTTTTCCAACGGTTTGGCGGTTTTGGCCTTTTTGAGGGTAAACAAATGCCGCACATTGACCGGGGTGGCCTGCACGCCCATTTTCAGGTATTCGTTGTAAAGCTCGGGTTGGGTGAGGCCCACGCCCGTGTCGCGCACTAGTTGGTGGATCACCTTGGAGCGGGCAAAGGTCATCGAGTGCCGCTCGCCCGCCGTGCCAATGGTATCTTCCCGGAACAGGAAGTTGTTGAGCAACGTTTGCTTGGTTTCGGCGGTTTGGCTTTGCTTGAGTTTGGTCAGTACTTCTTCGGCCACGCCGGGCAGGTTGAGGCCGCCCAGGTAATGGTGCACACGCGGGAAATACTTCTGCACCACCTCGCGGCCCAGGCCCACAATGCTGAACAGCTTGGCACTTTGGTAGCTCCGCAGCACGGAGATGCCCATTTTCGACATCACTTTTAACAACCCTTCTTGGTAGGCTTTGATCAGATTTTTCTCCTTTTCGTCGGCATCGAGTTCGATTTTGCTGATTTTGTGGGCGGTCTCGAAACGGGCCATTTCCAGGGCCAGGTACGGGCAAACGGCCATGGCCCCAAAGCCGATGAGGCAGGCCACGTGGTGGGTGGTTTTGATCTCGCCGGAGTCGACCACCACGGCGGCCTCCAGGCGCAGGCCCGCGCTGGTGAGGGCTACAATAACGGCCCGCAAGGCCAGCAAACTGGGGATCGCGGGGTTTTGGTAGCTGGCCTGGCGGTCAGTTAAAATCACGATGGCCACATTGCGCTCGCCCACGGCTTTTACCACGTCGGCGGCCAGTTGGTCCAGCTTTTTATGAAGGCCCACGGCCCCAAATTCGGCCCGGAAGGTGATGTCAAACTCTTCGGCAATGACCTGGAAATTAGACTTTTCCGGGTTTTTCAACTCGCGCACAAAGGCCATTTGGCCCAGGCTGAGCACCGGGCTTTTCAGGTCGTAGGCCGGCGGCGGCGGGATCAGTTCTTTTTGGGCAAAGATGTTGGGTTTTTTGCCCAGGAAGTTGCTCAGGTCGGTTACGTTTTTCTCCCGCAGGTAGTCGAGCGGCGGGTTGGTAACCTGGGCAAAGTTTTGGTAGAAATAGTCGAAGAAAGAGCGTGGCTCCTCCGAGAAAATGTTGAGCCGGGCCGTGTCGCCCATCGAGCCGATGGGTTCTTTGCCCGTGCTCATCATGGGGATGAGGATGCGCGAAACGTCTTCTTCGGTAAAAGCAAACAAAAACTTGTTGTGCAAATGGTGCTGGGTGGGGGCCACGGGGCGGCTCTCCAGCGGCAGCAGCCGGGCGTTGAACTCGGCCCCGATGTTGTCGGCGGCGCGGCTGGGGTCCTTAAAGTTGATGTCGCCGGTGCGCAGGTTCACGGTTACGCCTGTGCCCGCGTTGAGCGTGCCCTTGGCTTGGATGGTGGCCTCGTCCAGGTCGAACGAGCCGGCCTCGGACGAGAGGTAGAAAAAGTCGTCGGTTTGGGCCCAGCGGCAGGGGCGGAACCCGTTGCGGTCCAGCCGGGCGCCCACCTTGGTACCGGTGGAAAAGGTGATGAGGGCCGGGCCGTCCCACGGTTCCATGGCCCGGCTCCAGAAGCGGTAAAAGTCGCTGTCGTGGTTGGCCGGGGGCATCACAATGGCCAAAATATCCTCGATGTAACGGATGCTGCTGCGGTAGGCCAGGGCCTCGATCATCTCGTTCAAACTGCCCGAGTCGCTCACTTTAAAGTGGTTGAGCAGTTCGTCTTTGCGCAGGCCCAGGGCTTTCTCGCGCGAGAAGGCCCACGAACGGTTGCCCTCGATGGTGTTGATCTCGCCGTTGTGGCCAATGAACCGGAAGGGCTGGGCTTTGTCCCAAGTACTCACGGTGTTGGTGCTGAACCGGCGGTGGAACAGCCCAAAGCGGGTTTTAAACCGGGTATCTTGCAGGTCCAAGTAAAAACGCTCCAGGTCTTCGGCCCGTACTAAGCCCTTGTAAACGATAGTGTTGGCCGACAGCGAGTTAAAGAAAAATTCGTAAAGGATGTTGGCATCTTTTTGCCGGATCCGGTTAAACTGTTTGGCTTGGTACAGCAGTTTATCGAACGAATAATCGGTACGGCAGTGCTCGGGCCGTTTGATCACGGCGTGCAACATGCCGGGCATTACGGCGGCGGCGTGTTTGCCCAGCACGCTGGGGTTAATGGGCACCTCGCGGTACTCGATCACATCTAACCCCATGAGGCTGAACGAGTTCTCGAACGTGTCGAGCGAGATGCGCCGACGCTCTGGGTCGCTGGGCAGAAACAGCGAAGCCACCGCGATTTTGCCGCGCTCGTAGCCGAATATCTCGAACGGGATGTCAGTCATAATGCCCGCGCCGTCGGCCGTGATGCGGTCGGCACTGCAACCGCCCCGGTGCTCTTCGCATTTGAGCGCGTGCAGGGTTTGCTGCAAAATCTCGTGGTTGTACTGTCCGTGTCGGCTGGCGATGAACCCTACCCCGCAAGCCGATTTTTCGTTTTCATCAAAAAAGTGCCCCATTGCTTATTAAGTTCGTTAAAAAGGGAGCGAAATTTAAGACAAAAACATAGCGAACCTACTATTTACCTGGGCTTTTTTTGATAAACAGGCAATAATTTAATGTTGATGAATTGGAAGATTTAGTTCAGATGGTTAATAAGTAACTGATCTTAAGCTACTTGCAACCGTTTGGCCGTCTTGCGGCTTTGCACGGTTTTATTCCGCCAAATGTAAAAGCCCGTAACGGGCAGGCTGGCCGCAAATAAGGCCGCCAAGAAATAGAGGATTTTGCCCGGCAGGCCAAAAAAGCGGCCGGTGTGCAGGTCGTAATTGGCTACCCGCAGTTGATCGGCGGCGTTAAACTGCTGGTACAAATCGGCCTTGAGCAGGCGGCCCGTGTACTGGCAATAATGCAGCGTGTTTTGGGCGCGTACCCAGCGGTAGGGGTAGCGCAGCACCAGGCGCAGGGCGGCCTTTTCGTCTTGCGGTAGGTTGACGAAGGTGTAAACCGGGCCGGGGTACTGCTGCCACGCCTGGGCCACGGCCAACTGGGCGGGCAGGGCTACCCGCCCCGCTGCCAAGCCCGACTCTACTTTTTCTTTGTGCCGCATGGGGGCGCCGGCCGCGGCGTACACCCCCTTTTGCACGGTTTCAAACACCCAAAACAGGCCGGTAAGGGCCACAATTAATAAAATGAGGAAGGCGTAGAACCCGCCCACCCGGTGCAGGTCGTAGTTGAGTTTTTTGCGGCGGCTGGCGAACTTGAGGGTAAAGGCATCTTTAAGAAAACGGCGGTTGTGGGGCCACCACAACGCAAGCCCGCTGAGGAGTAAAATAAAGAAGATGAGCACGTTCCATTTCACGATCTGCTCGCCCACCTCGCCCAGTAGCAGGTGGGTGTGAAGGCGTTGCACCACCGTCATGGGGTCGGTGGGTAGGTGGCGGGTGCCCAGGTGCGCGCCCGTGTACGGGTTCAGCGAGATGGCCTGCTCGGTGGCCGTAACCAGCACGGTGGCGGCGTGGGCGGGTTGGTGCCGGAACCGCACTTGCTTGATTTTTTGCTCCGGGAAGTCGCGGGCGGCCACGGCCAGCACCTGGGCCAGGTCGAGCCGGGGCGTGCCAACGGGCCGAGGGGGGGCGTACAGCAAGTGCCCTTGGGTGAGGTCCCGGATCTCTTCCTCAAACACGTACATGGCCCCGGTGAGGCTCACCACGAACACGACCAGGCCCGAGGC
>JALONO010000272.1 GCA_025454895.1 Bernardetiaceae bacterium
GAGGCCATTAACAAGGGCCTGCAACGGGCCACCGGCGAACTCATCACCTGGCTCAACAGCGACGACCTGCTGGAGCCCGGCGCGCTGCAAGCCGTGGCCCAAACGTTTGCCCAGCACCCGGAGGCGTACCTGGTCCACGGCCGCACGGTGGTGTTCACCGAGCATCAGGGGCGGGTAACCCGCCAAACCACCAAGGGCGCCCAAGGCCCCGACGTGCCCCTGCAAACCCTGGGCGGAATGCCCTTTGCCCAGCCGTCGGCGTTTTTTAGGCGCGAGGCGGTGGAGCGGTATGGCCTCTTGGACGGCTCGTTGCACTATGGCATGGACTACGCCTATTTTGCCCAGTTGGCCCTCAACCACCCGTTGGCCTCCACCCAAGCGGTGCTCTCGCGCTACCGGATGCACCCGGGCAGCAAAAGCACGCTGCAAAACGCCCGTTTTGCGCAAGAGTATGCGCGGGTGTTCAGCCGTTTGGCCCGCTCGGCGGGGCCCGAGGCGGGGCCGCTGATCGCCTTTTTGCAACGCCACGGGCTGTACGTGGACGAGCCGGCCGCGTTTTTTTCAAGTAAAAACTGGGAAAAATCCGCTTTTTGGCAAGCCTTGGCTTACAATTTGAAGTACCAACTGATATTCTACTACCAAGGGCTGGCGTTTGCCCAAGTGGGCCAGGTGGCCGCGGCCTTGGCCGAAGCTGCCCCCGACTGGGCCACGCGGTTCCCAGACCTGCCGCCGGCCGTGCGGCGGGCCAAGACCTGGCCGCCCTGGGCCGTGGCCTGGTGGCGCCGCTGGCGGGGGTAGGGTGGTTTTTGAGCAAGTTTTTTCGTTAATTTTGTATAACCCGAAGGTTGGCCCCGGCCACCGCCGTATTTCTAACCCCCCACTACCTCATGAACAAGAAGCTCGTTTTTGCCCTAGGGCTTTTATGTGCCTTTAGCCTGGCCCAAGTCGCCCTGGCCCAAACCGGTAAGAAGAAAAGCACCGGCGCGCGAGGCAAGTCCACCTCGGTGAAAACCACCCCCGCCCCGGAAGAAAAACCCGCCGAAAGCCAACTGGTGCGCCTCACCAAAGAGTTTGTGGTGGCTTACGGAAACGTAACCGAGCTGCGCGACAAAGCCACCGTGCTCAATTATATGTCGCCCACGGTTACTTCTGACCTGACCAACGCCAACATCAACGGCCGTATCCGGTACATGGACAGCAATTTTGACGGCTTCGAGGCCCACCTGGATCGCCTGGTAGGGGCCACCGAGTTGCGCCTCAACTACCGACTGAAAACCATGTTGCATGACTATCAATCTGAAAACGTGGGGATTACCGTTTACACTGCTGAGTACCAAATGGAGCGCGACGGCAGCGTTTGGGAAAAAGGCAATGAAACCGTGATGCTCACTTACAAGCGCATAGACGGCAATTGGAAGATCGTCCACTACGCCACCGTAACCATCGAGGACGAAAAACTGCGCGGCGAGTGTTTCTGCGAATTGTTCGAGTCGCGCCCCGGCAACTATGTAACCAAAACCGTGGTGCCCACCGGCCGCAATTACGATGCCCTACTACACAGCTTCGAGTTTTTGACCCGGGGCGACACGCGCATCATCAAAGCTGATACCTACCAGTTCCGCTGGCTCAACGACACCCACGAAATTTATGCGGAAGACAACGCTCCCCGCGCCAGCAGCGTGGCCAGCCAAAACCCATTGGGTACCTTGCTGGGCACGGCCAAAGAAAAAGAAGAGGCTATTTTGCTCATCATCAAGGAATTTTTCTACCGAGAAGCCTGCAATACCATTAAAGTGCGCAAGCGCTAACCTTTAAACAAAGCCTGCCCAAAAGCCCTGGGCAGGCTTTTTGCACCTGACTTTGGACAAAATATTTACGCCCGCCTTGGCGGGGCGTTTTCTTCCTGGGTTATCAAACAAGTTTAGCAAGAAGATGGACTGGACTTTCGCCCGGTGGCCTTGGATGGCCCGGCCAATGGTTTACCTACTCATTTGCACCTGGGCAGGCGCGATGGCCCGCCCTGCCCTGGCCCAGTCTAGTGGGCGGCTTGATGGCATTGCCCGCGGCTTTGCCCAGGCTTGCCACCAGGCCCGTAGCCGCGCCGAGGCAGAAAAAGCCGCTGAATATCTGGCGCAAGATGCCACCGTTAGTTATTCGCAAATGGCCCTCAACGGCCAAAAGCGCAGCGAGAGCGGCGACTGGCGGGTGCTGGTGAAAATGCTTGAGCGCACGTACCGCGATACCAGCCAGGTGGTCAAATACGACTACCGGGGCGTGAAATTCGATGACCAACTGGGCAACTGGGGCGTGGTGAGCTACCAAGCTGACTATGAGATTTTAAAAGGCGGACTGGTGGCCGCCAAAGGCACCGAAACCATTACCCTCACTTGCCGCCAAGTGGACGGCCACTGGGTAGTGGCCGACGTTCACAGCACAAGCATCGAGACCGAACGCTACCGGGGCGTGTGCGCCTGCGAAGTGTTTACTGCCGACCCGGCCAGCTACTCGTCCAAAACCTTGGCCCCCAACGGCAAAAGCTATCAGACCTATCTTAGCGAGTTCGGCTTTTCGGAGTGCGACCGGGCCAGCCAAACCTTTTTGATCAAAACCGACGGCAACGTGTACCGCTGGCACATTAACGGCGAGGTTCACCAACTGGCCAGCGATGCGGACTGCAACCAAGCCCCGTCGGTGTTGTTCCTAGGCCTGGCCACCAACCGGCCCGATGTGGTGCGCCTCATTGTGGAAAAGCACTTGCTGCAAGATCACTGTAGCGTGGTGAGTTTGAAAAAGTAACCGCGCAACTTTTCTGGGGGCTACTGGGCAAAATAGCCCCGGAAGCTCGATTCGGCTAGGATGTTGCCCAAATATCCCCACAATCGTATAATTAATTGGATGTTAACGGGATTCTGCAAGCCTGTTAGGCCGCGCACTTGATTATGCCGCGCTAAATTTGGTCATTTGGGGTAGCCCGATTGGTATCAATTTTTTCCTTTGATCCGCCAACCTACTTAACCTGATGATCCCCATCCATGTCGCGCCTGAACAGAGGGCGGCAGTTGCTTCTTTGTTTATCCACCACCCTCGGTTAGAACGGGCCTACACCTTGGTGGCCAGTGCTTCGGCCCCGGTCAAAGTAACTCCTTACGGTATCGAACTAGCCCTCGACTGGTCGGCTACGCCCGCCCCGGTATTGCTACCGCCTTTGGCCGTTACCGAAGCCAATCTGCTAGGGGTGGCCGCCTTTTGTCAAGGCGAATACGAATTAGCCGTCAATTATTTTAACGAACACCCGGCCAGCCAAGGCCCCGTTGAACTGGCCTTTTACCTCACCCGCCAACAAACCTTGCCCGCCCGGTGGCTGGCCGACTTTGCGGCCGGGGCCCAACGCCACGCCGCCGATTATTATCGCCTCCACAATTTGGCCGTGGCCTACCACCTAGGGTATGCCGGTTATTTGGTGCCCTTGGCGCAAACCAAAGCCATTTACGCCCTGGCCTACGAACTGGCCCCCACGCCTGACCATCAGGCATTTACCGCCCGTTGGCTGGCCCAACTGCTGGCCGATAGTGGCCAATACCCCCAAGCCCAAGATTACTTGGAACGCAGTTTGGCCAAGCAACCTTCGGTGGCTGGGCAAATGGCCCTCAAAAGTGGGCAGGCTTATTTGCTGATCAAGCGGGCTGCCGCCGAGCCTAACCCGGCCTATTGGCCCCAAGCCCAAATGTTGGTGGCCCAGTTGTTAGCTTACCACGAACCCCAGCCCCAGGGCACCGTCCAGTGTTTGGCCCAAGCGGCCGACTTAGCTGAGCACACCAGCGACGTAGCCAGTGCCCTCAAGTACTGGGAGCAGGCCCTCGGCCGCCTGCCAGATTCCGCCCCGTCGGCGCGGCTGGCTTACCTTTGGCTACGCCGGGCCAATGCCCTGCATCAAAGTGCCCAGAGTGGCCACACCGGGCATTGGCCCTTGGCCGCCGAAGCCTACCGCACTACGTTGCACTACTCGGCCGATCAGCCTAGCCTGCGCCGCTACGTGTTGGGGCAACTATTGGTGGCTTACCTGCGCACCCCGGCCCCAGCCACTGGCCTCCGGGCCGAGATACTGGGCTACGCCAAAGAGCACTACCAAGCCGCCAGCACGCCCGCCGCCCGCCAGCGAGCCGAGTATTTGCTAAAACAACTCCCTGGCAGTGAGCAAATTGTGAATTTTATTCCCTGATTTTTTGGCATAGTTAAAAAGGGGGGACTTTTGTTTGATCTCTTGCAAATAACCTGGTTTACGTAAGATCAAATCGAGATTGTGGATTATCTATTTTCTTAAATGATTGATAATCAAGTGGAAAAACATTTGGCCATGCAATCATTAAGTCATTAGACCTCTTGCAAATTAGATTCTTAATCGGGCAAAGGCCCGGAGTTTCGTTTGAAATCCGCCCTTTTTGGCCCCACCCTGTCCAGCCGCACTTACTCGCTCAAAAACTCCCGTTTTTGCCGTCCGTCGGGCAGGGGTGATCCCTTCTATTTTTGGCGGCTTGGAATAGACCATTTGTATCCAGTTTGCACCTTCAATAGCTCAAAATTGGCTTTGCGTCTTAGCGGCTTTGCGAGAGATATTTTGAACGTATCGCCCCTGCCCGTCGGGGAGGGGACGCAATTACGACCTGAATACGGGTAATGTGCAAGAGGTCTATTTTAGGATTACTCCCATTGATGAAACACCAACTCGCCCAGCGTAGTGGGCTGATAATAAGCCATTTGCGCAAATTCTTCGGAATGCAGGTGGGCCACGGCCTGGCGGGCAACTTCATTGTCGGAGTTGAGCGGGGTGGCCAGCCACTCGGCGGGCAGTACCGTAAAATCCGGACTTAACAAAGAAACCAAGTCGGGGCGGTTCGCCCAGTAGCCGTCTTCCTGCCAGCCTACCAGGGGGAAAAATGCGTTGACCCAAACCGACAAAACAGGCCGGGCCGGGCCTTGCCAATATCCCCAGGAGCAATTGGCCCCCGGCCGGGTTTGTAGCCCCGTCCATTGGGTGTGTGGCCACTGGCGGGCTAGTTCGCGGCCGTAGTTTTCTAGCGGGGCCAGGGCCTGGCGGACCGGAGGCGGCTCGGTAGG
>JALONO010000273.1 GCA_025454895.1 Bernardetiaceae bacterium
CTGGAGGCCGACTGGCCACCGCCCGTAAAGCCACCCCCGGAGTTGGTGCTGGAGTTGAACGGCACGCCGTCCACCACAAACAGGGGCTGCACCCCGCCGGTAATGGACGAGTAGCCCCGGATGTTGATGTTGGTGCCCGTGCCCGATACGCCCGAGGTTTGGATGATGTTCACCCCGGCGATCTTGCCCTGGAGCACCCGGCCCACGTCGGGCTGGGCGCGGTCGGCGATGGCCCCGGTGGTTACCGTGGACACCGCGTAGCCCAGCGCGCGCTTTTCGCGCACGATGCCCTGGGCCGTTACCACCACCTCGCTAATTTGCTTGGCGTCGCTATCGAGCACCACATTAATGGCGGTTTGGGCGCCCACCGGCACCTCTTTGGTAATAAAGCCTACATAACTAAAAGTAAGCACCGGGTCGGCTCCGGTAACGCTGAGTTTGTAATTGCCTTCTACGTCGGTTACGGTACCGTTGGTGGTGCCTTTGAGCAGCACGTTCACGCCTGGCAAGGCCGAACCGTCTTCCGAAGAGGTTACCTTGCCCGATACCGT
This sequence comes from Bernardetiaceae bacterium, assembly GCA_025454895.1. Classification (GTDB taxonomy): domain Bacteria; phylum Bacteroidota; class Bacteroidia; order Cytophagales; family Thermoflexibacteraceae; genus JALONO01. Next base: position 552 of record JALONO010000273.1, read on the forward strand.
TCGGCTTTGGGCGAAGGCCTGGCCCGCCAGCAATGCGCATAGCATTCCTGTGAGTAGTAATAATCGCTTCATCGGTTTTTGATTTGTAGTGTAAGTTGATAAGCTAATAATTGCCTTTGCACGCATTGTCAACGGAAACAATAACGCACGCCCTCCGACTGCCATCGCCTTTAAAGCAAAAACAGCCCCGCTGGCGGACCAGGGAGACGCAAAAATCAATAAGCAGGAAGATGGGACGGCGGCGAAATGTAAAAGCCAATAAGGCTCCGCCTAGCGTAATGGAGTAAAGTCTGCTTCATCAAGCAAGTTTAGTTTGGAGTTAACTAATCATTTTCTTAAAAAAACCGGGCTTTTTTGCAAAAAACCCAATCAAACCCTGCATTTAAGTAGAGTTCGAAAATCGTTTTGGTCGTACCTAATCGCCAAATCAGTTGCTAAAGTAGGCCCTTTGAACAAAAAAAGAAAAAAAGACGGCTTTTTTTACCCGCAGGTTGCCAAAAAAACCGTTTGTGGCCTTTTAGCGCCCCTAGGCCCACCTAAAAATCAAAAAAACCGCCGCCAATTTAGCCAGGCGGCGGTTTTTTGAAAACGGTTAAGCGGATGAGCAAATGCTATTGTTGTCCAGTAGTGCGCACGTCCCAGAACACCTGGCCGGTGCTCAGGTTGGCCCGCTGGGTCATGTTGGGGTTAGAGTTCACCTCCTGCTGCGGGTAAGGCAGGGCGCGTGGCACCCGGCCGTTGTTGCCAGGGTTGAGCGAAGCCGGGATCAGGTTGAGCAGCGGGAAGCCCGTGCGCCGCCAGTCGTTCCACGGCTCCACGCCCACCATGTAATTGGCTACGTACTTCTCCTCGATCAACTGGCGGAGTTGCTCTTCGGGCGTGCCGGCCAGGGTGCCCTGGGCGGCCAGGTAGTCAGTGGCCAGTTGGCCGGTAATGCCCGCGTCGGCCATGGAGGCCTGGATGCCCGCCCGGTAGAAGTCCTGGGCGTTGCCGGGAGCCCCGAAGCGCAGGGCCAGCTCGGCCCGGATAAAGTTGTACTCGGCAAAAGTGATCATGCGGGTGGGGGCGTTGCCGGCATAGGTGAGGCCAAACACGCCCAGGGTGGGGCCGGGGGTGGAGCCGCCCGTTACGGCCCCGCGCACATACGTATGGATGCGCGACAGGCCGTTGTTGATGCCGCCACCCCCTGTGCCGTTGCGCAGGCCGATGTAGCCGGTGCCGCCGGTGGGCGGGGCAGCCAGCAGGGCCATGCTAAACGGGGCCGGGGTAAAATATACGGTGCGGCGCGGGTCCAGCTTGCGGTTCATCATGTCCACCAGGGTAGAGCTAGTGGTGATGTCGTCCTGGCGGTCCAAAATAAACTGGTGGATGGGGTTTTGCCGCCGGGCAATGTTATCGAACCGATGCTGGAAGTTGTCGGCCGCCCCGGTCATGAAGTCGGCGGCGGGGGTGTTGGTGATGAAGTTGATCATCTCGGCCCGGCGCTCAAAGTTGGGCAGGGTGGACCAGTGCAAGTAAATGCGCAGCTTGATCGCGTTGGCGGCCCGGATCCAGCGGGCGGTGTTGCCCGCAAAAATGTAGTCGTCGGGGCCGGGGGCGGCCAGGGGCGAGGTACGGCGCAGGTCGGCAATGGCTTGGTCCAGCAGTTGGAGGCAGCCCACGTAAATGTCCTGCGAGCGATCCAGCCGGGGCTGCACGTTGCCCTGGGCACCCTGGATGGCCTCGGTGAAGGGCACATCGCCCCACAAATCGGCCAAAGTCATGTAAACAAACGCCTTGGTTACCCGGCTAATGCCAAAATAGGCCGGGTGGGTGGACGCGGCCGGCTGGGCCAAAATCTGCTCAATGTCAGCCAAGATGCCAGCATAAAACACGGTACGGAACGACCCGTTCACCTCGGTGGGCTGCACCACGTACAGGTCGTAGGTTTCAGTTTGGCGGCCGGCCTGGGCCGAAATCTGCTGCGCCCAGAGCAGGGTGTAGCGGTTCACGTCGCTGCCCATGGCAAAGCCCAGGGTGGACAGCACGGAGGGCAGCACCAGGTTGGGCGGGTTTTGCAACGTTACGTTGGGGCTTACGTTTACGTCGGTAAAGTTGTTGCAAGACCCCAAGAACATCCCCACCGCCAATAGGCTGGTCAGTCGGGATTTTTTATATATGGATTGTAAGATGTTCATCGTAAAAAACAGATTAGATGATGTAGTAAAAGTGGGCCAACGGCCAGCCCGCTTAGGCGGGCCAAGTGGCCAACACGGGCTTAGAGAGTGAACTTGAGAAATACCCCATAGGTGCGCAGGCCGGGCAGGGCATTGAACTCGATGCCCTGAGTGTTGCCGTTGTTGGTGCCCACCGAGCTTTCGGGATCTATGTGGGGCACGGGGGTGCGCAAAAACAGGTTGCGGCCGTTGATGCCCAGTTCGGCTTGGCCAAACGGGGTTTTTTCCAGCCAGGTCTTGGGCAGGCGGTAGCTCAGGCTCAGCTCGCGCAGGCGCAGCCACGAGGCATCGAAAATGAACATGCCCGGCACGTTAAACGCATAAAGCGAGCCCCAGTACTGCTGGGCTGAAATGGGGGTAGTGTTGGGGGTGCCGTCCTGGCGCACCCCGTCTATAATATAAGGCGTGGTGGGCGTACCGTCAGCATTGAACCGAGGGAACTCGGTCGTTTCGGCCACCGAGCCCGTGCGGCGCAAATCGCCCACCACCCGGCTCAGGAAGTCCCCCCCGTGGCGGATGTCGATCAGGAAATTGAGGTTAAACCCTCGGTACGTAAAGTTATTGGTGATCCCGGCGGTCCATTTGGGGTTGGGGTCGCCCACGCGCTGCACACCCCGGCCGTCCACAATGGGCAGGCCCGCATTGTTTACCACCAGGCGGCCCTGGTCGTCACGGAGCAGGGTGTTGGCATAGATCACGCCGTAAGGCTGGCCAGCCTCGATACGGCCCTCGGCCGTGGTGAATGGCCCGAGGGAGATGTTTTGCACGCCGGGGGCCAACTCGAGCACGTTGTTGCGGATGCGGGTCCAGTTAGCACTGATGTTCCAAGTAAAGTTATCGGTTTTGATGGCGGTGTAGTCCAGGCTCAGCTCGATCCCGTTCGACTCCATCCGGCCCGAGTTGAGGGTTTGGCTGGTAAAGCCCGAGGCCCCGGCAATAGGCACGTCCAGGATAATGTTCTCGCTTTCGGTGCGGAAGTAGGTGGCTTCGAAACCTAAGCGGTTTTTGATAAACCTAAGCTCGGTGCCAAACTCGATCTGGGTCGTAAACTCGGGGCCGAGGGCCGCATTGCCCGCTACGTTGCCCAGCGTCCGGCCTTGCTGGCCCAGGAAGGGGAACTGGACGTTGGGCCCAAAACCGTCCGACGGGTTGGCGTTGAAGAAGTAGGTGTCGGTGGAGAAGATGGGGGCCTGCCGGCCCACGCGGGCGTAGTTGCCCTTGAGCTTGATCTGGTTCACCCAGTCGGACTTGAGGCTGGGGATGGCCTCGCTCAGGATCACGCTCAGGTTGGCCGAGGGGTAGAAGTACGAGTTGCTGCCCGAGCGGAAGGTGGACGACCAGTCGTTGCGGCCCGTCAGGTTCAGGAACGCCCAGTCGCGGTAGCTCAACTGCATGTCGGCATACACCCCGATGAGGCGCTGGCGCGACTCGTCGCCAAACGGCACAAAGTTACTGGCGTTCAAGATGTTGTTGAACCCGCGTGAGGCCAGGGTGTTGCCCACCACGCCCTGGTCGCGGCGGTAGAGGGTAAATATCTCGTTGCCCACGAGCAGGGTGGCCTTCAGGTCGTCGGTCAGGTTCTTCTTCATTTGGATGTTGAAGAACGAGTTGATCTGCTGGTTCATGATCGAGCGGTCGCCGATGGCCCCCACCCCGCCTACCGCGTGGTTGGCTTGGCCGCGCGCGCCCACGCCGTCCACGGTCTTGCGCAGGTCGGTAAACACATCGGTACCGAGCTTATAATTGATATTAAGCCAGTCGGTTACGTCGTAGCTCAAGTTCACGTCGCCAAAAATTCGACTCACTCGGTCGTTATACAGGTTGTTGTTGAGCGTCCACCAGGGGTTGTCGGTGGCGGCGGCAAAATACACCTGCGAGCCGTCGGGGCGTACCCAGGGGTCGTTCACCACATCGTAGTTGCGGGGCAAAAACCAGCCCCGGAAAAGCGGGTTGGATAGCTGGTTACCGATCTGTGAGCGCGATGAAGCACTATACACATAGTTGGCATTGATGCCCACCGATAGCTTGTTGGTCAGTTGGCTATTGGCATTGACCCGGAACGAGTGGCGGTTCAGTTGGTTTTGCTCCATGTAGCCAATGTCCTGCAAGTTGTTGTACGACACATACAGGCTCGACTTTTCATTGCCGCCCGTAAAGGCCAGGTTGTTCTGGAAGTTCTGGCCCTGGCGGAACAGGTTCCGCACGTTGTCGGGGTAGGCGGTAAGCGGTACTTGGTCGGGCAGGCCAAACAGGGCGCGGTCAGCGGCCGAATAGGCACTGGGCACCAGGCGGCCGTCGATGGGCGGGCCCCAGTTCAACTGATCCTGGTTGGGCTG
>JALONO010000274.1 GCA_025454895.1 Bernardetiaceae bacterium
TAATCCAAAATAATCAACACCTGGGTTGTTAAAATTAACAATACGGCAACTTGACTTTTGTTAAAAATGCCTACCTTGTAGCGCAAAACAACTTAGCAACAACATGGAACCAATCGAGAAGTACCTCGGAAAAATGACGGAACTGGGCGTTACTTACGCACCCAAATTGCTGCTAGCCCTGGTGGTGTTTGTAGTAGGTTGGTGGATCGTGGGCGGCATTGCCAAGGCCGTGGGCCGGGCCTTGGAGCGCAACCAAATGGACGTTTCGCTGCGCACTTTCTTGAAGAGCCTGGTCAGCATTGCCCTCAAAATCATGCTGGTGATCAGCGTGGCGGGCATGGTGGGCATCGAGACCACCTCGTTCGTGGCCATTTTCGGGGCCGCTTCGCTGGCGGTGGGCCTAGCCCTGCAAGGCAGCCTGGGCAACTTCGCGGGCGGGGTGCTGCTGCTCATTTTCCGCCCGTTCAAAGTCGGCGACGTGATTGAGGCCCAAGGCAAGGCTGGCGAGGTGAAGGAAATCCAAATCTTCTGCACCATTTTGGCCACCCCCGATGGCAAAACGGTGATCATGCCCAACGGGCCGCTGTCCAATGGCATTATCACTAACCTCACCGCGATGGGCCGAACTGCGGTTGAGATCAAGGTAGAGTTGAGCGACCGCCACTCGATTGACATGGTACGCGAAACTTTGCTGCCGCTCATGACCACCGACCCCCGAGTGCTCAAGGACCCCGGGCCCGCCGTGGGCATTGCCCAGTTAAAGTCCGGAGCCATGGTGGTAGCCATTGCCTGCTTCACGGCCCCCGCCGACCAATTAGCGGTGGCCGGAGCTTTGACGGAGAAGGTAAAGGTTGCCCTCCAGCAAAACCACCTGGGCGGGCCAGAAAGCCACACTTTTGTCCACAACGTGGCGTAATTGAATACTACAAATCATTGATTTTCATAAAATTATTAGTTAACCGAACAACCGGGCCAAGTGCTGACCCGGTTATTTTTTTGGGCAGGAGGGTAACTCCTAGCCCATCTTTTTAATACCTTTGTTGACTGGGCCATTGCCCAAAACCACCCATGCCGGATACTACAAACACCCCACGAAAGGCCCGCCGGGGCAACTCGAACGCCTCCCTGCCCGACATTACTTTGCTGGGAAAAAAGCCGCCCCAGGCCCCCGAACTGGAGGAGGCCGTGTTGGCCGCGCTGATGTTGGAAAAAGACGCGCTCAACCACGTGGTGGACATCCTGCGGCCCGATCATTTTTACGTGGATCGCCACCGGGCCGTGTACGAGGCCATCATCGCCCTGTTCAACACCTCGGACCCGATTGACCTGCTCACCGTAACCAACATGCTGCGCAAACAGGGCACTATTGAGCTGGCGGGCGGGCCTTCGGCGGTTACGTTGCTCACCACCAAGGCCAACTCGGCGGCCAACATCATCGCCCACGCCCGCATTGTGCAGGAGTGCGCCATCAAGCGCGAGGTGATCCAGGTGAGCGGCCAGGTGCTGGCCGATGCCTACGAGGACACCACCGATGCCCTGGAACTCCTGGACCGCACCGAGCAGGAACTGTTCAACATCTCGGAAGCCAACATCCGAAAAAACTACGCCGACATGAGCAGCCTGATGCGGCAAGTGATGAAAGAAATTGAGGAAAAGCGCAACCAAAAAGACGGCCTCACCGGGGTGGCCAGCGGGTTTACCGCCCTGGACCGTGTAACCTCGGGCTGGCAACGATCCGACCTGCTCATTTTGGCCGCCCGCCCCGGTATGGGTAAAACCGCCCTGGTGTTGTCGCTGCTGCGCAACGCCGCCGTCGACTTTGACAAGCCCGCCGCCATTTTCTCCCTGGAAATGTCACAGGTGCAGTTGATGAACCGCCTGCTCTCGGCCGAAGCGGAACTGGACAGCAAAAAAATCCAGACGGGCAAGTTGGAAGACTACGAGATGCAGCAACTGGTCCACAAAACCTCCCGGCTGGCCAAGGCCAAAATTTTTATCGACGACACGCCCGCCCTGTCCATTTTGGAACTGCGGGCCAAGTGCCGCCGCCTCAAATCGCAAAACGACATCCAACTCATTATTATCGACTATTTGCAGTTGATGCAGGGCGACACCAGCAAAAACCTGGGGGGCAACCGCGAACAAGAAATCGCGGGCATTAGCCGGGCCTTGAAACAGTTGGCCAAGGAACTGAACGTGCCCGTGATCGCGCTGTCGCAGTTGAGCCGGGCCGTGGAAACCCGGGGCGGCGACAAACGCCCCCAACTGTCGGACTTGCGGGAGTCCGGCTCCATCGAGCAGGATGCCGACATGGTACTGTTCATCTACCGCCCTGATTATTACGGCCTTACCGAAGACGAAAACGGCCAGCCGCTCAAAGGCACGGCCGAGATCATCATCGCCAAAAACCGCCACGGCTCGGTGGGCAGCGTGTGGCTGCGGTTCATTGACCGGTTCACCAAGTTCATCGACCTTGACGACGACGGGGCTTCGCTCGGCGGCCTGGGGGCGGGCGGCGGTTTTTACCAAGGCGGCGGAAGTTTTGCCCAGGCCAGCCCGCAGCCTCCGCCCAGCAACTTCGGCGGGGGCGGGCGCACCTTCGGCAGCAAAATGAACACCACCGACTTTGACCCGAAAGGCCCCGGCGAAGACGTGCCGTTCTAGGTTTCTCGACTAATACTAAAATGACTTAATGATTGCATGATTAAATGATTGTTTTCCTTGTTTATCAAACATTTACAACATCAGAAACACGCAATTCTTGTTTTATTTTGGTGTAAGCCGCCAAAACCGCCGTTGAAAGTTGGGGTTTGGCGAGGTAGCAAGTCTTACAAAAAAACCTCCGCCCTAGGGCAGAGGTGAAGCAAGTTTAAATCTTGATTATCAGGTGGTTTACATGTTTTTCATGCGCACCCAGGTATCGGTGCGGCCCACTAGCCCAAAGCTGTCAATCGAGCCGCGCACTTCCAACTTGTCCGGGTTGGCCATCTCGATGGTGCAATAGTACGTATTACCTGACTTAGGGTCGTAAATGGTGCCCTCGGTCCATTTGCCATCCACAAACACGAAGTCGCGCAGGTTCAGCATGTTCAAAATCGGTGCGCCCTTGGGGTCTTTTTTGGGGCTGCCGGTTTCATCGTTTGGCTCTTTCAGCCACACAATTTTGCCGTGGAACTTGTCTTTTCCCTTCTCTTTAAAGATTTTGATGTAGGACGTGCCCTCGCTGGGCATCCAAATGCCCACAATGTCGGCAGCGGCCTGCGCCCGCACTGGTTGGCTAAACGCCAGTAACCCAAGCACTAACGGCACCACCGCTCCCCATTTTGCCAAAGTTTTCATTTCTTCTTGTGAAATTTATTGGTTAAAGTGTCAGGCTAACGCATTGTGAACGGCAAATGTTTAACTAATCGGATCCGGCAGCCAATGCCCCAACTCGGCCGCCCGAGGTTATTTGGCCAGGTAGTTGGCCACCAAAGTGGGCCAGTCGGTCTGTTTTTCGGTTTTAAAAATGGGGTGATGAAACGCCGCCAATTTGTTCAGCAGCCCAATGAGTTGCAATTTTTCCGGCCCGGCCAAGTCGCCGCTTACCAGTTGGCTCACCTGGTGCATCCGCTCAAAAATGGGTAGCAGCACCGTGCGCCCTAGCTCGGTAATGTAAAGTTGCTTGCTGCGGCGGTCGGCCTGGCTGCCTTGCTGGTGCACCAGTTTACGATCCAGCAGCCGCTTGATGATCTCCATGCCCGAGGTCTTTTCGTGCAGGTTCAGCTCGATCAGCTCCATTTTGGTAAGGCCCGGCCGATGGAGCAAAACGGTGAGGTAAGTAAACTCGTCGGCGGTTTGGAGAGCCGTGCCTTCCAGGGCTTTCTTCAAATAAGTTTTGGCGTAGCGGTACAGCATCACCACCAATTTACTGATCACCGTTTCGGGGGTTTCGTCCTGCGGCAAAGTGGCCGGGGGAAATGCCGGGGCTTGGGTGTAAGGCCCAGGGTGGGTCTGGGCAAACAACCAGGCCGAAAACCCGGCCAAATCCGTCGGTTGGCCACTCGGTTGGCCAGCTGGTTGCTCGTACTGCTCGGCCAGTTCGATCAGTTTTTTTAATAAGGCGTAGTTCATGGCAAAGGATATCGCCCGGTTTAGTAGGTTTTCCTATTAACAAAGGTACGGAAAAGTATTTTTTTATTTAGGACGTAAACCAACAAACAAAAGCAATTTTAAAATGTTTACATTCTAAATCACTTTTAAACGTCATGACACACCACGACCAGAAGCCCAGCCGAAGGAGGCAGAAGCCAACCTCTACACCCGGCGAGTCTCCACAGAAACAACCATTGAAATGGGCTATGCTGGCCCTATTAGTTGGGTTAAGCGTTTGCCTGCCCAAGCTGGGGCGGGCGCAAAACACGGGCATCATCACCGGCACGGTCATCGACAAAGCGAGCCAGGAAGCACTGATTGGGGTATCGGTTACGGTGGTGGGCACCAGCCTGGGCGCGGCCACCGATGCCCAGGGCAAGTTTCGCATCGCCAACATCCCCACAGGCAGTTATAACTTGCGGGCTACTTTTGTCGGTTACAAAACCTTGGAAAAGTTCAACGTCAATGTAACCTCGGGCAATATCAACGTGCTCAACTTTGAAATTGAGGAAGATGCGCTAGTACTTGGCGATGTGGAAGTTACGGCCAACAAAGGGGCGATAGCCTCGGTGGCGACGGTTGTTTCGCCCAACTCCATCCAGCGGCTCTCGAGCGAGGAGATCAAGACCAACCCCGGCGGTAACTTCGACATTTCGCGGGTCATCCAGTCGCTGCCCGGCGTGGGCGGCACCACGGGCGGGGGCGGGTTCCGCAACGACATCATCATCCGGGGTGGGGCGCCCAACGAAAATGTATTTTACCTCGACGGCATCGAGATCCCGGTCATCAACCACTTTGCCACCCAGGGCAGCGCGGGCGGGCCGGTGGGCATCCTCAACGTGTCGTTTATCGAGGATGTGACCCTGAACTCGTCCAGCTTCGATGCCCGCTACGACAACGCCCTGGCCTCGGTGTTCCAGTTTAAGCAGCGCGAGGGCAACCCGGAGCGGTTCCAGGGC
>JALONO010000275.1 GCA_025454895.1 Bernardetiaceae bacterium
GTCGGCCAGGATGATCTTGGGCTGGCTGATGAGCGCGCGGGCGATGGCCACCCGCTGCTTTTGCCCGCCCGACATCTCGTTGGGGCTGTGCTCGGCCCATTCGCGCAGGCCCACCTTGTCCAGGTATTCCAAGGCCCGCCGGTTGCGCTCCTTGCGGCCCACCCCTTGGTAGTAGAGCGGCAGGGCCACGTTCTCGGCGGCGTTTTTGAAGTTGAGCAGGTTAAACGACTGGAACACAAACCCGATGAACCGGTTGCGGTAGTACGCCGCCTTGCTGGCCGACAGGTTGCGCATCAGGGTTTGGTTGAGGTAGTACTCGCCCGCGTCGTAGTCGTCCAGAATGCCCAGGATGTTGAGCAGCGTGCTCTTGCCCGAGCCCGACGAGCCCATGATGGCCACCAGTTCGCCCGCGTGGATGTCGGCATCCAGCCCCTTGAGCACGTGCAGGCGGTTGTGGCCAACTTGGTAGTATTTGTGGATGCCCCGAAGGTTGATCATGGAACAGAGGTTGGGTGAGCTAAAAGGAAAGCAGCCTATCCGTGGCCCGGCCAGGCTGCCCAAAGTAAGGTTTAAGTTTTTATATAAAGCCACCCGGCTGACGTTGCCCAGGCGACGAGCAGAATAGCCCAATTGGCATACCAGTTTTATAATCACTTAATAACGAATAAATTAGATTGTCGAGATCGTCCGCCTTGTCCAAAAGTGGACACTGCCCTGTACGCCCGTGTGCGGATGCGGGCCATGCGTTAACTTGCGCCCTTAGTCTCTGTAGTTTTATGCGACGTTGGTTACTATGTTGCTTGTTGGCCATGCCCCTGGCCGGCCTGGCCCAGAGCCACCGGGCAGCCGGGGGCGCGCGGGCGGCGGGCCAAGCCGGGTCTGCCCTCACCCTGGGCGATGGCTGGGCGTTGTTCAACAACGTGGGGGCCTTGGCCTGGCACCCAGAAACCTCTGCCCTGTTCGCCTACGATAATCGCTTCGCGATCCATGGTTTGCAGGTGGTAAAAGCCGGGGCCACCAGCCCGCTGCGGTGGGGCGCGGTGGGCGGCCTGGGCGTGTCGCGCTTTGGCGATGCCCTGCTCAACGAAACCGTGGCCACCCTGGGCCTAGGCCATCGGATCGGTAACTACTCGGTAGGGCTGGGGCTTAACTACGTGCAGATTTCGTTGCAGGGCCTGGGCACGGCCTCCCGGCTGGCCCTGGAGTTTGGCGGGGCGGCCCAGCTCACGCCCCAGTTGTGGCTGGGCGCGCACGTGTACAACTTTAACCAGGCCCGGCTGGCCAATTTTCAGGACGAGCGGCTGCCCACCGTGATGCGGGCCGGGCTTAGCTACCGGCCCAATGCCCGCCTGATCCTCAGTGCCGAGGCCCACCGCGACTTGGACTATCCCACCTCGGTGCGGGCCGGGCTCGAGTACCGCGTGTTGGAGCAACTAGCCCTGCGCACCGGGGCCGGTAGTCAGCCGTTTAGCCAGGGCTTTGGCGTGGGTTGGCGGTTCTGGGCCTGGCAGGTCGACTATGCCCTGGCCACCCACCCGCAGTTGCCACTTTCCCATTTTTTATCGCTCACTTATCAGTTTAGGAGGCTCAAGAAAAAAAGCCCTTCCGCCCCGGCCGAGTGAGGGTAATCCTCGAATCAGTTATGGATTTATAATCAATTATTTAGCTCATCAGGAATGCTTAATCTCAACTTGACTTTCGATATTAGACGGAAAGCGGTCTAATCTTTAAAACCCAAGCAACCGACCCCAATTTAGGCCGGTTGAGACGGACAAAAATGGCAGTCCAAATCCGGTTGGGGGCAGGGCCGCTGGCAGTTGGCCGGGGGGTGGGGGCTTAGCAGTTGCCCTAGCCAATGCTGCATAAGGCGGGGTTGTGCCACCAGGGTGTCGGGGTTGTGCTTCACAAACAGCGCGAATTTGGCCACACTTTTCTTGATCAGGGTTTCCCGCTGGCCGGGCAGCAGGCTTTGTAGGTGCGGGCATTGGTCCACGGCGGTTTGCACGAGGTCCTTCCACTGGCGGATGTGGCCGTTATGGGTGTAAAGTTGGCTCCAGGCCCTAAACTCATGCACGTACCGGTGCAAAATCTGCTCAGCCAGGGGAATGGCCGACCGCCGCCGGTCCAGCGTTTGGTTGAGCCGGGCGGCTACCTCGTCCAAACTATAAAAAACGTGGCCGGGCACTTGGCCCAGACTGGCGGCCAAGGCGGCGGGCACCGACAGGTCCACCAGCAGCCGGGCCGGGCCGGGCGGCAAATGAGCGGCCTGCACCAGCGGCTGGGCCAGGTTGGCCACCGAGGCCACAATTACGGAAAACTCAGCGGCCCGGCTGGGCACTTGGGCCAGGTCTAGGTAATGGCAGTCCAGTTCGTGGGCCAGGGCTTGGCTTTTGGCTAAGCTGCGGTTGGCCACCCACAGGGGTTGATTAGGCAAGTAGCGGCGCAGGTTTTTGGCGATGCTCCGCCCCAGTTCGCCCAGGCCCAGCACCAATAGTTTACCGGCGGGCTGGGGTTGCTGCTCGGCCACCAGTTGCACCGTGGCGTACGAGAGCGAGGCCGCCCCCCGAAACAGTTCGGTTTGGTGGCGTACCTCTTTGGCGGCTTGCAAGGCCGTGTTGGCCAGCCGCTCCAAGTACCCGTTGAGGGCACCGTGCTGCTTGGCCGTTTGGAAGGCTTTTTTAAATTGGCCGAGTATCTCCAAGTCGCCAAGAATTTGTGAGTCGAGCCCGGCCGCAACCTTAAACAAATGGGCCGCCGCCGCTTCGCCTTGTAGCCGGAGGGCCTTCTGCTTCAGTTCTATCCCCAGGTGCAAGTGGCTGGCCAGCACGTCAAATACCCCGGCCGGGTTGCCTTGGCCGTAAATTTCGGTACGGTTGCAAGTGTTGAGCACACAAACGGCTTGGGCCTGGGCGGCCAGGCAAGCCCGGTAAAGGCGGCAGGTTTGCCCCTGATCCAGAGCAATTTGGCTGCGCTCGGCTAAGTTAAGACGATGGTGATTGAAACCTAAAACGAACAAATCGTTCATCCGAAAAATGATTTCTTGAAAGTAATGTAGGGCTGATGCTACAAAAAAACGGCCCGCCAAGCGGGACACTCAGGCAAAACCGCCCTCATAACAAGTAAACAAAGCTCAAAGTTAGGTCTTACATCATAATAATAGGTGAGCAAAATCATCGCTTGGAAAAATGCCGGGCGATCTGGCCCATAAACTCCGCAATTTTGCCAAAATGGCAAGCCTTGGCCCCGGTAGTTGCGTTTTTGTTGAAGAAAAGTGGAACGGACTGACCAATTTGGTGTCTAATACCGAAATGACGTAATGATTGCATGATTAAGAAGCTGTTTGAGTTATTTTCTATGGCTGTAAGCACCATCTTTTGGCTGCAACTTCACCACCATTCTTGACCATAAATCTATTATGGCATGTAAAGGCCCGCGCTTGGTTTTCGACCCGAAAAACCTAAAAAGGGAGAAGTCCAAGAGGATCGGCTCATCTCCGAATTGGGGTTTCACGGGCGCGCCCGCAGGGCCTTGTACACCCGGATGCCCACCAGCAAGGCCACCACCAGCCCGGCTAGGCCCAGCAGGCCGTACACCGCGCTTAGGTTTTGTTTGACCACCACCAGCATCACAATCGCGACCAGGAACACCGAGGGAACCTCGTTCCAAAGGCGCAGTTGCATGCCGCTGTACCGGTACAGGCCCCGCCGCTGCTGGCCATAAATGCGGTGCAGCGAGTAATGGTAGCCGTAAAGCAAGGCCACCAGCCCGATTTTTACCTGGAGCCAGCCGGGCACGCCGGGATAAAGGTACAACAGCCAGGCCCCCATGAGCAAGGTAACCAGGGCCGAGGGCAGGGTAATGCCAAACAGCAGTCGCTTGCTCATGAGCAGCAACTGGGCGGTTAAAATTCCCCGTTCCGGCTCGGGGCGGTCTTGGACCTCGCGCACGTTCACGAACAGGCGGGCCAAGTAAAACAGCCCACTGAACCAGGTTACCACAAACACGATATGGACGGCCTTGACGTACAGCAGGGTCATTGGGCGGCGGGCAGCAGGTGGTGGACCAGGGCCTCCACCCAGTCGGGGTTGAGGTTGAGGCAGGGCACCGGGATAAACGTTTGCCCTCCGGCTTCCAGGAAAATCTCGCGGCCTTCTTCGTGGATCTCCTCCAGGGTTTCCAGGCAGTCGCTCACAAAGGCGGGGCAGGCGATCACGAGGTGGCGGATGCCGCGCTTGGGCAGTTGGCCCAGCAGTTCGGCGGTGTAGGGCCGTAGCCACCGGTCGGTGCCCAGCCGCGACTGGAATGAGAAGCTGTGCCGCTCGGGGGCCAGGTCCAACTGCTGGGCCACCAGCCGGGTGGTTTCCTTCACCTGGTGGCGGTAGCAAAAGGCGTGGGCGGGGGCGGCCACGTTGCAGCAGTCGGCGGTTTGCAGGCAGTGCTGGCGGCCAGGGTCGGTTTTTTTCACGTGCCGCTCCGGGATGCCGTGGTAGCTAAACAGCACGTGGTCGGGCAGCGGGTTCAGGTGAGGCCGCAGGCTATTGGCCAAGGCCGTTACGTAGGCGGCCTGGTTGTAAAACGGCGGCACCACCGTGAGCGCAAACGGATAATTGCCTTGGCGGTGGGCCGCTTTCACGTGTTCCACGGCGGTTTCGTAACTGCTCATGGCGTAGTGCGGGTACAGCGGTACTAGTTTAAGTTCTTTTAAATCAGGATGTTGCTTGGCAATTTGGGCTAACACCGCCTGGGGGGTGGGGTTGGCGTAGCGCATACACATGTAGGTGGGCTGGTGGGCCGCCGCCGCCACCAATTGGGTAAGTTGCCGGGTGGTGTGCACTAGGGGCGAGCCTTGGTCCGTCCAAATGGTTTGGTACTTTTTGGCACTTTGGCGCGACCGGAGCGGGGTAATGAGGCCCCGCACCAGCGGCAGGCGCAGCCAGTAGGGCAGGTCGATCACCCGTTCGTCCATCAAAAACTCGTCGAGGTACTTTTTCACGTCCGTCGGGGCCGGGCTGTCCGGCGAGCCGAGATTGGTGAGCAAAATTGCGGTGGTGGCCATGAGAGGTTGTAAATTGACGGCTAACGGGCCGCAAAGTAAAAACAGTCCGTGCATAGTCGGTGTTTGCGGCGCGGAAAGCCATGAAATGGTCGCTTTTGTAAACGTAGACATCTGCTATTTTGAAGATATCTTTTTAAGACATTGATTATCAGCATATAATTGAAGAAAATGCTGATCATCAAAATCTAAAGCTAACTTAGCTGGGTCTGCCTTTGCGAGTTATAGAAGCCCCGGCCAATGCCTGGGTACCTGGCGGTTAGTCGGCCAGTTTGGCCCGCACCCGCACCACGCCCCGCTCAACCTTGAGGGGCCGCAGGTTGCGCGGGTCCTTCCAGGCATCGCTGTCCCGGCGGATGGGGCCCCAAAGCGTGCCGCTGAATTCGCCGACGAGTTCCTCGCGGTCGGCCTTGGTTACTACCAGTTGGCCAGCCGAGCCCTCGGCGGGGCGCATGCTCATCCAACTCTCGCCCTTTTCGGCATCGTAGTACACGATATAAGCCCAATAGCTATCCGGCGAAGAACCTTGCCCCTGCATGAGGGCCGGGTTGAGCACCTCCATCCCCCCGGCGGCCCACTCGGCGGTGAATGGCCGGAAGAGGGCCGTCCCGCCCGTGATGCCAATGGCAAGGTAGCTTTTGTCCCCTTGGTAGCCCTCTATGTTTAGGTGAATGGTAGAGCGGCGGGTGGCGGTGGGCCGGGCCGCCCAAGCTTGCCCACCGATCAGGGCTGAAAGCTCGGCGTTGGGGTCAACTTCATTTTGGCAGGCCCCGAGCAGCAGGGCCAGCAGCAGATAGAGGGTTTTTTTCATGGCTTGGGTGGTTTGACGGCAAACAACTGGTCGTTTGATGAGAAGATGCTTTGATTGGGGGAAACGTTGCGCAAGGGGCGGCGGGGGATCAGAAAAAAGCCCTCGCAACCACACGGGTAGTGCGGGCGCGAGGGCCTTCCGAAGCCCCGGGCCAATGCCTGGGCATCCGGCGGTTAGTTGGGCAATCGCACCCGCAGCACGCCCCGCTCTATCTTGAGGGGGCGCAGGTTGCGCGGGTCTTTCCAGTCGTCTCTGTCCAGGCGGATGGGCCCCCAGAGCGTGCCGCTGAACTCGCCCACCACTTCCTCGCGGCTGGCCTTGGTCACCACCAGTTGGCCGCCCGAGCCTTCGGGCGGGGTCATGCTCGCCCAGGTTTCACCAGCGGCATTGGTGAATATGACCGTTGCCAATGGGGTCTGCCGCTGGCCACCAATATTCTGGTTTGTTGGGTGAAACACCTCCAGGCCGGGTGCATTAAATTCCGCCGTTAATGACTGGTCGGAGATGCCCACGAAACTTACCCTTAAAACATCTTTGCCTTGTTGTCCCCATAAAGAAAGCACACCAGCGGCTTTTAGTTCGGAGTCCGGAATCTGGGGCCGGGCCGTAAATACCTGTCCCCCGATCTCGGCCGAAAGCTCGGTGTTGGGGTCAACTTCATTTTGGCAGGCCCCGAGCAACAGCAGGCCCGCCAGCAACATCACGATTTTTTTCATGTTTGGATGGTTAAAGGCCGTTGCCCGTGAGACACGGGCAACGGAGGGTGAAAAATTTATTGCCAAAACCAGTTTGCCCCGTTAACGGTGTAAGTGCCCGCACTGTGGCCGGGATTGGTCACCTGACAGCTATAGTTACCGTTTACACGTGCCTCCCAATAGTCTTCACCGGTACTGATCTGCACCTCTTGACCTAAAAGAACATCAAGATCATAATCCGCATTAAGATAAGTTGGTGTGAGGGGAACGGAGTTGGTATATAAACCAGTGATAAGCAGGTGGCTTACGGTAAAATTGAGGTTGGAAATGTTGCTGATCCGATTTTCCCCGGCCTGGCGCCACCGGCCAGGGGTGGGCCAGCTACCGGGTTGCCAATAGACCAAACTTATCTTAGTGCCAATTCTGGTAGTATTGGGGCCATTATAGTATTTTCTCACCTCGCTGATCAGTGCAAACGAGATTTTCAGCGTGTGGGTGGCCGTGTTGTATTCTTTGAAGTATTTCTCTTCAAACCTTTCTGTGCCTTCGCTGCGGCCGGAGGAGATTACCCGCGTGTTTCGTGTAACCGGGTAGGCCCGGGCCGGGTCACCGCCCCGGCGTTGCACTTCGGCCAGTTCGGCCTCGTTACCGTTGGGGAAGTAATAGTAGGCGCCCTGGTGGTACCAGGCGATGGTGTCGCCCAATTGGAACTCGCCCTTGAAATTCAACAACCGGGCATCGAAGGTGAAAAGGTTGGCCAAGGAGTCCCAGGTGCGGGTATTCCTGACCTGGGTCAGGTAAGAGGTAAAACCGGGGTGGGATTTTTCCCATGCCTCGGCGGTCGCCACCCCGCTCGCGCTGATTTTCGCCGCCATGTCCATAAATTCAAACCGGTCTTTGAACACCAATCGGCCCTGTTTAGTTTTCAGGATCGGTAGTTTGTAATCGGCAAGTGGCTGGCCTGGTTGGTCAACCGTCCCAAGGGAGGTAGTCCCGAGCGTATGGTCGGGCACCACATCATTAAGCCCTTGAGTACACGCTCCCATCAGGAGCAGAGAGAGACAGAGAGAGAGAGAGAGAGAGAGAAGGCTCTCCAGTTAGCTGACTTTTTCATAACACGTTGGTTTTTAAAAAATTAGTTTGAAGAAAAGTGATCAGTAACTCAAAATAATGAACCAATAGTCTGATAAAACCAGACTGAGGCAAAAACCTAAAAAAAACTCTTTGGGTGGTTAGTTGGCCCATCAATGGCCTGGGGCAGGCTTTCTTCCATAAACCCACACGCCGCGCGGCCGGGCCGGGTGTAGTAATAGGTTTGGGCGGCCGGGTCGTAGGCAATGGGCAGGCCCAGGTCGGTGCGCAGTTGTTCCAGCCACTCAAACCAGGTGGCCCGGCAAATGCCCAGTTTTTGGGCCAGTTGGTCGGGGGTGCCGGTGGCCCGGCGGCGGATTAAGGCATCAATCCGTTCAAGGTGCTCCTTGGTGGTGCGGAAGTGCATGGTGAAAGAAGTTAATTAAGGCTGGTAATCTACTTTTAGTAATCAACAGTAATTACTATTAGAATTAAAACGCTTGATCTTGCAGAATATTATTTACCCGCCACCGCCTTGCGGATAAACCCCGCCACATCTTGCTTAAACTGTACCAGCGAGGGCTTGTGGATGTAGAACATGTGGCCGCTGGGGTAGTAGGTCATGCTCACGTTGGGGCGCAGGCTGGGGTCCAGTTCCAGGTGGGCAAAG
>JALONO010000276.1 GCA_025454895.1 Bernardetiaceae bacterium
TTCCACCTTAGTTCTACCCCGGCTTGGCAGGCGGCCCAGGCCCAAGGCCAGTACCAGCCCGCGAGCCTGGCCAGCGAAGGTTTTATCCATTGTAGCACGGCCGCCCAGGTGGCCCCAACGGCCAACCGTTACTTTGGGGGCCAAGGCCCGCTGTTGCTGCTGCACATCGACGAAACCCGACTGACCGCCCGGCTGGTTTACGAGGCTAGCTCGGGCGGCCACTTGTACCCGCACTTGTACGGGCCGCTTAACCTGGATGCGGTGGTGCAAACCAGCCAACTATTACCCAATGGCCAAGGCCGGTATGAGTGGATGGATTGACCAAGCCGGAGCGGCTTACCTTGAAATGACAAATTATTATTATTTGATTATCAAGTATTTACGTTGAAATAAAACGCAATCTTTGGTTGGTTTGAGTTGAACAAGCCGATTGTGCAATCGTGGGTTGAGTTGCCGCGCCGTTACTGGTAATGCTTTTTGCCCCGGATAAGCACCTCCACGTCGTCGTGGACTAGGTACTTGATGGAACGGTGCTGGCGAATGGTTTCACGGATAAACGTGGCCGAAATATCCACCAAGGGGGCGTTTACCAGTTGCACATTGGGGTGGGCCAGTAGCTCGCTTTCCGGCGAGCCGTGGCGGGGGTACACCAGTAGGCCGTAATACTCCAAAATCCTGGCAAAATTTTTCCAGCGATAGAAGTTATTCAGGTTGTCTTCACCGATGATGAGCCTAAACTGGTGCTGGGGGTGCTTTTCTTGCAGGTGGGTGAGGGTATCAATGGTATAGCTGGGCCGGGGCAGCCGAAACTCGATATCGGTGGCGTTGAGCTTGGGGTTATCGGCAATGGCGGCCCTCACCATTTCCAGGCGGTCGTGCTCGTGCAGCAGGGTGTTACTTTTTTTAAACGGGTTGTGGGGCGAAACCACAAACCAAACCTGTTGGTAATCGGTACTTTCAGCTACCGTGTTGGCAATGATCAAATGCCCCACGTGTATCGGGTTAAACGACCCGAAGAACAGTGCTACCTTCATGCCGCAGTAAATTGCTCGTATAGTTGCTCGGCCCGGGCCAAAGCGGTGGGCAGGTCGTCGTTGACCACCACGGTGTCAAATTGGGTAGCGTAGGCCATTTCCTTGGTGGCT
The DNA here is from genome assembly GCA_025454895.1 of Bernardetiaceae bacterium. Lineage (GTDB taxonomy): Bacteria > Bacteroidota > Bacteroidia > Cytophagales > Thermoflexibacteraceae > JALONO01. The sequence continues at coordinate 1,146 of JALONO010000276.1, forward strand.
TTGGCCAGGCGTTCGGCCTTCTTTTCGGCACTTTCGGTGTTGCGGGCGTTGAGCCGCTGGGCCAGCACCTCCAGCGAGCTTACTTTGACAAACACCGCGAGGGCTTCGGCCTGGTAAAAGGCTTTAATGTGTAGGCCACCTTCCACGTCCACGTCGAACACCACGTGGCGGCCCGCGCCGCGCAGCCGCTCGATTTCGGCTTTGAGCGTACCGTAATAAGTGCCGCCGTACACCTGCTCGTACTCTAAAAACTCGCCCGCCGCGATTTTTTGCTCAAACTCGGCTTGGCTGATAAAGTAATAGTCCCGGCCGTGTAGCTCGTGCGGGCGTTGCGCGCGCGTGGTGGCCGATACCGAGAAGGCTAATTGGGGGTACTTGGCTAGCAAATGCTTGACAATAGTAGTTTTGCCCGCCCCCGAGGGGGCAGAAAAGACGATCAGCTTGGTGGGTGGCATAAAGGCCCGGCGAGTGGTTTAAACGGCAGCTACAGGTGCCTGGCTAAAAATGGTTTGCCGCAACTCGATAAAGAAGGGAGGGGGGAGGCTTACCCGGTCCTGGGCGAGGGAACGTTTGATGTGTTCGTGGATCGATTTTTCGTTTTCGTAAATGCCCCGGCAAAATTTGCACTGTTCAATTTTGCGACTGACAAAGGCGGTTTCGCTTTCGGTTGCTTCACCATCCAGATACGAGGGCAGCATCTGCTTAAACAAGCGGCGGTCTGCCAAATCGATGTTCACATTCATGACGAAAATCTTGCTTGGAAACTGATAAACATGTGGGGGGATTTGAGGTACCGAAGTCAGTTGTTGGTCGGTTTAAAAAGAACGCTAAACATTATTTTTTGCAAATGAGCCGTCAAGGGTGCCAATTGGGCATGCAACCCCAATAAACTAGCATCCAAGAAGGTCAATCGGTGGGGGGTAATCCGGGGGGATAGCCTAAGTGGCGGGCATAATCTTGCAATTTGGCTTTTAAAATACTCCGGGCGCGGTGCAGGCGCGAACGCACCGTGCCAATGGGAATGTCCAAAATCTTTGCCATTTCTTCGTAAGTAAAACCTTCCAGGTCGCAGAGGATGATCACCGTCCTAAAATCGACTGGCAGGGAATTGACTGCGGTGGTTACTTCGTCGCCGATCAAGTCGCGGACTGTCTCTGCCCGTAGGTCGGTGGTGAAATCCTCGTCGATGTCATCGGCGTTATAGACGCTCTCTACTTCTTGATAATCAACTTTTACCGGCTGTTTAGACTTTCGCCGATACTCGTTGATATAGCTGTTTTTCAGTATTTTAAACAACCACGCTTTGGCGTTAGTTCCCCGCTCAAACGAATTTATGAACCGGAACGCCTTGCTGTAGGTATCCTGGACGAGATCTTTGGCGTCGTCTTCGTCCAAAGCCAGTTTGAAAGCAAAATTGTAAAGCGAGTCGGCCAACGGAAAAAACTCCCGGTTAAACAACTCGTGCTGCTGGGCTTCGGTGTATTTGTTTACTCCGTCGGGCATGGATGAGGGCGTGCGGCCAAAAATGAGGCGGAAAGTTCTCCTAAAACGGCTTTTTTTCCAAGCAAGACCCGTCCAAAACCGGCCCAGTTGCGTAATTTTTAGGTTGGAGATGCGTTGGCCACGCCTAACTGGGCCAGGCCGCTAGACCGGGTGCCTTATTTTTTAAAGGCGAGTTTAAAGTAAAGCAGAATGCCACAAAGCACTAGCGTGGCCCCGTTGGCCGCAATAATGGGCAAGTTGCCCGTGAGCAGGCCGTAAACCAGCCATAGGGCCACGCCCACGCACAATAGGCTAAACATGCCCAACGATAGGTCTTGGGCCGAGCGGAGCCGCCAGGTGCGGATCACCTGGGGCAAAAACGCGAGTGTAGTAAGCGAGGCGGCCACCAGGCCCAAAAGATTAGTTAACTGGGTAGTCATGATGAATAAAGTAGGTTGGGGGGTGGCAAAAACCACCCATCGGTATAGGGCTAGTTCTCTTTTATAAATGGCAGGAACGCTACCAAGTACCATCCAGGTACAAAATTGGGGCCTTCTTTAGCGATAAAGATGAACTTGTCAATTTTTTAAGGTAGATGCGGCGGCCCTCACCGCTCCGCCACTGGCTTGAACGACGTGTTTAAAATGCGGGCCCGGCTGCGCCCCGGCACTACCCGGAACTTCTTCCACCTGAATAGTTTGACGCCTTGCGAAAGCGTTAGGGCCGATAGCCCCAGCACCGCCGACTCGGCGGGGTCGTAGTAGCGCACGGGGAACAGCGGGGCCGACAAGGCCGCCAGGCTGAACCCGCCGCCGATAAACCCTAACCCGGCACTGGTGGTGCGCACCCAACCCCGCCGAAAATAAAACACGTCAAAGTCGCGCAATTTGACCAAGGTGCGGGCTTGCAGTAGCAAAACAGCGGTGTCGGCCTCCCAAAACTCCGCGATGTAGTCGGTGTAAACCTGGGGGCTGCCCTTGAGTTTGAACCTAATTTCGGCCCCTTGCGGCAGCCGGATGCGCTTGCCTCCGTAGCGGTCCAGCACCAGGTTCACCTCGGCCGGCGGGCGGTCGCTTTGGGCTTGGGCCGGGGTTACCCCCAGCAGCAAGCCCCACAGCAGTCCCAAACCGGCCCAGTAGGGCCTTAACCCGCCGGTTATTTGCAAAGTCTGGTTCAAAAAAGGTAAATTCATGGTGAATTCCAGAACCTCCCTCCGGGTTCGTTTGTTGAAGAATAGGGTTTTTTCCGGCTCAGCCGCATTATTTATTCCAAACGACATCGCCATGAAAAAGTTGCTTTTAGGGGCCTTATTGGCTTGGCCACTGGCCGTTTTGGCCCAGCAAAGCCCGTTGCATTACAAACTCATGGGCGATGCGCAGCTCATGCCCAACGACTGTATCCAACTCACGCCCGATGTGGAGTACGCCGAAGGCATTGCGTACTACCAAACCCGGCTAGACCTGTCCCGGTTTTTCCAAGTCGATTTTGAGATTTACCTGGGCAATAAAGACGAAGGGGCCGACGGGATCACCTTTGTGCTGCACGACGACCCGCGGGCTTTTGACGCTTTTGGCACCTGGGGCGAGTGCATGGGCTACGGCCGCTGGAGCAAATGGGCACGGGGCGGCACGTTCATTGCCCCTTCGGTGGCCGTCGAGTTTGACACTTATACCAACTACCGCCAAAATGACCCCGAGTTCGACCACGTGGCTTACCTGGAAGACGGCACCAACTACCACGACGAATTTTGGCATAACAAAGACGGGGCCTACAACCTGGAAGACGACCAGTTGCACAATTTCTCGTTCCGGTGGGAGCCTCGCTCCAAGCGGGTGAGCGTGATGCTGGACGGCCAATTGGTTCACACCGCCGTGCGCGACCTGGTGAGCGACGTGTTTGGCGGGCATACCCAGGTAATTTGGGGTTTTACCGCCTCCACGGGCCGGGCGCACAACCTGCAATACTTCTGCCTCAAACAAATTGCGGAAAAAATGCCGGAAACCGACAGCCGGAGCGGCAAAACTGAGTAGTTGACCGAAGTTAGCATTTCAGGCCATTTGCCTGGTTTTAGTTTGTGGTAAATGTAGGTAACAGGCCCTAACCTTGGTTTTCTGGTTAGTCAAGCCGATTTATAGTTTCTAATCTTCGGGCCTTTGCGATATGAATTGCCCATTTCATTGCAAGGTTTACACCAAGATTTGATCTAGGTTGGGCGTTCCACTCTTGCAAATGATTGATAACCAATAGGAAAGACTTTGGGTTAATTCTTTTGGTAGATATATTTTCCATTAGATTTATGAACTAGGCGCACGTTCTGGGCTTCGCTCAAAATGCGCCTTACCTCACCGCCGCCGCCGGATGCGCACCCGCCGGTTGCGGTACCGCTGCGCGGGGGTGGGGTTGGGCACCAGGGGCACGCTCGCGCCCAGGCC
>JALONO010000277.1 GCA_025454895.1 Bernardetiaceae bacterium
GGCCCCGATGGCCCACCACGGCAGGGCCTGGCTGGCTAGGAAGTAGTCCTTGGAATCTTTTTCGTGGCCCGCCTTGTCGCGCGAGACCCACAGGCCCACGGCGATGATCACCACGCAATAGGCCACAAAAACGGCAATATCTAGTCCGCTCATAAAAGTGTAGGAAGTTGTTTTCGCGAAAAAATCATATTTGACCGCCAGCAGCCGCTCAGCCCCGGCAGTGATGTGCAACTTTACGCCGCCTGCCGCAATAATGCTAGCCCGGCGGGGGTTAATCGCGGTTTTTTGTGGTTGAACCTCCCAGCGAGCGGCCTCACCAGGCGTTTTGGCATAGGCGGCCAAGCATGGCCCAAAAACCAAGGCGGGGCCAATCAAGGTTGATTACGACATTAGCTCTTAGGGTACTGGCATTTCTGTCTAAAACCCGATACGCCAAGCCTCTTTCCCTCGGAATTAACCATCCGGGTTTTGTTGTAGGGACAAGGCAAGTCGGGCCAAGGCATGCCTTGGCCCGACTACAGTACGGGACGAGGGGTTAAGCAAAAGGCAACTCGGTGAACTGGCCGCCCAAAATGCCAGGTATTTCGGCCTCTAGCCAGCGGCGCACCAACGTGGCGTAGATGTTGCGGAAATCGATGGCAAATTTAAGGTCGCCCTCGTCCAAGTCGGTGAGGTTGGGGGCAGGGTTGAACACGCCGGGCTTGGTTAGCCCGCCGTTGATCACCCACAGGTTGTTGGCCGTACCGTGGTCGGTGCCGCCGCTGGCGTTTTGGGCCACCCGGCGGCCAAACTCCGAAAAGGTGAGCACCATCACGTCGCGCAGGCGGTTGTTTTGCTTCATGTCCTGCACAAAAGCGGCCATGCCCTCGGCGTACTCGCGCAACAGGCGCTCCTGCTGGGCCGCTTGGCGCACGTGCGTATCGAACCCGCTCAGCGACACGTAGTACACGCGGGTGTTCACGCCCGAGGTGATCAGCTCGGCCACGGTTTTGAGCCGCCGGGCAAACTGGCTGGCGGGGTAGTCGCCCCGGCTTTGCTGCACCCGGCTTTTCTCGTAAATGTAGTCGGCCGAGGAGGCCGTCTCGGCCAAAGTTTTATACAGGTAGGCCACGTTTTCCGAGGCCCCTTCGGCGGGCTGGGCCTGTTTCAGTTGGGCAAATTGGGACGAGTGGGTGTTTCGGTGGAGCTTGCGCGGGTCTTGCAGGGCAATGCCCTTTACCAACTCGCCTTTGAGGGCCAGGCTCAGGGTATCGTCCACCTCAATGGCCCGGTAGGCTTGGCACTGGGCCTGGCACGAGGCATCCAGGTAACGGCCCAGCCAGCCAGTGGTCAGGTATTGGTTGGCGGCGCTGGCGGTGTGCCAAATGTCCATCGCCCGGAAGTGGGAGCGGTCCGGGTTGGGGTAGCCCACACCGTTGAACACGGTAACCAACCCTTGGTCGTAAAGGTGGTGGAGTTTTTCCAAGGCCGGGTTAAACCCTTGTTCCTCATTGATTTTAAGCACTTTACTGGCCTCAACCCCTAAGGTGGGCCGGGCGCGGTAGTAGGCATCGTGGCCAAACGGCACCACGGTGTTGAGGCCGTCGTTACCGCCCGAGAGTTGCACTACCACCAGCACTTTATCGCCGGGGGCCAGGGCCTGGGCTTCCCAATTTTTCAAGAAAGCGGGCAGCAACCAAGTACCGGCCACGGCCAAGCCAGATTTTTTCAAAAACGAACGACGCGACGCCATATCTTTAAATGATTAACACGATGAAGTGATTTTTCTTTTTGATGATCGATGATGGAGCAGACTAGCAGGCCGATGGTGCTCAAACCAGTTGGTATTCGGGCTGGCTGGTGAGGGCCAGCACTAGCGAGCGCACCAGGCGTTCGGGCGAGGAGGTATCGGCTTGGGCCAGCACCAGGCGAACATTGGTGGCACTCAACGGGGCCGCCAGCAAATAGGTGGCCAAGGCTTGGAGCGTATCGGCCGGGGTGGGCCGGGCAAAGGCGGCGGCCAGGCCCGCCCAGTCGGCTTTGGCCCGCAACGGCCCCAGGCCCTGGCGGCCCAGGAAATCCAAGGCCACGTCGCCCTCGTCCTTGGCTTGCAGGTCCAGTTGGCCCTCGGCAAACAGTACGGCGGGCAAACCCGTGCGGGCCACCAGCGTGGAACTATCGATCCAACTGCGGCCGCCGGGCCAGCCGGCCACGTTGGGCGGGAAAAACAGCACCTGCCCCAGCACCCGCTGCACGGGCAGCAGGCCGTCGGGTTGGGGCAGGGTGGCCCCCAGCTGGCGTTGCAGGCCCACCAGCAGCTCCGTCGGCGATTTAATGAGCGTGTTCCGGCCCGCTTCGGCATAAAACCAGTCGGCCGAGAAAATGCGGCGCATCAGTTGGCCAATATCGTATTGTGCGTTGTAAAACCCGGCGGCCAGGTCGGCCAAGCGATCGGCCGGAGCCGTTTCACCCACAAAAAACCGGTAGATTTTTTCGGTGATAAACCGGGCGGTTTGGCGATCTTCCAGGATCATGGCCAAAATATCGTCGCCGGTGAACTTGCCCGTGCGGCCCCGGAAGGTCTTGGAGCCGTCGTCGTGCGCAAACCGCCGGAACACGAATTCCCCGGCCTGGTCGGCTTGCCAGCCGGTGAACGCCCGGGCGGCTTCTTTGATGTCGGTTTCGGAGTAGTGGCCCCGCCCCAAGGTAAACAGTTCCATCACCTCGCGGGCGAAGTTCTCGTTGGGATGGCCCTTGCGGTTTTGTTTATTGTTCAAGAAGTTGAGCATGGCGGCGTCTTTCGACACGGCCACCAACAAGTCGCCAAACTTACCCAGGGCCAACCGGCGCAGGGTGTTGTTCAAGTTCTGGGCAAAAAAGGCATTGAGTTGGCGGCAGGCAAAGTGCCCATGCCAAAACAAGGTCATTTTTTCGCGGAGCAGGGCCGGGCTAGCCGCCATTTGTTGCATCCACTGAATGTTCAGTTCCTTGCCCCGGCGCAGGATGTCCTTCACCACTTCCTTTTTTTCTTCGTCGTTATCGCCTTTGGCCGCTTTGGCCAGGCGCACCAGGGTAAGCTCGTTCTCGGTTACGATCCGCAGGTCGGCGGGCGGGTGGGCCGGGCCACTGTCGGCCAGCAACTTATCCAGGTGGAAGGGCCAAGGCTTATCCAGCAGGGCTACCTGGGCCAGTGGCAGGCCAAAGCCTGCCCGGCGGTACAGGTGCATTACTTGCTGGCGTTGGGTTTCGCTCAAAGGGGGCATGGGTCAAGGCAGTTTAGTTAACAGACGAACTGGTGGCGGGTGGGCTTTCGCCCTATTCATCGTCCACCTAGGTAAACGAGGCTGGCCACAACTATCAGGGAGTGCCCTATTGACAAAAAACCGGGGGAGGGGTTTAACCGTCAAAGCAAAAAAGAATGCCTAAGTTGTTCATAAGTAGTTAAAATTACCTGCCAATAACGATCTCTTTTTTTTGAAAATCAGCGAATTAACTGTTTTTGATTTTAGCGATACTAACCGGACGGAAACGGCCGAGCCTGCCCGCAACTAGAGTTGGAGGCAGGCTCGGCCACACTAGCGGTTAACCGCATTACTTGTCGGCGGGGGGCGTAGATTGCACCACATCGATCCCGATCCCGTTGGGGTCCACGATGGCAAAATGACGGTCGCCCCAAGGCTCATCGCGCAGCTCGAAGTTGATGGGCACGCCCTTGGCTTTGACCTGAGCGTACACCAGGTCCACATTGGGCACTTCTAACGTCAGATAAACCCCCTGGCCAGTAAAGGCGGGGGCAAAAATCGGCTGTTGCGTCGGATGCTGGGGCAGCAAAAAGCTGATCTCGGCCTGCTGGTTGGGCGTGTGCAACAGCAGGTAAAACTCGTTCTCGAACGATACGCCGAACCCCAGCACCTGGGTGTAAAAAGCCTTGGTTTCGGCCAGTTTAGCGGTGATAACTCCAGCATTCATTTTCATGGCGAGCGGTTTTTGGGTGGAGGGTGAAACGGATTGGGCTTGGGCACTGGTCGCTAGGATCAGCAGCCCCAGCAGGGCAATGAATGGTTTCATAAACAATGATTTAACGAGGCAAAACTCGTGGTTTGTCCGTCCTTAAACTTGTAAAAAACGGCCATTATTCGCCGCCAAAAGCCTGCCGGGGCGTGAGGCCGTAAAAGTGTTTGAACTCTTTGCTAAAGTGGGCCTGGTCGTAATAACCGAAGTCAAAAAATAGTTTTTGCTGGCGCAACTCTTGGGCCGAAGGCACCGCCCTCAGCAGGTTTTGGAAGCGCACCACCTGGCAAAAAGTTTTGGCACTATGGCCAATGTAGTGGGCAAACTGGCGGCGCATTTGGCGGGGGCTAAAACCAGTATCGAGGTCGGTGCGGAGGGCCACCGCGCCGCGCTGTTGCAACAGCAAGGCCAAAGCCCGGTAAAAACGGGGGTCAAACTTGAGCTTGGCTTGGTTCAACTGGTTCAGTAAGTGAGCGTCGGTGAGGTGGGCCAACTCGTGGGGGGGCAGGCCCGGGTGCAGCCGCCCCCGCAAGAACGCCGCTAGGCCGGGCAACACCCCGCTCAACTCGGTGGCCACGGGTGAGAGCTCAGCGGCGGACAGCCCAAACCAAACGGGTAACATGCCCGGCAGAAACCGGATGCCCCAATAAAAAAAGCTCTGCCCCAGGCTAAACTCGGTAAAAGTGGGGCAAAACCCGGTGATGTAAGCATCGCCGGGTTGGCTCAGGTCGTGGTACACGTCCACGCAGCCATCAGCCACCACGCGGTAAACGAACGGCTGGGCCAGGGGCTGCCCGGTATGTAACTGCCAATAACAATATACCAGGGGCCGCAGCGGTTCGGCCGGGGCAAATTCCTGGTAGGCCACGCCCGCCGCCCCGGCCCGCGCGGGTAACAACCCCGGCTGCACGGGGGCATAAAACTGGCGGATGGCTAACGGGAGTGGCATGTAGGTCGGTATGGATTACTGATGTCTGATTTTTTAGGGATTTCTATCCATCTTTTAACGCCTTGATTATCAATATAAAATAACCCCTAAAGCGATCAGTCATTCACTCCCTTTAAAACAACCATAAAGGTTATGGCTGCTGGTGGGTTTTGAGGAGCACCTTATCCAAACAAAAACGCCAGGTTTTGCGCCTGGCGTATCTTAAACGATTGAAAATGAAGAAACTTAATTGCGCACGGTTTTGCCTTTGAACAGCAGGCCCTGGATGCGTTCCAGGGTTTTCGGCTCGCCGGTGAGGCTCAAGAAGGCCTCGCGCTCCAGGTCTAGCAGGTATTGCTCGCTCACGGTTTGGGGGTAGCTCAGGTCGCCCCCGGCCATCACGTAGGCCAGCTTGCCCGCAATTTTGGCATCGTGCTCGCTGATGTAGGCCCCGTAGCGCATGGCGGCAATGCCCGCGTGGAACAGGGCCAGGGCTGTTTTGCCCAGCACCTTAATA
>JALONO010000046.1 GCA_025454895.1 Bernardetiaceae bacterium
GTACCTCACCCCGGCCCTGGCCCACCGGCTGGCCTGGCGCGCCGAAAAAACCGTGATCGACTCGCGGCCCATCCACATCCACACGTTCGACGAGGTGTATCACATCCTCAACGAACGGGTCCAGTTGCTGCACCGGTTGCCGTAGCCGGGCGGCCCTTCGCCTGGGTACGCGAGCGCGGGCAAGCGGGTGTTCGCTCAACTAATTTTTAGTAAAATTTTGAAAGTCAACAGGTTGGCTTTGCGATTTTCCGCACAATTCCACCCTGCTTACCCAAAATACTGCGAGTACGCCTCGATTTTGGCGGCCAAACGCGCCTCAATGGCACCCGGTCGGCCATTTTCACCAGCCGCACCTCGGGGCCTTGGGCCAAAATACGTTGCAGGCTGTCGGCCATTTGGTCGGCTTTGGGCAGCTCAAAGTTTTTAGTGAGGGCCAGCACCCCTTGGGCCACCCGCTCGCCAAACGCGGCGGCTACCTCGGCGTAAGTAACTTTGGTATCCTCGATGGTGTCGTGCAGGAGGGCGCAAGCTAGGGCCAGGTCCCAATCCAGCCCGGGCGGGGCCGCCAGCAGGGCCGCCAAGGTCTCGTTGGCTACCTCCGCCACGTGGACAATGTAGGGCACCTCGGAGTCGGCAATTCGTTGGTCGGCGTGGGCGTGGGCCGCTAAAGTAAAGGCTTGATGGTAGCGTTCTAAACTCCAAGGCGCGGACATGGGCGGGTGGTTAATATGCTAAATTATCCAGAACTGATTAAATGATTTTTTTACTTGGTTATCAACGATTTATGCTACTAGGAATAAGCAGTCTCTACTTGATCTTGGTATTTTAACCAACCCAAAAGTAGGGATTTCTTAAGGGAATTATTTACTCATCAGGTTATCACAACAAAATGAAGAAGGTATCGGCTGACTCGCCAGCAGCTTACTGATCTCAAACAAAAAAGCCAGGATCGGCAAACCCAATCCTGGCAAATAGGCATAACTTAAACAACCTAAGCGTTTTCTTGTACTTGGCCTTCGCCGCTCTGCTCTTCCTTGGGCAGGGCCTCCACTTTGGGCGTTTCGGCTTCGGCGGCAGTAGTTTGCTGGGTAGCCGCTCCCTTACCCGAGCCACGGCGGCTGCGGCGGGTTTTCTTGGCGGTTTCTTGGCCCTCTTTCACGTAAATGGTGTTGTAATCCACCAATTCCATGATGCACATCTCGGCGTTGTCGCCCAGGCGCTTTTCGGTCTTAATGATGCGGGTGTAACCGCCGTTGCGGTCGGTGATCTTGCGCGACACTTCGTCGAACAGCATTTTCACGGCTTCTTTATCTTGCAGGTACGCAAAAACGATCCGGCGCGAGTGGGTGCTGTCGGTTTTGGCCTTGGTCAGCAATGGCTCCACATACTTGCGCAGGGCCTTGGCTTTGGCTACCGTGGTACTGATTTTTTTATGGAGAATCAGCGAGATGGTCATGTTCTTCAGCAACGCCTTGCGGTGCGATGAAGTCCTTCCCAGGTGATTTATTTTTCTTCCGTGTCTCATGAGTGTAATTAGTCTTCGTCCAACCGATATTTCACTACTTCCATACCAAAGGTGAGGTTTTTCTCCGCCACCAGTTGCTCAAGCTCGGTCAACGACTTTTTGCCGAAGTTCCGAAACTTCATCATGTCCGAGATCTCAAGTTGCACCAGGTCGCCCAGGGTTTTAATGTCGGCGGCCTTGAGGCAGTTGTAAGCCCGCACCGATAAATCCAAATCGCTCAACGACGTTTTCAGCAACTTGCGCATGTGCAGGTACTCCTCGTCCACAGTCTCGTCTTGCTCCACCTTAGGCATCTCGAAGGTCATCTTCTCGTCGGAGAAGAGCATAAAATGCTTGATCAGCACCGTTGCCGCACCTTTGAGGGCCTCCTCGGGATGGATCGAACCATCTGTTTGGATATCAAGCAGCAGGCGTTCGTAGTCGGTTTTCTGTTCTACCCGGGTGTTCTCCACCGAGTACTTCACGTTTTTAATAGGCGTGAAGATGGCATCGATGGGGATGTAACCGAACACTTGTTCCGACTTCGCCGTTTCTTCGGCGGGTACGTAGCCCCGGCCTTTGTCAAGGTGAAGTTCCACCTCGAGCGAAATCGACGAGTCGATGTTACAGATCACCTGCTCAGGGTTAAGGATGGTAAAATGGCTGGTAAATTTGCCAATGTCCCCAGCCTTAAACTTTTCTTGACCACTGATCTGCACCGTGATCTTCAGATCCGGGTTTTCGGCAGTGCGCTTGAAACGGACCGTCTTCAAGTTGAGGATGATCTCGCTCACATCTTCCATCACCCCTTTGAGGGTGGAAAATTCGTGCAGCACGCCCGGGATTTTGATACCGATTATTGCATAGCCCTCCAGTGATGATAACAGGATGCGGCGAAGGGCGTTCCCGATGGTTACGCCATAGCCTTTTTCCAGCGGTTTGAAGTCAAAAGTTCCGTGAAAATCATCGGCTTTTTCCATCACCACTTTTTCGGGCATTTGGAATGCTAAAATGGACATATCTGCTCCTAAATTTTGGTTTTCGTTGTAAAAATGAACCGAAAAATGCGGTAAAGCAAATTACTTAGAATAAAGTTCCACAATGAGGCTTTCCTTGATATTCTCAGGAATTTCCTCACGCTCGGGCATATTCACAAACTTTCCGGTCATGGTAGCACCATCCCATTCTAGCCAGGGGAACCGGTTGGTACGGCCCGTTACCGAGGCTACCACCACTTCCAACGACTTAGATTTTTCCCGCACGGCCACCACATCGCCGGGGCGGAGCGAGTACGAGGGGATGCTCACCACTTCGCCATTAACCGTAATGTGGTGATGCGACACCAATTGACGGGCCGCCCGACGGGTAGGAGCAATCCCAAGGCGGTAAACCGTGTTGTCCAGGCGGGCCTCCAACAAGCGCAAAAGGTTAGTGCCGGTTACCCCACCCTTGCGGGCAGCGTTCTCGAACGTTTTGCGGAATTGCCGCTCCAATACCCCGTAGAGGTATTTGGCCTTCTGCTTCTCGGCCAATTGGGTGGCGTATTCCGAAACCTTGGCGCGCTTGTTCCTGCCGTGCTGACCGGGAGGATAGTTTTTACTTTTCAGCGCTTTGCTGGGGCCAAAAATCGGCTCTTTAAACCGCCGAGAGATTTTGGATTTTGGGCCAGTGTATCTTGCCATTTGATTTGAAATTAGGTTGTCAATGTTGCATCCCGAAGGATTCAGCAGTTCAACATTATATAAGTGAAACAAAACGAACCGCCCCTGGGCAGTCCGGAAATTAATTAAACACGGCGACGCTTGGGAGGGCGGCAACCGTTGTGAGGGAGCGGGGTAACGTCCTTGATCACCGTTACCTCAATGCCACTGTTTTGGATGGTCCGGATAGCCGACTCGCGACCAGACCCAGGGCCTTTCACAAACACTTCGGCTTTGCGCATCCCTAAGTCAAATGCGGTCTTGGCACAATCAGCCGCCGCCGTTTGAGCCGCATAAGGGGTATTCTTTTTAGAACCCTTAAAGCCCATCTTTCCAGCCGAAGCCCAGGAGATCACCTGGCCAGACAAGTTGGTGATGGAGATAATGATGTTATTAAACGTAGCCCGAATGTGCACTTGCCCAACCGGTTCCACGTGCACCACGCGCTTTTTAGCTTTGTCTTTGCGCTTAGACTGCTGTTGCTGAGTAGCCATAATATTGATAGCTTTCTGTTACTTCTTAGTTGCGATTTTCTTGTTAGCCACGGTTTTGCGCTTGCCTTTGCGGGTACGGGCGTTGTTCTTCGTGCTTTGGCCACGTACTGGCAGGCCCTTGCGGTGGCGCAAGCCCCGGTAGCAACCAATGTCCATGAGGCGCTTAATGTTCAATTGAACCTCCGATTTAAGCTCGCCTTCTACTTTATACTCGGCGTTAATCACGTCGCGCACCGCTTTGGCCTCGGCATCGTTCCAAGTGGCCACCTTGCGGTTGTGGTCAATGCCAGCCTTGGCCAAAATCTTTTTGGCGGCTGAGCGGCCAATGCCATAGATGTAGCCCAGCGAAACTTCGCCGATCTTATTGTCGGGAATGTCAACACCTGAAATCCTTGCCATATTGCTTGTGTGGTTTTAGCCTTGTCTTTGTTTGAACTTAGGGTTCTTCTTGTTGATTACGAACAATTTACCCTTGCGGCGGATCACTTTGCAGTCAACACTCCGCTTCTTGATCGATGCTTTGACTTTCATTGGGCGACGATTTAAATTTTTGGCTGCGCCAAAAAGAGCGCAAAATTAAACAAAGTTTTTATTTATAACGGAACGTAATCCGGCCTTTTGACAAATCGTAAGGCGACATTTCCAATTTTACCCTGTCACCAGGCAGAATACGGATATAATTAAGCCGCATTTTACCCGAAATGTGGCCGATAATCTGGTGGCCATTTTCTAACTCTACCCTAAACATGGCGTTCGACAACGCCTCGACAATTGTACCGTCCAATTCTATGTTAGATTGCTTCGGCATATATGGGTTTTAAAAAGTGATTATTTCGTCAATGTACTTAAAGGTGGTTAGTATTTCCGGTTTCCCGTTTTGGATCGCTACCGTATGTTCAAAGTGGGCTGAAGGTTGCCGGTCGCGCGTGCGGATGGTCCAGCCATCGCGCTCTTGCACCACCTCCCGCCGCCCTAGGTTGATCATCGGTTCAATGGCGATGACCAAGCCGTTGGTCAATTTAATCCCCTTGCCTCGCTGGCCGTAATTCGGCACCTCCGGGGCTTCGTGCAAACTGCGGCCTACTCCGTGCCCCACCAGTTCGCGCACCACGGAAAACCCGTGTTTCTGCACATACTGTTGGATAGCGAACCCGATGTCGCCCATCCGGTTGGCCGTGGTGGCCTGGGCAATTCCCTCGTAAAGCGACTCCCGCGTAATGCGCAGGAGCTTGATTATTTCGGGCCTTACATTACCCACCGGATAGGTGTATGCCGAGTCGGCGTGGTACCCGTTTAGGCAAACACCGCAGTCGAGCGAAATAATGTCGCCGTCGCGCAGGGCATAGTCGCTGGGAAAACCATGCACCACCACTTCATTTACCGAGATACACACCGAGGCGGGAAACCCGTTGAACTGAAAGAACGACGGCACCGCCCCGTGGTCGCGGATAAACTCATCGGCCACTTTGTTCAAAGCACGGGTGGTGGTGCCAGCTTTCACGAGCTTAGCCATTTCCCGGTGGGCCTGGCCAAGCAGGTCGCCACTGAGTTTCATGGCCTCAATTTCGCTCGCGGTTTTGCTATAAATCACTCCCATGCCTTGAGGTACTTCCCATTTATGTCAAATTACTACGATGCTACGGGCACACTGCTTTCGCGGCCAGTTACTTTACCTGATTGCATCATGCCCTCATAGTGGCGCATGAGCAAATAACTCTCAATCTGTTGCAAGGTATCAATGATCACCCCCACCATAATCAGCAGCGAAGTGCCGCCATAAAACTGGGCGAACTCGGCCGTCATGCCGGTCATACTGGCAAAGGCGGGCAAAATGGCCACAATGGCCAAAAACAGCGCACCAGGCAGCGTAATCCGGTCAATTACCAAGCTGATATAATCCGCCGTAGGCTCGCCAGGCTTGATACCGGGAATAAACCCACCGTTACGCTTCATATCGTCGGCAATTTGGGTGGGGTTCACTGTAATGGCCGTGTAGAAGAACGTAAAAGCGATGATCAACAAGGCAAACGAAATATTGTACTCCCAAGACGTAAAGTCGGCAAACGTGGTGGTGATGTAGCTGGCCCAGTCGTATTTATCAGATAACGGCGAAGCCATCAACGCGGGCAAAAACATCAGCGATTGGGCAAAAATGATGGGCATCACCCCGGCCGAATTGACCTTAAGGGGCAAATAGGAACGATTGCCCGTAAGCAATTGGTTTTTACCGCGATTGGCCGTAGCGGCCGTAACCGATGCTCCTTTGCCCACGATCTGTTTAGGATATTGCACCGGAATCCGCCGTACTGCTTGGGTGAGCAATACCACGCCCATTACCACAAAGAACAAGGCCACAATCTCCAGTACAAAGAACAACAAGCCAGAGGCGCCTTGGGTAGCCGCTTCCGAAGCAATGGCAACCGGGAACCGCGATACGATGCCGATCATGATAAGCATGGAAATACCGTTGCCGATACCGCGCTCGGTGATCCGCTCGCCCAACCACATACAGAAAATAGTACCGGCGGTAAGGATCACCATCGCCGAAATGGTGAAGAACGAACGCTCGATGATGATTGCCTCCGAAGGGATGGTGCTGGCCAAATAAGCCGATGCTTGTACAAATGTTACTAAAATGGTGAGCACCCGGGTAATTTGGTTGAGCTTTTTACGCCCCGACTCCCCGTCTTTCTGCATTTTTTGGAAGTAGGGTACGGCAACGGTCAGCAACTGGATCACGATCGAGGCCGAGATGTAAGGCATGATGCCCAACGCGAAAATGGAGGCTCGCAAAAAGCCCCCGCCCGAAAGGGTGTTAATCAGGCCCAACAAACCTGAATTTGTTTGATTTTGACTCTCTAGGGCTAAAATCTGCGGGTCAAGGCCGGGCAACACAATGTAGTTGCCCAACCGGAAAATCACCAGGAAAAAAACCGTGGTGAGTATCCGCTGGCGCAACTCCTCTATCTCGAAAATATTCTTGATAGTGGTGTAAAACTTGACGAAGAAATTCTTCATAACTATAGTTTGGTTGCTTTGCCGCCCAGTTTCTCGATACTTTCTTGGGCACTCTTCGAGAATGCGTGAGCAATTACTTCTACGGTACTGGTTAGCTCGCCACGGTTCAGGATTTTCACCAGGTCGCGCTTGCCCACTAGGCCGTTGCTGTACAGCACTTCAATGTCGATCACCTTAGCTCCGATCTTGTCGATGAGCTTTTGCAAATCGTCCAGGTTGATGGCTTTGTACTCCACCCGGAAGGGGTTTTTAAACCCGTACTTCGGGATACGGCGCTGGAGGGGCATCTGGCCACCTTCAAAGCCACTTTTAGCCGAATAGCCGGAACGCGACTTGGCACCTTTGTGGCCACGGCCAGCCGTACCACCCGTACCTGAACCTTCGCCCCGCCCGAGGCGCTTCCTTGTTTTAGTTGAACCCGCTGCGGGTTTTAATTCATGTAATTTCATGGACACCAATGTTTTGCGTTATACCTAAGCCTTTTACAACCGTTATTCGGCAATTTCCTTTACCTCGATCAAGTGGGCAACGGTACGCACCATGCCCAAAATTTGGGGATTGGCCTCTTTGATAACCACGCGGTTAATCTTACCCAAACCCAACGACTTGATAGTCTCTTTTTGGTTGCGGGGTTTTTTAATGGTGCTTTTGATTTGTTTGATTTCCAGCTTGGCCATGAGTATTAACCGTTAAATACTTTTGTCATTGATACGCCCCGTTGGGCAGCTACGGTGCGCGGGTCGCGCATTTTTACCAAGGCATCGATCGTGGCTTTTACTACGTTGTGGGGGTTCGACGAACCCTTGGACTTGGCCAACACATCGGTTACCCCGGCCGACTCGAGCACTGCGCGCATGGCACCACCGGCAATTACGCCAGTACCGGGTGCGGCAGGCTTGAGGAACACCTGGCCACCGCTGTACTTACCCGTCATGGGGTGGGGCACGGTGCCTTTGAGCACGGGTACTTTCACCAGGTTTTTCTTAGCATCTTCAATGCCTTTGGTAATGGCATCTTGCACTTCATTGGCTTTGCCAAGGCCGTGGCCTACCACGCCGTGGCCGTCACCTACTACCACAATGGCAGCAAAACTGAACCGGCGACCACCTTTTACCACTTTGGCCACCCGTTGGATAGCCACTACGCGATCGTGGAGATTAATATCTTTGGAGCTTACGCTTTTGATATTTGCTTGCGACATATTGCTTGGGGAAAAAGGTTAAAAGTTTAACCCGCCTTCGCGGGCACCATCGGCCAGGGCTTTTACGTTGCCGTGATACAGGTAACCGTTGCGGTCAAAAACCACTTTGGAAATACCAGCGGCCAGCGCTTTGCTCGCCACCAATTTGCCCACTTCTTTAGAACGGGTTACGTTGTTCGACTTCTTTTTGTCCACCTCGATTGAGGAAGCGGATGCCAGGGTGATGCCCTTGTCGTCGTCTACTAGTTGGGCGTAAATTGCGGTGTTGCTCCGATAAACGGTTAGGCGGGGCACCCCGGCCGTGCCACTAATTTTGGCACGGATGCTTCTTTTGATACGTAACCGCCGTAAATCTTTTTGCGTAGCCATTATAAATAAGTGTTCTACAGAAATCCTCTAGGAAAATGATTACTTTTTAGCTGCCGCCTTACCAGCTTTGCGGCGCACCACTTCATCTTTAAAGCGTACCCCTTTGCCTTTGTAAGGCTCTACCTTGCGGAACGAGCGGATCTTGGCCGCGATTTGGCCGAGCAGTTGCTTGTCGGAGCCTTCTAAAGTTACTTGGGGGGCCTTGCCTTTGGGGGTTTCGGCCGCGATTTTCACCTCGCTGGGCACGGCAAACCAAATGGAGTGCGAGTAGCCCAAGCTCAGTTGCAGCACGTTTCCCGGCATTACTTCTGCCTTGTAACCTACGCCCACCAGCTCGAGCTCGATTTTATAACCTTCGGTTACGCCGGTTACCATGTTGCCCACCAAGGCACGGTAAAGCCCGTGCATGGCTTTGTGGCGTTTTTGTTCGGTGGGGCGCTCGAGCAACAACTCGGTGCCGTCCAGGTTCAATTTGATATCAGGATCTACCTGCTGGGTCAACGTGCCTTTGGGGCCTTTTACCGTTACCAGGTTGTGCTCCGAGATATTGATGGTAACACCTGCGGGTACCGTAATGGGTTTTTTACCAATCCGTGACATTTGCCGTGATGTTTTAATAGATGTAACAAATTACCTCACCGCCAATGTTCTGCTCGCGGGCTTCCTTATCGGTCATGATGCCGCGCGAAGTGGACAGGATGGCGATGCCCAGGCCGTTGAGCACCCGGGGTAGGGCGTTCGACTTCACGTATTTGCGCAAACCGGGCGTGCTCACGCGCTCCAGGTGGATCATGGCGGGCTGCTTAGTTACCGGGTTATACTTCAGGGCGACTTTGATTACACCCTGGGGGGCCACATCTTCAAACTTGTAGCTTTGGATATAGCCCTTGTTGTACAACACCTTGGTGAGTTCCTTTTTCATGTTGGAAGCCGGAATCTCTACCACACGGTGGTTAGCCTTCAACGCATTTCTGAGGCGGGTCAGATAGTCTGCTATGGGATCCGTCATTTTGATAATATTTTTTAACTTCGTTACCTTGCTTGAACTGGATGGTTCCGCTTGGTGCGGAAGTAAGTGTTTTTTATGGATTAGATTACCAACTTGCCTTGGTTACGCCCGGAATTTTGCCTTCGGAGGCCATTTCGCGGAACACGTTACGGCAAATGCCGAATTTGCGCATGTAGCCTTTGGGGCGGCCCGTGAGTTTGCAGCGGTTGTGCAGGCGGACCGGGGAAGCGTTGCGGGGCAGCTTATCCAGCCCTACCCAATCACCGGCTTTTTTAAGTTCCTCACGCTTTTTAGCGTATTTGGCAACCAACTTGGTTCTTTTGCGTTCCCGGGCTTTAACTGACTCTTTTGCCATGTTTTTCCGTTAGTTTTTGGTTTTAAAGGGCATGCCCATTACTTTCAAGAGCTCACGTGCTTCTTCGTCGGTGCGGGCGGTAGTAACAAACGTGATATCCATACCGGATATTTTCGTTACTTTATCAATACTGATCTCAGGGAAGATGATCTGTTCTTTTACGCCCAGGGTGTAGTTGCCCCGGCCGTCGAAGCCATTGTCGCTCACTCCTTTAAAATCGCGCACACGGGGCAAGGCCACGGTAACCAATCGGTCAAGGAACTCGAACATCCGGTCGGAACGGAGGGTTACCCGCGCCCCGATGGGCATGTTTTCGCGTAGCTTGAAGTTAGAGATGGCTTTTTTCGATTTGGTAGCCACTGCTTTCTGGCCAGTGATCTGAGTTAACTCGTCCACGCCTACTTCTACCAACTTTTTGTCGGCCACGGCGGCACCAATGCCTTTATTGACACAGATTTTCACCAACCGGGGCACTTCCATAATGGACTTGTAGCCAAACTTTTCCTTCAGGGCGGGCACCGCCTCTTTCTGATATTTTTCTTTAAACCTCGGAGTTGCCATGCTGCTTATTTCACGGTTATGGTTTCACCTGATTTTTTGGCGTAACGCTCCAGTTTATTGCTGGCGTTACGGCGGCGACCAATCCGGGTGGGTTTGCCGCTCTTAGGGTCAACCAGCATCAGGTTACTGATGTGGATGCTCATTTCTTTCTCGATAAAGCCGCCTTCAGGCACTTCGTTAGAAGGTTTCACGGCTTTTTTGCTGAGGTTCAGGCCCTCTACAATGGCACGGTGGCGTTCCACGATCATTTCTTTGATCACGCCGGTTTTCCCTTTCTCGTCGCCGGCAATGATCATAACGAGGTCGCCCCGGCGCACGTGAAATTTAATTTTGGGAAGTGGTTTATGCTTCAGTCTCATGATCAATAACAGTTAGAGCACCTCGGGGGCTAGTGAAACAATTTTCATGAATTGCTTTTCGCGCAGCTCGCGGGCCACCGGGCCGAAGATGCGGGTGCCACGAGGCTCATCTTGGTTGTTGAGCAGCACGGCGGCGTTATCGTCAAAGCGGATGTAAGTACCGTCTTTGCGGCGCACTTCTTTGCGGGTGCGTACCACTACGGCCTTTGAAACCGTGCCTTTTTTCAAAGACGACGACGATAGGGCCGACTTCACCGTTACTACAATTTTATCGCCCAAGCTAGCGTAGCGGCGTTTGGTGCCACCCAGCACGCGGATCACCAATACTTCTTTGGCTCCGCTGTTGTCGGCCACGTTGAGCCGAGATTCCTGCTGTACCATTGCTCAATAGGTTTATGGTAGATATATGACTACTACTTTATTACTTGGCCCGCTCCACGATCTCGACCAAACGCCAACACTTCAATTTGCTCAGGGGCCGGGTTTCCATGATCTTCACGATGTCGCCCTCGTTGCACTCGTTCTTCTCGTCGTGGGCCATAAACTTGGTGGTCTTTTTCATGAATTTGCCGTAGATGGGGTGCTTAACCTTGCGCTCTACAGCCACGGTAATGGACTTGTCCATCTTATTGCTTTTCACCACCCCGATCCGCACTTTACGGTCGTTCCGTTCTACGCCAGTGGCTTGTTGTTCTGGGTTTTGCATGGTGCTCTAAACTATTTTGCGTTTTGTTTGGCCGTTAAAATGGTGCGCATCCGAGCAATTTGCCGCCGGGTGTTGCGGATCGACATGGGGTTTTCCAACGGGGTTACCGCGTGGGCAAACTTTAAGTTGCGCAAGGTGCGGGTAGCTTCGGCAATTTGGGCGTTCAGCTCCTGTACGCTAAGGGCGGCCAATTCTTGAGTCTTCTTCATAATGGTTCTCTCGGCTTGCTTTTAAATTACATGGAAGCACCTTGGAGTTCTTGGGCTACCACAAACCGGGTGGTGATGGGCAACTTTTGAGCGGCCAGGCGCAAGGCTTCGGCGGCCAGTTCGCGGCTTACGCCACCCACCTCGAAAATAATAGTACCGGGCTTGATGGGGGCCACCCAGTATTCGGGGGCACCTTTACCTTTACCCATCCGCACTTCAGCGGGCTTCTTGGTTACGGGCTTGTCGGGGAAAATGCGGATCCACACCTGGCCCTCGCGTTTCATGGCGCGGGTTACGGCGATCCGGGCCGACTCGATTTGGCGGGCGGTGATCCACGCCGGCTCCAGCGACTTGATGCCGAACTCGCCGAAGGCGAGCCGGTGGCCACGTTGGGCGATGCCTTTTACCCGGCCTTTTTGCTGCTTCCTAAATCTAGTTCTTTTAGGCTGTAACATGACGCTTTAATTAGTATGAACAAAAACGCGCTCGTAATTCCTTATCAACACAAAAAAGCTACGTGGCAGGCCACGCGCTCCAAGGGTCAGGAAACGATAAAATCGTAAATCTGGGCTGTTGCTAACAGGACTTAAGCTCGTGTCGCATACGGGCCCAGTATCCTATCGCTTCTGAATTGGGAGTGCAAAATTAGGGCATCTTCTGGTATTTGCAAACTTTGGCCTAAATATTTCTCGGCAAGGTGGCCCAGTGGCCAGTTGCGAACACCCCAAGTGCTCGTTTTCGGACGATACCCGGCCAAGTAGCAACCCAAGCTGCTGGTTTTCAGTGGCTTGGGTTTTGGGCACGCTGTTTGAAAAAGGTTGGGTAGTTTTGGGCGGTGTCCGATATAACCTCTTGAAGATGACCGCCTTAAAAATGAAAACGACCACTTTAGTAATGCTGGCCCTGTGGGGCTTGGCCCAATTAGACGCTGGGGCACAAACCCCGGCCGTGGATTACCCCGACCATGCGGGCATTGTGCGACACAACCACATTGCCCTCCAAGTGGCTGACATCCAGGCTAGTGCTAAGTTCTACGGCGAACTGTTGGGCCTGGGCCGCATCCCGCTGGCGGACTCAAAGTTGCAGGCCATCAGGGCGTGGTTCGACCTGGGCGAGGGGCAGCAGATCCACTTGTTGGCGGGCCGCACCCAACCCGTGGTGAACGACCGCAACGGCAGCCACTTTGCCCTGTTTGTGGTGAGCATTGACCAAATGGAGGCGTACTTGAAAAAACGCGGGGTGGCCTACCACCTGCAAACCAGATTTGACGGGGTGAAACAGATTTACATTGCCGACCCGGACGGGTATTTGATCGAGTTCAACCAATATAAATGACGGTTGCGGGGTGTAGAACGTCTTAAAATATTGACAATCAATTTTTTAATATACGCCATGTTGGATTTAGACAAGTGGAAGGAAATTTACGCCTCGCTACGGAAGCATAAGCTACGCACGGGGCTAACGGCTTTTGGGGTGTTTTGGGGCATTTTTATGCTCATTGTGCTACTAGGGGCGGGCAATGGGTTCGAGAACGGCGTAAAGCAGAGCATCGATATTTCGCCCAATTCGGTATTTATGTGGAGCCAGCGCACCAGCGAGCCGTACCAAGGCTTAAAAGCAGGCCGGTTTATCCGGTTCAATACCGAAGACGTGGCGGCGATCCGCGCGCAGGTGCCCGAGCTAGCGGTGCTGTGCCCCCGCAACGACGGCAGCGGCACGGTAACCCGGGGGCTAAAAAGTGCCACCACCTTCCAAGTGTACGGCGACTACCCAGACTACATGAAGCTGAAGAAGATGGAGATCGTGAAAGGTCGGTTTGTCAACAACGTGGACATTACCGAGCGGCGCAAGGTGTGCGTGGTGGGCGAAGAGGTGATCAACGTGCTTTTTAAACCGGAGGAAGAGCCGCTGGGCCAGTACATTGGCATCAAGGGCATTTATTTTAAAATAGTGGGGGTGCAAAAGGGGCTGGGCACCCGGGGCGAAGATATGCGGCAGGACCGCAACACCATTTACTTGCCCCAAACCACTATGCAACAGGCTTTTAAGCAGGGCAACGAGGTGTACTGGTTTGGGATGCTGCCCAAGCCGGGGGTGCCGGCGGCCGTGGTGGAACAAAAGGCCAAAACGTTGTTGATGCAGCGCCACAAGGTGGCCCCCAACGACCAAAAAGCCATCGGTTCGGCCAACGTGGAAGAGGAGTTTGAGCGGATCAACGGCCTGTTTATCGGCATTGCCTCCTTTAGCCTTTTGGTGGCCCTGGGCACCATTTTGGCGGGCATTATCGGGGTGAGCAACATCATGCTCATTGTGGTTCGGGAGCGCACCAAAGAAATTGGCCTACGCAAGGCCCTGGGGGCGACCCCCTGGAGCGTGGTGAGCCTGATCATGCAAGAGGCGATCGTGATCACGGGCGCAGCAGGCTACTTGGGCCTGGTAATGGGCATTGGGCTAGTGGAGATCCTCAACTTCACCCTAAAGAAATTCAACGCCGAGGGCGAGTTTTTCGCCAACCCGCAGGTAAACATGCAAGTGGCCCTGTGGGCGCTGGCATTGTTAGTAGCGGCCGGAGCATTGGCCGGGCTGATCCCGGCCGTAAAGGCGGCCGCCGTGCGACCCGTGGTGGCCCTGCGGGATGAATAGCTAGCTTTCTATCGCAAGATATTGATTTTCAAATTTTTATACTAAATAACTTAATGATTGCATGATTAAATGATTGTTATCTTTGATTAACGATCATTTATTTAGAAGGCAGGGAATACGAATCTCTATTTAATTTTGGTGTTAATCGTCACTATCCCACAAAGTCCGGTGCTCTAGCGCAAACTTGAGCAGGCTATTTTTACCTTGCAGGCCCAGTTTTTTACAGATGTGGGTGCGGTGGTTGTCGATCGTTTTCACGCTCACAAACAACTCGTCGGCAATTTGGTGGCTGGTTTTGCTTTCGGCCACTAGGCGCAATATCCGCTTTTCGGCGCGGGTGAGCAGGTTCTCGAGGCTGGCCTTTTCCCGGTCGCGCTGTTGCTGGGCCTGATGCCCCTGCAACCGGCGGTGCAAAAAAGTGGAGAACATGGGGCTATAATACTGCTGGCCACGAGCCACGGCCTGGAGGCCCTCCAGCAAGTCGTCAAAAAGGTTTTCTTTGGAGATAAAACCCTCCACCCCGGCCGAGATGGCCTGGTTAAACACTTCTTCGTTGTTGTAAGCCGTAAAAATGATCACCCGAACCCCCGGCACAGCCTCGCGCAACCGGGCCACCAAGGCCCAAGGTTCCTCGGTTTCGGCGGTGGGGCCGGGCATGTCCACATCCAGCAGCACCAGGTGCGGACTAGCCGAGACGGCCAATTGTAGGGTCTCGTGGCCGTTGGCGGCCAGCCCCACCACGGCAAAGCCCTCGTGCTGGCCTAGCAAATGCTGCAAGCCCAGGCGCACCACCGGGTGGTCGTCGGCCACTAATACGCGGACTGGGTTAGACAAAACGAGGCTGGGCATAAGATAACGAAATGCTGGGGGGGGGACGGCTTGACAGCCCCCTAAGCGGTAAACCAACTTTTTAAATAGGTTTTAGCGCACGCTCATGCGGCAAGACCAGCAAAAATAGGGGTTAACTCCCATTTAAAATGAAGATTAATCAGGATTGCTCCCAATAAATCAATATAATAAGTTTGTGTTATCTAAAACGAACAAAACTAAATGGCTTACTTGATTAAACTAACAAAATCATTTATTACTTCCGCCATTTTGATTGACTAAACTAACATCAAACTTTGTTCGTAATTCCTCCCTTAGCTTAGTCCCCGATATATTTTTTTGTAGTTTTACACACAAAGAAATATATCTTTTTTTATGGACTTAAAACGCACCGCCCTCTACTCACTTCATCAACAACTGGGCGCGAAAATTGTTCCTTTTGCGGGTTATGAAATGCCGCTTCGCTATACGTCCGACGTGGAGGAGCACAATGTGGTGCGCCAAGGCGTAGGCGTGTTCGATGTGTCGCACATGGGCGAGTTTAGAGTAAGTGGCTCCCAAGCCCTAGCCCTGCTGCAACGGGTAACTTCTAACGATGTGGCCAAGCTCATCGACGGCAAGGTGCAATACTCTTGCTTGCCTAATGCTCAGGGCGGTATTGTGGACGACCTACTGGTGTATCGCCTAGCCGAGGACGAGTATTACGTAGTGGTAAATGCCTCCAACATAGACAAAGACTGGAACTGGATCAGCCAGCATAATAGCATGGGGGCCACCCTGCGCAATGAGTCGGACCAGACCAGCCTGTTTGCCGTGCAAGGCCCCCAGGCCCTGCCCACGTTACAAAAACTTACCGACCTGCCGCTGGCCGACATGGAGTATTACAGTTTCAAAATTGGCCAACTGGCTGGTGTTGAACAGATTATCGTTTCGGCAACTGGTTACACCGGGGCCGGGGGCTTCGAGGTGTACGTGCCTAACCAACACGCCGAAACCGTTTGGAAGGCCATTTTTGCAGCGGGCGCAGCGTTTGGCATTAAGCCCGTGGGTTTGGCCGCCCGCGACACGCTGCGGATGGAAATGGGGTATTGCCTCTACGGCAACGATATCGACGATACCACCTCGCCCTTAGAGGCTGGCTTGGGCTGGATCACCAAGTTTAGCAAAGACTTTATCAATGCCGAAGGGCTGAAAAAGCAAAAAGAAGCAGGATTGAACCGGGCCTTAGTCGGTTTTTTGATGGTGGAGCGCGGCATCCCCCGGAGCCACTACGAAATTTGGGACGCCAACCAACAAGTGGTGGGCCACGTTACTTCGGGCACACAGTCGCCCACGCTGGGGCAGGGCATCGGGCTGGGCTACGTACCCACCGCCTTGGCCAAGCCCGGCACCGAGCTTTTCATCAACATCCGTCAAAAACCAATAAAGGCCCAGGTGGTCAAGTTGCCATTTGTAAAAAAGTAAACCCATGAAACGGTCTATTTCCTACGCTCAATTTCAGGCTCAAAATCGACTGCTGCACCTAGCCTTACTAGTAGGGCAAATGGCCATTGGGGTGGTGTTCGCGGTATTGGGCGGCCAAAATGCCGATGGCCCACCTTCGCCGGAGCTAAACGAGCTATTTGTACCGCTGGTGCCCTTGACCGGGCTAGCCTTAGTGGCCGGAGCGATCATCGCGTTTAGGATGCTATTGAGCCGGGCTAGCCAAAAACCCAGCCTGGCCGACAAGCTATCTACTTACCGCACCGCTTTGGTTACTCGCTGGGCGATCGTTGAGGTGGCCGTCTTGTTTGCCCTAGTCGCCTTCTTCCTTACTGCCAACACCTTATTTTTATATTGCGCGGTAGCGGCCGTAGCCATTTTTGCATTTTTTCATCCTTGGCCGGGCCGGGCGGAAACCGACCTCAACCTGAGCCAAACCGAAATCGACCAATTAGCCAACGTGCAAACCCCTACGCGGGGCCGTTGATTGTTTCCAGCCCCCGCCCAAATCTCTCTGTTTTTCAAATTCACAACCCAACTCGCCTTTGACGAGTTGGGCTTTTTAATGTTCCACGTGAAACATTTTTGCTTCTTGGCTAATCTAAACCATCCACCCGGAAAACCATATCTCTTATACTCGGCGGTACGAAGCAAGCAATCAAGAGAACCCTAACGTCGTTAGATCGATTAAGCCTTGCCTAGAAAACAAAAAATAAGCCAACGCTAATGTTCCACGTGGAACATTGACAACAAACCCAAACCAAGCCCTATTGCAAAATACATAGACAGATACAATTCAATGCCTTTGTAGGGCAATCCTTGTGGTTGCCCTGGCCCCAGAAATGCCACGATGCGGTAAACGGGCGGAGTTTCGGGGCTGTGCCATCGGGCCTTCCTTGGCCAACCGGGCGACCACAAGGGCCGCCCCTACAATTCCTGACTCGGCAAAACACCGCACTGGGATAAACGGCCGGCGATTTCGGGCAATAAATTTCCGGGTCGTTGTCGGCAAACGATCGGTGCAGGGGCAACCCTTGTGGTTGCCCTGGCCCCATGAAATGCCGGGTGGGGTTAGCCAACGGGCAATTGGAGGCTAGCCCAACGGGTTTTCATTGGTCAGACGGGCGATTCGGGCTGTGCCATCGGGCGTTCCTTGGCCAACCGGGCGGCCACAAGGGCCACCCCTACGATGAGAAACATCTGAATGTTCCACGTGGAACACAAGGAAGGCAATAGATGAGAACGTGGTTTTTCCAGATGCACGAAACCCAGGTGAAGCAAATAAGCAAATGATGCGATAAGCACGATTAAACTAGCCAGTGGCTAACTTTGCGGAAGCAAACCAAGGGCTTTAAACCAACTAAGCTGAACAGGGGTTTAAG
>JALONO010000278.1 GCA_025454895.1 Bernardetiaceae bacterium
AAATCATTTTACTATCAATACCCATACTTATCCTTCCAGCGGCTTTTGAGGTAGGCGCGGAGTTCGTTTTCGCGGGGGTTGGGGCCGGGGTCGTAGAGTTTGGTTTGGCGAATGGCCTCGGGCAAAAACTCTTGCTCCACAAAATTGCCGGGGTAGTCGTGCGCGTAGCGGTAGCCCTGGCCGTAGCCCAGGTCGCGCATGAGGCGGGTGGGCGCGTTGCGCAGGGGCAGGGGCACGGGCAGGTTGCCGGTGTCTTGCACCAGTTTTTTGGCGGCTTTGATGGCCACGTAGCTGGCGTTGCTCTTGGCCGAGGCGGCCAGGTAAGTGGCCGTTTGCGAGA
Source organism: Bernardetiaceae bacterium (assembly GCA_025454895.1). GTDB lineage: Bacteria > Bacteroidota > Bacteroidia > Cytophagales > Thermoflexibacteraceae > JALONO01. Next base: position 341 of record JALONO010000278.1, read on the forward strand.
GGATGATCTCCGCCTCGGGCCAGCCCACCATGCCCACCGCCTGGAAACAGTTGGTGGCCAACACCAAAGCGGTGGGGTTGGCGTTGCCGATGTCTTCCGAGGCCAGGATGAGCAGCCGCCGGGCGATGAACTGCGGGTCTTCGCCGCCCTCGATCATCCGGGCTAGCCAGTACACGGCCGCGTTGGGGTCCGAGCCGCGCAGCGATTTGATGAACGCCGACACGATGTCGTAGTGTTGCTCGCCCGCCTTGTCGTACAGCACGGTGCGCCGCTGGGCCACTTCGGTAACCAGGGCATCGGTGAGGGTAACGGCCGGCCCCGGTTCGGCGTCCACGGCCATCTCGAACAGGTTGAGCAGCTTGCGGGCATCGCCCCCGGCCAGGTTAAACAGGGCTTCCGTCTCGGCCAAGGCAATGGTTTTGCCGGTTTCGCGCTGCTCTTCGGCCTGGGCTTTGGCCAAAATCAGCTGGAGGTCGGCGGGTTCCAGCGGGCGCAGCACAAACACTTGGCAGCGCGACAGCAAGGCCGAGTTGACCTCGAACGAGGGGTTTTCGGTGGTGGCCCCCACCAGGGTGATGGTGCCGCGCTCCACCGCGCCCAGCAGGGCATCTTGCTGGCTTTTGCTAAACCGATGGATCTCGTCGATGAACAGCACCGTGCCGGGCTGGTGGCGGGCACGCTCAATCACTTCGCGCACTTCTTTTACGCCCGCGCTCACCGCGCTGAGGGTAAAAAAAGGCACCTTGAGGTACTGGGCCAGCAAACCGGCCAGGCTGGTTTTGCCCACGCCGGGCGGCCCCCAAAAAATGAGCGAGGCCAGGCGGCCCGTGCCCAACATTTTGCGCAGCACGCCGCCCGGCCCCACCAGGTGGGTTTGCCCCACGTAGTCGTCGAGCGTGTGGGGCCGCAGCCGCTCGGCTAAAGGAATGTGTTTCATGGCCATGCAAGTACCAGTTGGCGAAGTTACAACCCGCCCGCCGGTTGCCGATACGAGGGCACTATTTATCCTGGGGCACGTAGGCGCGGGTGCTGATGCCAAAGTGCTGCCGCGAGTCGGGGTAAAAGTAGAAGAACCGCCGCTCTACGGTGCCATTGTTGAACCGGAGCTCGATCAGGTGCTGGTCTAACCGGTAAGTGCCCGCCTCGTTGCTATTACCACTGGTGGCCCAGCCACTGCCACTGCCCCCGGAGGCCTTGGCATAAGAAAACTGGCCATTGCGGCCAAACCTGATCTGCGAAGCGTTTACGATCATCACATCGCCGCCCAGGGCCGTGTTGCCGCCTCCGCTAATACTTTTAAACCCGCCGTCCAAGGTTTCGCCGGGCCGGGCGGCTGGGGCATCTTTGATGGTACTGGCTTTCCACGTACTGCGTTGATCCTTAGGTTTTTTAGTGGGCCAGTACACCTCCAGGCCCCCGGCTGTGGTTTTCCAGGTACCCCATTTGTTGGGTTCGCTTTGTTTGGAGGCGGTTACGTTCAAGTCATAAGGGCACACAATGGGGTTGGCGTAAATGCTGCCGTCGGTGAGCAAAAGGTAGGGGACGTAGGTGGGGTAAACGGCCCCGCCCACGCCGAAGCGGTATTCCAGGTGGATGATCGCCCGTTTGATTTGGCTGGGGGCCAGGCCCTTGCCCGGTGCCCCAGCGGGCAGTCCGGCACTCTGTTGGTTGGGCTTGGGCGTTGGTTCGGCTGTTGCCACGGTCGGGGACTGGTCAGTTGCCTTGGGTTTGGCCGTGAGGTCGAGCCCACCTTCCTTAACGGCCAAGGCGGTAAAGTGCTCGGTGGCCTTAGCCATGTGGGTTTTGAAAAAAGCCTGGTCGGTGGTGCTAAACGTGCGGCCCAGCCGGGCGCGGTCGTTGCCGAGGGGATAGCCCAGGTAGCCCACCAGCCATTTTTGCCCGCTGGGGCTAAGCACCTCGGTAATGAACGCTTGCAGGCCGTAAACCGAGTTGGTAACGCCTTTTTTGGTCTCTTGCCAGCCCTCTTTTTTCAGGTCGGCGGCCACTGCCTCGGTAAACCACTGGCTGCTTGCGCGCGCCTGCGGGGGCCGCACGTGGTAGGTAATGCCGTTGCTGCCCTGGGTGTACCTAAAAGTAGCCGCTTGGGGGGCGGTGGTCATTTGCCAACCGGGAATGGCCGCTATTTGGGCCTGGGCCACGGCGTTTAAGCCCGTAATCCCGATGACGAGGATAAATAATCGCTTTGTGAAGAAAAGCATGACGATCAATAACAAAGAAAAGGAATATTGGCTTGCCCTGCCGGGGCGATTGGGGGGAGAATGGCCAAACCAGACTGGCCGCTCTCTCAGTAGCGGCTCCCAGCAATCTTTTCGGCAAGGAGGTAAATTAGCCGCCGCGCGGGCGGGCCATAGGGAAGGAAAATGGGCCAGCCACCCGGCCCCGTCGCTTTGGCCGGTTCCGGCCCCGGCCAAAGTTTAATGGTAGCTTTTCAAAACTTACGCCAATCCAAATGGTTAACTGGGTGGCGACGGAATTAATTTTGATTGGTGCGGCCGTTTGCTGGGTTATTAAAGTCAATCTAATTACTTCAAAATAGAATTTTTAAAGAATTAAATTAATTAACTGGGATGAAAGCAAAAATTACTTCGCCTGGCTGGCCAAAGTGCTAGTATAAACTGCTAAGTTGCTCCCCCGCCCTGCTCCTATGACCGCCGTCCGCGATAAAGTCGCCAATTTGCTCCAAAAACTTTCCCAAGGCATTTACGAAAAGGAAGAAACCATTCGGTTGGCCCTGCTCACCGCTTTGGCGGGCGAGAGCCTGTTTTTGCTCGGCCCGCCCGGTGTGGCCAAAAGCCTGGTGGCCCGGCGGCTCAAGTTTGCCTTCCGCGACGGCAAATCGTTCGAATATTTGATGAACAAGTTTTCTACGCCCGACGAGATTTTTGGCCCCGTATCGATCAAAAAACTCAAGGACGAAGACAAGTACGAACGCCTGACCGACCACTACTTGCCGGGGGCCAATGTGGTTTTTCTGGACGAGATTTGGAAAGCCGGTCCGGCCATCCAAAACGCCCTGCTCACCATTTTGAACGAAAAAATCTACCGCAACGGCGAGCAAGACGTGGCCGTGAACATCAAGGGCATTTTGGCCGCATCTAACGAGCTGCCCGCCAGCGGCGAAGGGCTGGACGCGCTCTGGGACCGATTTTTAGTGCGCACGGTGATCCGCGAAATCCGTCAGGCGGGCAACTTTTTGAGCATGATCACCAGCACGCAAGACGTGTACCAAGACCCCCTCACCGACCCCGAGAAGGTCAGCGAGGCCGAACTGGCCACCTGGCTGGCCGACATTGACCAAGTGGCCGTGCCCGACGAGGTGCTCAACACCATCCAGCTGGTGCGGCTCAAGCTGGACGAGTACGATGCCAAGCACGACCCACCCTTCCGCATCTACGACCGCCGGTGGAAAAAAATCGTGCACCTGCTGCGCGCCAGCGCGTACCTGAACGGGCGCGCCCAAGTGGACCTGATGGACTGCTTTTTGATGGCTGACTGCCTCTGGGGCACGCCTGAGCACATTGAGGTGGCCCGCCAACTGGTGGCCGAAACGGTGCGCAAGCATGGCTACTCGCTGGCCGTGAACCTGGCCGCCCTCCGGCAAGAAATCAACGCCTTCGACGACGAGGTGAAGGCCGAAACCCAAGTGCCCAACCCCACTTATGCCGAAGAACTTTACCTGGTGGACCGCCAGTATTTTGAAGTATTAGGCATCGAAAACCACTTTGAGGGCAAGTACGTGCGCAGTGCCGAGTTCGAGAAACTGGGCATCGACGAGCTGCAAACCATCGGCGTGTACGACGAACAGTCGAAACTTACTTACCGCGTTAAGGCCCGCCGAGGCCGGGGCGAGCACCAAATCGAGTTTTTGTACAACGCCAACGCCATCATTCTGCCTTTGAAAACCCACAAGGTGGAAAAAACCACCTACCTGGCCCGCAAGCCCCACCCGCTGGTGCTCAAGTATTGGGACGACCGGCTGGCCCAACTCAGCACCTACGTGCAAGCCCAGCAGCAGCGGCTCCGGCAAGAAGCCCCCGCCCAACTGCACGGCCTTCGGGGCAACCTGTTTGTGGACCCCCACCTGGCCGACCTGGTGGAGGCCAACCAAAAAGAAACCCTCAACGCCCTCAATAACTTGGCCCTGGGCCTGGAAAAAATCCAACATTATTACCAAAACCTCTAGGGCCTGTTATTTGGAACAACCTGTTTTGCCGCGTTTTGGGGCGAAAAGCCACCAAAACCATTTATTTTTGGTAACGATTGACAATTCGTGCCTTGTGTTTCACTATTCTTTTTGCCCATGTCGCTCCTCCCTCATTTCAGCCGCGTTATTGGCTTGCCGCTAATCGCCAGCCTTGGCCTGTTCGGTTGCCTCCAAAACGACCCCGGCCCCGGGGCCAACCTGCCCGAGGAAATCCGCACCATTAACCAGTACGTTCACGACCAGATGAACGATTCCTACCTTTGGGCCGAGCAGGTGCCCCAAAACGTAGGCCCCTTCGACCAGCCGGACCCGGGGCTGTTGCTGGCCGCCCTGCGCAACCCCATCGACCGCTGGAGCGATATTAACAAGGACAACGGGGCCTACCGCCTGCGCCTTACCCAGGCCCAAGAGGCCGGGCACGGGTTCTTCTTCGCCGTTGACCAAGCCCAGAACCTGCGCATTGCCCTGGTGTACCCCGG
>JALONO010000047.1 GCA_025454895.1 Bernardetiaceae bacterium
ATTCTAAACCCCTGAAAATCAAACCTAAAAATCAGTTTCCGCTTTTTGGCCTAAATTGCCGTCGCTCATCTAAACCTGATCTTGCTATGCGTATTCGCGTACTCGGCCTCACCGGCATTGGGCTGGTGCTCAGTTTGTTCATTTCGTGCCACCGCCCGCCCGCTGGGGCGCGGGTGCAGGGCACTATCGGTCGGCAAGGCATGGTGGTGAGCACGCACCCCCTGGCCTCCGACGTGGGGCTGGCCATTTTGCAGCAAGGCGGCAACGCGGCCGATGCCGCCGTGGCCACTTTTTTTGCCCTGGCCGTGGTGTTCCCCGAGGCGGGTAACCTGGGCGGCGGGGGCTTTGCGGTGTACCGTTGGCAAAACGGGCAAATCGGCAGCCTCGACTTCCGCGAAAAAGCCCCGGCCCGGGCCAGCCGCGACATGTACCTGGACGCTAAGGGCGAGCCGATCAAGAATTTGAGCCTGCGGGGCCACTTGGCCGCCGGCGTGCCCGGCGCGGTGGACGGCATGGTAGAACTGCACCAAAAGCTGGGCCGCCTGCCGTGGCAGCAAGTGGTGCAGCCCGCCATTGACCTGGCGCGCCAGGGCCACGTGCTCACCGAAATTGCGGCCAATAACTTTAACCGCAGCCGGGCCGATTTTGAGGCGGCCAACCTTTCGCCCATTTACCTGGTGCGGGCCGACCGGGCTTGGCAAAAGGGCGATACCGTGCGCCACCTGGACCTGGCCCGCACGCTCGAGCGGGTGCGCGACCAAGGGCGGGCGGGCTTCTACGAAGGCCCCACCGCCGACCTGATCGAGCAGGAAATGCAAGCAGGTAAGGGTTTGATTACCAAGGCCGATCTGGCCGCTTACCGCTCGGCCTGGCGGGCCCCGCTCACGGGCACGTACCGCAAAAAGTACCGGGTCATTTCCATGCCACCGCCCTCGAGCGGGGGCGTGGCCTTGCTGCAATTGCTACAGGGTGCGGAGGCTTACCCCATTAGCAAGTGGGGGCACAACCACTCACAAACTGTGCATACCATGATCGAACTGGAACGCCGGGTGTACGCCGACCGGGCCACCCACCTGGGCGACCCGGATTTCTACAAAGTGCCCCTGGCCATGTTGCTAGACCCCGCCTACAACCGGGGCCGCAATGCCAACATTAGCCCGGTAGCCAAAACGCCCTCCCAGCAAATTAAAGAAGGCCGGGTGGACCGCATCGAGAGCACCGAGACCACCCACTTTTCGGTGGCGGACCGCGAGGGCAACGCCATTTCGCTCACTACCACCCTCAATGGCTACTATGGCTGCAAGGTGATGGTGCGCGGCGGGGGCTTTTTTCTTAATAATGAGATGGACGATTTTAGCGTCAAACCCGGCTCGCCCAACCAGTTTGGCCTGGTGGGCGGCGAGGCTAACGCCATTGTGTCCCATAAGCGGATGCTGAGCTCGATGACCCCCACCATTGTGGAGAAAAACGGCAAACTGCACTTGGTGGTGGGCACGCCCGGCGGCTCCACCATTATTACCGGGGTGTACCAGGTGGTGCTCAATGTGCTCGACCACGGCATGACCTTACAAGAAGCGGTGAACGCCCGCCGGTTTCACCACCAGTGGCTGCCCGATAACGTGCTGGTGGAACGCGGTGCCCTGCCCGACAGTGTGCGCCAGCGACTGACGGCCTTAGGCCACCAATTGATCGAGGTGGGCAATTTGTGCAAGGTGGACGCGATTTTGGTGCGCCCCGACGGCAGCTTCGAGGGGGCGGCCGACCACACCCGCTCCGACGGCAAGGCGGCGGGCTGGTAGGTCTGTTTCTATTGCCCCACGGCTAGCAATTGGCCAATAAAGGTGGGCCAACTGTATTTGACTTTCTCCTCGGCCACGCCCTGGCTCATGGCGGCTTCGCGGTTGTTTTCAAAAAAATCCAAGATGGCATCGGCGATGGCGGCCGGGGCCAGCGGAACCACGTAGCCCGCCCGCCCGTGGGGGATGGTTTCGGCCAGCCCGCCGGTGTCAGTAACGAGCATGGGCTTGCCAAAATGGTAGCCAATTTGGGTAACGCCACTTTGGGTAGCCGTGCGATAGGGCTGCACCACCAAGTCGGCGGCCCCAAAATACCAGGCCACCTGGCCATTGGGGATAAAGTGCGTAGCCAGCACCAGGTAGGGGGCCAGTCCTAGCCGGTCAATAATGGCTTCGTACTTGGCCCGGTCGTCGTAATACTCGCCCGCCACGATCAGCCGGACCCCGGCGGCCTTGAGGCGGCCATCGGCGAAGGCTTCCAGCAATAAGTCTAGTCCTTTGTAAGCCCGGATGAGGCCGAAAAATAACAAGTACCGCCCATCGGCGGGCAATTGGAGCCGTTGCCGTGCTTCGGCCTTGGGCAACGGGTCGCCGTAGCTGTCGTACACGGGGTGGGGCGAGTAGGCGGTAGGCTTACCGGGGGCCAGCCGGGCTAGGTCGGCCTGCACCGCGCGCGACATGGCCAGGCAGCCTTGGCAACCGCCGAGAAAATACTGGGTAAACCAGCGGTCGCCGGGGCGGGCCTCGTGGGGCACGGCGTTGTCCACCAGGGCCACTATGCGTCGCCCTGGTCGCCGCAACAGCCGGGCCACCGTGCCCAGGCAAGGCCCCATAAACGGCAGCCAAAACCGGATGATCACCAAGTCGATCGGTAGGTGGCGGTATTGCCAGCCCACCCGCAGCCAGTTGAACGGATTGATGGAGTTGAGCCGGGCGCGTACCCGCAGGCCGGGCGGGGGCGGATCGGTGGTGAACTGGCTAGTACCAGGAAACAAAAAGCCGGGGTATTGCAACGAAAAACTCAGGATTTCCACCTCGTGCCCGGCTTGGGCCAAGGTTTGGGCCAGCCGCTCGTTGAGGGCGGCAATGCCTCCCCGCAGCGGGTGGGCCGGGCCAACAATGAGGATGTTCATGGCTAGGACCGGCGTTCTTCTACCACGTGCCCGCCCTTTAGCCTAATCATGCGGCGGGTGCGGGCGGCCAGTTCCAGGTTGTGGGTTACCAGTACCAGGGTGGTGCCTTCTTGCTCGTTAAGGCCAAACAAAAGGGCCTCGATCTTTTCACTGGTTTCCTCGTCCAGGTTGCCCGTAGGCTCATCGGCGAACAAGATTTTGGGCTGGTTGCTAAACGCCCGGGCGATGGACACCCGTTGCTGCTCGCCGCCGCTCAGTTGCAGCGGGTAATGGTGCTGCCGTTGCCCCAGGCCCACGCGGTCCAGCAGTTCGGCGGCTTTGGCCTTGGCTTTGCGTTCGCCCCGCAATTCCAGGGGTACCATCACGTTTTCCAGGGCGGTGAGGGTGGGCAATAATTGGAAATTTTGGAACACAAACCCCACGTGCTGGTTGCGCAGGCGGGCGCGCTCGTCTTCGCCCAGGCCGTCCAGCGAGGTGCCGTTGAGCACCACCGTACCGGTGCTGGCCCGGTCCAACCCGGCGCACAGGCCCAGCAGCGTGGTTTTGCCGCTGCCCGAAGGCCCCACAATCGCGAAAGTATCGCCCGCTTCTAGGGCAAAATTGACTTCGTGCAACACGGTAAGGGTTTGGGCCCCGTTTTGGTAAGTTTTGCTCAGTTGGCGGGCTTCGAGGATGGGCATAAAACTGGATAAATGGCTGTGCGAGGTGTGGTGGGGGCTTTAGTGCGTTCCCACCGGACAAAATTGGCCCGGCCAGGGCAATTTCGGCCCCGGTTTAAATTTATTTCACATTTGGCGGGCATTCTCAGCCAGCCATTTTTTAGTTAAATGAGGGGGATTTCGCGGTTCGTTGGGCGGGTCTTTGGCCAGGACGGGTGGGGCCGAGGCCGTGCTTTGGCCGGGTCTGCCCACAAAAAATCCACAAAAAATGAGTTGGCTAGTTTGCATATTTGGGAAATGCCTTAATTTTGTAGCACCAAAAACGGTTGGTATTGACTGATGGTGCAATTGGCAGCACGTCTGATTTTGGTTCAGAAGGTTCCTGGTTCGAGTCCAGGTCGGTCAACTGAAAGTCAAATAATCCCGCCCGGCGGGATTATTTGTTTTATAGCGTTGCCTTAATAAACCAGGCGGCACAGTTTAGGGTCAAGATTAGCCATCAGGAGCGTTATGTCCGTTAAGATTTTTGCGGGTTCGGGGTCGTTAGAGTTAGCCGAACGCATAGCCCATGCCTACGGTACCCCCCTTGGCTCGCTGGACCGGAAAAAGTTCAGCGACGGTGAGATGTCGGTGGCCTACAACGAGTCGATCCGGGGCGAGCATGTTTTTGTGGTACAATCGACCAACCCCCCGGCCGATAACTTGGTGCAACTACTGCTCATGATCGATGCCGCCCGTCGGGCTTCGGCCAAATATGTTACGGTGGTGATCCCATACTTCGGTTACGCCCGGCAAGACCGCAAGGATCGCCCGCGGGTGAGCATTGCCGCCAAACTGGTGGCCAATGTGCTTTCGGCGGCCGGAGCCAACCGCATCATCACTTGCGACCTGCACGCGGGCCAAATCCAAGGGTTTTTCGACATCCCGCTGGATCACCTCACCGCCACGTCCATCTTTGTGCCTTACATCAAGCAATTGATCAAACAAAGCCAATTGCAGACTCTGTTTGCCGCCCCCGACGTGGGCGGAGTGAGCCGCACTCGGGCCTTTGCCGAGCACTTCAATGCCGACATGGTGATCTGCGACAAGCACCGCAAACGGGCCAACGAGATCGCTTCGATGCAGGTCATCGGCGACCCCGAAGGCATGGACGTTTTCCTGGTGGATGACCTGGTGGACACTGCGGGCACCCTGTGCAAGGCCGCCGACGTGCTCAAAGACAAAGGGGCCAAATCGGTGCGGGCGGTAGTTACCCACCCCATTTTGTCGGGCAAGGCCTTAGAAAACATTACCAACTCGCAACTGGAAGAGCTAGTGGTTACCGATACCATTCCGCCCCGGTTCGAGCACCCGAAAATTACCGTGCTGTCGGTGGCCGATATGTTTGCGAAAGCCATTCGCAAAATCAACGACCAGGAGTCGATTAGCACGTTATTTATCTAAGTTCTATTTTGTTCACTTTTAAATTTTATTACCATGAAAACGCTGGAGATTATAGGGTATCACAGAGCAAATCTCGGCAAAAAAGCCTCCAAGGACCTCCGCAACGAGGCCCTCACCCCTTGCGTGCTTTACGGCGGCGACAAGCAGGTGCATTTCTCGGTGCCGATGGTGCAATTCAAGAAATTGATCTACACCCCCGAGGTCCACATCGTGGAATTAAACATCGAGGGCGACCGCTATCGGTCCATCATGCAAGATGCGCAATTTCACCCGGTGAGCGAGGTAGTGCTCCACGTGGATTTTCTGCAACTGTTTGACGACAAGCAAGTTAAAATCGACGTTCCTTTGAAACTCCAAGGCTCGGCTCCGGGGGTGCAAAAAGGGGGCAAACTGGTGCAAAAAGTAACCAAGGTGCGGGTGCAAGCCCTGCCCAAAAACCTGCCCGATGCCATTAACTTGGACGTGTCTGGTCTGGACCTGGGCCAGTCGGTGCGGGTGCGCGACATTGTAACCGATGACTACAAAATCCTTACCAGCGGCTTGGTAACGGTAGCCACCGTGAACATCCCGCGCGCGCTGAAAGGAAAATAAACCTCAATCCTCGAGCTGAGCCACTGGTTGGCCAGCGACTATTTCATCACGGACTTGCCAATGCGGCAAGTCCGTTTTTTTGATGGTAGCCCCAACTAGTCACTCACCAAGGGTGGCTAGCGCGTTGGTTGGCCCACCCAAAACCAAGTTGGCCAGGGCCAGGCCCGCTGACCATTGCCGTTTAGGCGCAACGGCTCAAACCTCACGCTTTTATCACAATGTAAGGGTGGACGTTGTTTTGCTTTTTTAGCTCCTTCGCCAACGGTGTGGGGGTGTAATTGGAGCCAGTGAGCGGCTTGGAGTGCAACCGCCTCTGGGTTTTGTCAATGTAAGAAAACCCGTTAAAAACCGGATTGCGCCAGCAGATTATGGAAAACCCCGGTTGGGCTGCGCACGGGATGAGGCTGCTTAAAACCCACATTCACAATGGCTTGCATTCAACTTGCATGGGTAAGCTAAATTTGTAGGAAAATAAAACGTATCCCTCGCGAACCCGACCATCCACTTACACTTTAGCATAAAGCACCTATGGCAGCCTACCCTACCCCTATCATGAAATTTTTGTTTGTTTTACTGTTCTGCCTGGGCACTTACGCGGTCGCGCACGCCCAGGCCCCAGGCACTGGCGAAGACCCGTACAAAAAGCCCGCGCTCTGGAAAAAACTCCGTTCTAACCCCAACGACTCGTCGTTGTGGGTCAAATACGTGGGCAAGCGCTGGTCCGTGATGACCCGCCGCGAGAAAGAAAGCATTGCCCGCTGGCGACAAGAGCTTTACATTCAGTCCATTGCCGATAAAGAGTCGATTGTGGGTGAGTTGGAGAAAGAGGCCGATGTCCCGGTGGATCCGATGGACAAAGACCCATTTTACAATGTGCCCATGCCCAAAGTGGCCCCCGCTGCCCCGCGTTACACCGAGGCTGATATGAAACAACTGGGCATGTTAGAAGAGATGATCATGGACGAGCGGCCCGATATTGCCACCCTGAAACAAAACGTGTTCGAAAACTTTGTAATTTTGGAGGACGTTCTGAACGAAGCCTTTGCCGAGCTTGGCGTAAAGTACCGTTATTTTGCCGAGGTACATGCCGACGGAAAGTATAGCGAATTACGATGGATTGAGGAGCAGGAAACTCGCCTCAAGCAAGCCAAGCAGGCCAAAGTGGCGCAAATGCGCAAACAAGTTCGGGGCAATTAAAAGCCTTTGTCATTTGTCAAATGTTCGACCAAACATTGCTGAGTAAATTGAAAGGGCGGCCTACGCCCTTTTTTTATTACGATCTGGCCCTGCTGGAAACCACCCTGGGCACCGCCCAGGCCGAAGCGGGCCGGTACGGATACCACATCCACTACGCCTTAAAGGCCAATGCCAACTTGCCCATTTTGGCCAAGGTGCAAAAAGCCGGCCTTGGGGCCGACTGCGTGAGCATTGGGGAAGTGAACCGGGCTTTGGCGGCGGGCTTTGCCCCGGGGCAAATCGTGTTTGCCGGGGTGGGCAAAACCGACCGCGAGCTAGTGGCGGCCTTGCAAGCCGAGATTTTTTGCTTCAACGTGGAGTCGGTGCAGGAGCTACAGGTGTTGGACCAACTGGCCGCCCAAGTGGGCAAAACGGCCACGGTGGCCCTGCGCATTAACCCCAATGTGGAGGTAAATACCCACAAGTATATCACCACTGGCTCGGCCGAGAATAAGTTTGGCATCCCCCCGCGCGACTTTGCCGCCCTAGTGGCCTTGCTGCCCAGCCTCACCCACGTGCGGGTGCGCGGGCTGCACTCGCACATCGGCTCGCAAATCCGCGACATGGATAACTTTAAACAAACCTGCCTCAAATTCAACGAGATGCGCCAGTGGTTCGAGCAGCAAGGGCTATCTTTTGCCTACCTGAACCTCGGTGGCGGCCTGGGGGTTGACTACCACCAACCCGACGACCAGCCCGTTGCGGATTTTGCCCATTACTTTGCCACCATGCACCAGTATTTACAGGTTGTCCCCGGCCAAGAAGTCCACTTTGAACTGGGCCGCTCGCTGGTGGCCCAGTGTGGCAGCCTGGTTACTCAGGTGCTCTACACCAAGCAAGGCGAGGCGAAGAACTTTGCCGTGGTGGACGCGGCCATGACCGAACTGATCCGCCCGGCGTTGTACCAGGCTTATCACCGCATCGAGAACTTGAGCCACCCTGGGGCAGCCACCACCCAATACGACGTGGTAGGCCCGGTGTGCGAATCGTCGGATTTTTTGGGAAAAGACGTGCCTATGCCCCTTACCGAACGCGGCCACTGGTTGGTGGTGCGCACGGCCGGGGCTTACGGCCAAGTAATGGCCTCGAACTACAACCTGCGCGACTTGGCCGAGGCCGTTTACTCCGACCAGGTTTAGGTGGTAAGTTAGCTTACCAATGCGCTCCTTTCCGTTTCCGTTAATTTAATTGGCGGCGGCAAGGCCAGGCTGACCACCCTCAGCCGCCGATGTAGGTACTCCCACCCGTGGGCCAGCAACATGCCCAGCAGCAAGGCGTGTAGCCCCAGCAACGGGGTTTGGTAGCGGTCATAATGGGAAATGAGGACGTAAGGACTGGAAAACAGCCCCCAGCACAGGGCGGTAACCGCTAGTAAATGGTTGCCCCGGGGCTTGCTCACCCACAAAAACACCAAACTGGCAAAGGGCAAGAAGGAAACGAGGATGGCTTGAAAAAAATCCTTGGCCAGGGTGGCGGCCGACTTGGGGCGGCCCGCCGTGTGCGCCGAGTGCATGGTAGTGAACAAGAAAGCGTTGCCCGCCCGGCGGGCCACTTTAGCCAGGTAATTAGGCGGGTCAAATTTTTGCCGACTTTTTTGCTCAAAAGTGGCTAAAAAAGCCAGCTCACCCTGGGTGATGTATTGTTGCTTGGCTTGCGGATTCGCCACCGGATGCACCGCGGCAAGGTCGGCGAGTTTCAGCAGCCCGTCTTCCGACTGGATGTTGGCTAAGTAAAATTCCATCCAGAAGTTAGATTTCGCCAACACAAACTTGCCCAAACGAGCCTGGTGATAAGTGCCCCAGAGGGCGATGAGCAAGCACGCCGCCCCCAACATGGGTAACAGTGGCCGGTAGCTGAAAGGCAGGTGCAGGCGCGACTTGATAACGGGCAGTTGGGCCAGGCCTAGTAAGGTGCATACTCCTAACGTAACAAACAGCAAAATGGGGCTAGCCGCCGCCCCCAACAGCAAAATCGTGCAAGTGTACAACATCGGGGGCGGGGCCAACGAACGGTCCACGTGGCGATAGAGGCAATCTAGCGACAGTAGTAATAGGCTGGTAATCAGCCATTCGTCGTTTACCTCACTAAAAAACGCATACGGGAAGCACAGCAAATAACCCCCAAACGTGGCCCAGTACAGCCAGCGACGGGCGTTGGTTTTGCCCAGGGCGTAGAGGCGGCTGGCTACCCAGGCCAGCATGGCGCAGCGCAAGCCCCAGATTAACCAAAGTGAGCCTAGGGTTTTGGTACCTGCCAGTAAAAAAATCCCCGCTAAAACCAGGGGATAGAGCGGGGGCATCCAGGCCGTGGGCAAGTTTTTGCCCGTATCGAAGGGGTCGGAGAAGCCCCGGCCCGCCACCAACGCCGAAGCAATGTTGCCGTACTCGTAGCCAAATTTGATTTCATTAAACCGGGTTTTGTATTGGTAGAAACCCGTAAAACTGACAAAAAGGGCAAAACTGACCAAGAAAACCCGGGCCGAAGGACTTTTGAAGCGTGCAATCATCGCAACTGGAAGGTTGGTTATTAAACATAGCAGACCCGGCCCCAATCAATGGGCTTTAGGGACGATGTGATAAGTCAGGGTTTTGGCCGACCTAACGAAGGCTCCGACTGGCCGGGTTAGGTGGCAAATTTTAGGAATAGTCGGACTTTGTACCTGCAATTTAGGTAATTCTTTAACCAGAAGCGGTTTTTATTAAAAATTTCCCAATAAATTAATGAAAAGGGTCGGCCCGTTACCTTTGGTTTAACCCGCTAATTGATCCAGCAACCGTTCTGTAATGCTTGCCTGGCGGAAAAACATGACCCAGTCGAACAAAAAAAGGAAGCCACCTTGGAGGATTACCGAGTACCCCCAGCCACGCAGCCGCTCGGGGCGGCGGGCGGCGGTTTTCGCCTTTTCGGCCAAAAAGAAGCCCAACATTACGTAGCCCACGTCCAACCCGGCGTTGAACAAGAACAGCTTCTCGATCAAGTACTGCTCGGCGATAGTTTGGGGTAAGTTAAAGGCGGAGCCTGCGGCGGCGTTTTGCCACAGGGTGTAGGCCACCAACATCAGGTTGACCAGGTTCCAAAAAACGTTCATTTGGTGGAAATACCGGAGGGGGCCGCTCGTGCGCCCGTAGAGCCAGCCGCTAACGAGGAAATTGAGGAGCACCCAGGTGCCCAGCACCCACATGCCTTGGGTATTGTAGGCCACTCGGGCCGCGTTGATGTCCATCCATTCCATCGTTCTCGAGGGGGCAACTTGGGATTGGTTGCCGGGCTAAAAATACAAAAGCGGGACAAAATCCCGCTTTTATATAAATTCAATTTGACGATGAAGCGATTAGTTAACTCGTCTCAATTTTAAACAACCCATGTGCCATTTTTTTTAAGCTATTGATTTTTAGGTAGATAGTGATGGCTTGGTTGCATTTTTATCTACGAAGGTGTTCGTTTTTAAACCACTGTCCGCCCGCTAACGGACAGCGGACACCCTGAGCGTGGCCAGCAGTTCGAGTGGTTGAGAACCCAACCGAAGGGGTTTGGCTAGTTAACCGGTAGGAGGCCCTACTGAGGTTGTTTGGTTAAATCATTGAAAATCAAAAAACTATTTTCCTCCTTTTTTACAATAAAAATAGTGGCGAGTTAGGATGGGAAGTAATGGAAAGAAAGTAAGATTTTGGGGCTTTAAAAACGAGCCTATCTTGGCTATGCTTAAGGAGAATTGAGCGGATTAAGTATTTTTAATTAATTGATTTTTAGCAAGTTAATAGCTATTAAAGGCGTTTTGTTGCCTTGCTGGTCCGGCTCACCAGTTTGCTTTACTTCCCCCAAGCAAATTCCGCTTAAGCGGGTAATGATTTCTGCTTAAAATAGTGTAATTTGCGGGGATTTAACCAATGGGCCTCTGGCCTGTTTTGTCCCACTAAAACCATTCAAAGGGAAAATCCCGCGTTGGCCCCTGCGCCCGCCGGACCCCGACGAAAATCATGGATTCCGCACAACCTACGGGGGGAAACATCATCCCAATCAACATCGAAGATGAAATGCGCGGCGCGTACATCGACTACTCCATGTCGGTGATCGTGTCGCGGGCGTTGCCTGACGTGCGCGACGGCCTCAAGCCGGTACACCGCCGCATTTTGTACGCTATGGACGAGCTGGGCCTAGGGCCGGGCAAGCCCTATAAAAAATCGGCCAGGATTGTGGGCGAGGTGCTGGGCAAGTACCACCCCCACGGCGACACGGCCGTGTACGATGCCATGGTGCGCATGGCCCAAACCTGGAGCCTGCGCTACCCCATGGTGGACGGCCAAGGCAACTTTGGCTCGCCCGACGGCGACAACCCGGCAGCGATGCGTTACACCGAGGCCCGCTTTAAGCGCATTGCCGAGGAAATGCTGGCCGATTTGGGCAAAAACACGGTCGATTTCCAGCCCAACTTTGACGACTCGCTCGAGGAACCGAGCGTAATGCCCAGCAAAATCCCCAACTTGCTGCTCAACGGCTCGGCGGGTATTGCGGTGGGCATGGCTACCAACATGGCCCCCCATAACCTCACCGAGGTGGTCAACGGCATCGCGGCCTACATCGACAACCCGGAGATCAGCATCTTGGAACTGATGAGCTACATTACCGCCCCGGATTTTCCCACTGGCGGTATCATTTACGGTATCAACGGCATCCGCCAGGCGTATGCCACCGGGCGCGGCCGGGTGGTGATCCGGGCGGCCACCACCATTGAGGAAGCCGGGAACCGGATGCAGATTGTGGCCACCCAATTGCCCTACCAAGTAAACGGCGAGCAATTGGTAAAACACACCTCCCAACTCTGCGAAGAGAAGAAGCTAGAGGGTATCCACGACATCCGCTACGAGAGCGATAAAGAAGGTACCCGCATCGTGTTCGAGCTAAAGAAAGATGCCGTGCCCCAGGTGGTGCTCAACAATTTGTTCGCCCAAACGGCCTTGCAGGTTTCGTTCAGTATCAACAACGTGGCTTTGGTGAAGGGCCGGCCCCACACGCTCAACCTCAAAGAACTGGTCAAGTACTTTGTGGAGCACCGCCTGGAGGTGATTGTGCGCCGCACCCAGTACGACCTGAACGAGGCCGAGAAACGCGCCCACATTTTGGAGGGCCTGCTCAAAGCCCTCGACATCATCGACGAGATCATCACCCTTATCCGTGCCTCAGCCGATGCCGCCGTGGCCAAAGCGGGCCTAGTGGCCCAGTTCGGGTTTAGCGAGGTGCAAGCCCAGGCCATTTTGGACATGCGCCTGCAACGCCTCACCGGCCTGGAACGCGAAAAACTGCAGCACGAGTACGACGAGCTGATGAAAACCATCGCTTACCTGCGCGAGATACTGGCTAGCGAGCCGCTCCGTTTCCAGATTATTAAAACCGAACTGAACGAACTGCGCGACAAATACGGCGACAACCGCCGCACCACCATCGTGTACGACGCCGAAGAAATGGTGATGGAAGACATGATCGCCAACGAAGACATGGTGATCACCATTTCGCACCAGGGCTACATCAAGCGCACGCCCTTGGCCGAGTACCGGATGCAGGCGCGCGGGGGCGTAGGCTCGCGTGGGGCCACCACCAAAGTGGACGACTTTACCGAGCACATGTTCATAGCCAACATGCACGCTTACCTGCTCATTTTCACTGACCGTGGCCGCTTATATTGGCTCAAAGTGTATAACTTGCCCGAAGGCAGTAAAACGGCCAAAGGTCGCCCCATCCAAAACGTGATCCAGATCGCGGGTGATGAAAAAGTACGTACTGTGCTCAAAGTGAATAACTTAGACAACGAGGAATACATCAACAATACTTACATTATGATGTGTACCGAGCAAGGCACGATTAAAAAAACCACCTTGGAGGCGTTCTCGCGGCCGCGGGCGGCGGGTATCCACGCCATCACCATCAACGAGGGCGACCGCCTGCTCGACGTGCGCCTCACCAGCGGCAACGACGATATCGTGATCGCGGTGCGCTCGGGCCGGGCGGTGCGCTTTAACGAGAGCCGGGTACGCCCCATGGGCCGGACCGCCGCCGGGGTAACTGGCATCCGGTTCGACGAAGAAAACGACCGGGTGGTGGGCATGATCGCCATCGCTAACCCAGAAACCCAGCAGATTTTGGTGATTTCCGACAAAGGTTTTGGCAAGCGCTCTTCGGTGGAAGAATACCGGATCACCAACCGGGGCGGCCAGGGCGTAAAAACCATGAACATCACCGATAAAACTGGTAGCCTGGTGAGCATTTTGGAGGTGAGCGATAAGGACCAGTTAATGATCATCAACAAGTCGGGTATCACCATCCGCTTGGCGGTGAGCGAGTTGCGGGTGATGGGCCGGGCCACCCAAGGGGTAAAACTGATCCGCCTCAATGAGGAGGACGAGATTGCCTCGATTGCCAAAGTGGAGCAAATGGAAGACGAGCCGACCGGCCTCGAGGCCGAGCCAGGGGCCACCGGCGATGCTCCCGAGAACGCTGCCCCTGCCGACGAGTAAACATCGATTTAATCAACCTTTCACCCTTGGCCGTTTACCCGGCCGAGGGTTTTTTGTTTGCCCGTTAGTTGGTTTAGCCTTCCAATAAAAAGTTGGGCTAAACGATTAAAGTTTTTGCAGATTATCCTAAAGCCAAAGAGAGATTATGCGTTCTTGGTCTTGTAAATAATTGATAACCAGAAAGGAGAGTTATTAAGTATAAAATAAAACCCTGCCAGGGCTTTTGGCCGCTGGCAGGGTAGGGCAGGTCTCTCAAGCTACCGGCTATGGAAACAAAACTCGCTGTCGCACATGCCGATGGGGGCTCCGGGCGGTAGTTCTTTGTGGGCGGGGGTTTTGGCTTTTTCCGGGGCTTTGAGGCGTTCGAGGGCCAGTTCCAAGTGGGCCAAGTAGTCCGGGCCGGGGTTGGCGGCTTTGGCAGCCTCGAGCCAGGTCTTCAGCTCGCGCAGGGCTTTTTGCGCTAACGCCCGGGTTTGGTAACTGGCGTTTTCGTTCACGCTCAGGGCCATGAGGTGGGTAAGCGCGATCTGTTCGGTTTGCATTTGCACCTGGGCGGCCAGGCCGGTTTGCCGGGGGGCTTTCCAAGTGGCAGTGTGCAGTTGCTCCAATACCTGGGCCAGGCCAAAGTTGCTGCCCCGGGCTTGCTGTTCCACCAGGCGGTTGGCCCGCTCCACGTGGAGCAGCATCATTAACGGTAGATCGGCGGCGGCTTCGGCGGCGGCCAGCGGGTCAAAGGTCAAGCCCGTCCGTTTTTTAAACAGTTCCCGCGTGAAGCCGAAGCCTGGCGGCCGGGGCGGAATCAACTGGATCACCCGCTCGGGCAAGGTGAGGGTTTCCGGGCTGAGGCAGGCCAGCAAACTACTGAACGCCCGTTGTTGCTGCTCGGCGGGTAGCAGTTTGGTTACCAGTTGGCCGTCGCCGCGCAGGGCGTAGTTGTAGTCGAGGCCGCCCACCATTTTGGCCACGGCTTCCACCTGGTAGCGGTGGTAGTTGTACACCGGCACCAGCACGTCTTCGAGCAGGGCCAGCGGCTCGCCCGGACGCACGTTGGCCTCGCCAAATTTGGCCAAAGCTTTTTGGCGCACGGCCAGCACGTTTTGCAGTTCGGCCACCGGGTCGGCCCCGTTGTCCCACATGTGCGAGAGCGGGTGCGCGCCCCCAAGCGCGCGGGTGTCCTGGTCGGAGATAAAGCGCAGGCCGCGTCGGTTCGCGTTATTAATAATTTTATCTAACTCTTTGGCCTCGTCCTGGCCGGGGGCAAAGTGCTGGTAACCGTAGGCAATGCTCACTTTATCCCACTCGCCGATGCCGGAGCCGTACACGTTGCCCAGGTCCACGTTGCCGTTTTTATCGAGCTGAATGGTGGGGTGGGGGTAGTCCATCACCGAGGCCCGGCCGTTGGTGCTGGCGGCAAAGTTGTGGACCAAGCCCAAGGTATGGCCAATTTCGTGGGCCGAAAGCTGCTTCAAGCGGTGCAAGGCAGCCTTTAACATTGGCTCGCTGGGGGTTTGGTTATTCTCGAACGGGGCCAACAAACCGCTGAAAATGAGATAGTCTTGCCGCACCCGCAACGAGCCGAGGGTAACGTGGCCCTTGATGATCTCGCCGGTGCGGGGGTCCACCACCGACGAGCCGTAGCTCCAGCCCCGGGTGGAGCGGTGTACCCAGTTGATCAGGTTGTAGCGCACGTCCATTGGGTCGGCATCGTCGGGCAAAATCTTGACCTGGAAGGCGTTGCGGTAACCGGCCGCCTCGAAGGCTTGGTTCCACCAGGTGGCCCCTTCCAGCAAAGCCGAGCGGATCGGTTCGGGGGTGCCGTTGTCTAAATAATAGACAATCGGTTCTACCGGGTCGCTGACCTTGGCGGTGGGGTCTTTTTTGGCCAGCCGGTGGCGGATGATGAATTTCTTCTCGATCGGCTCGCTCACCGGGGTGGCGTAGTCGTAATAGGCGAGGCTGATGTAGCTGGACCGCGGGTCAAACCGGCGGGGCTGGTAGCCCGCATCGGGCAGTTGGATGAGCGAGTGGTGGGCGCGCAGGGTAACCGCCTCGACCGAAGGGGCGACCGATTGTAGGTAACCGCCTGCGTCTTCGCCACCTACCCAGGTGAGCGTAGCCTCAAACTCGGAGTTTTGCGGAAAATTTTTAGTGCGGGGCAAGTAAATAGCGGAGCGGCTAACGTCTAAGCGGTAGCTCCCTTGCTTGGCCTCCCGTAGGCGCTCGGCCACCTTATGCGAGTCGCGCAAGAGGAATTCCGTGGCATCCACCAGCACTTGACCGTCGGTTTCGGCCTCTGCCACAAAGCCCCACAGGGTGGACTGGGCGAAACTCTCCCGCACGGCCCGCCGTTCGTTGGGGTCCTGGCTGAGGGCCCGGTAACGCTGGTTTGGTTGGACCATGAGCACTTTTTTACCTACACGGGTAAAAAACACTACCCGTTCGTCGCCCAGTTGCGCCCGGTCCAGGCCGATGTCGTTAGAGCCTAGCCCGGCGGGCAGCGAGTTAACGTAGAGGATTTCTTGCTCCCATTTGTCGATTTGAAGCCAAATTTTGCCGTTGGCGGCATCCCACCAAAAATTAAAATAACCGGGGTAGGCGGTCAAATTGGTGGTCTTTTCGGCGATGGAGGGTAATTTTTGGGCCTGCAAGGGGCTAAATAAGAGGCAAAAAAGCCCCAGGAGAGATAAAATTCGCTGCATAGTCGCATGATTTTGGATTAGCGAATTTAACCTTAAAAACCAAAACCGCCAACCCGAAGATGGGCGGCGGCGCAACTTTAATTCGGCCTAGGCCGATGTTTAGAGGTAATGGAGTTTTTTCAAGAATTCCGACTTGTAAGAAACCCCGATGGGGATTACCCGGATCGTGGTTTTTACCAAGTCACCCTCGATGGACTCGATGTAATTGACATTGACCGTATAGGATCGGTGCACCCGGTGGAAATGCTTAGCGGGCAATTTCTTTTGCAGATTGGCCATGGTGCTATGCACTACGTAGCTATTGTTATCGCAATAGATAGTCATGTAATCAGACTGGGCCTCGATGTACACGATGTCGCTCACCTTGATTTGGACGGTGCGGCCGTCGTCCTTGGTTTTGATAAACACATACTCGTTCTCGCTGGGCTGGCCGTCCAGCACCGCGGGTACTTCGTCGGGCAAAATGGCGGGGCCAGCTTGGATCGGCGTCCGCTCGCGCTGGAGGTTTTTTTCTACCCGGTTGATGGCCCGCAAAAAGCGGTCTTGTTCCACGGGCTTTACTAGGTAGTCGGCCACGTTGTACTCAAATGCTTCTACGGCGTATTGGGTGCCGCCAGTTACCAATACTACTTGGGGCGGTCTTTCTAAGGTCTTAAGTAGCTGTAAACCAGTCATCTCGGGCATCTCTACGTCCAAAAACATGAGATCCACCTGCAAACTACGGAGTATGTTATGGGCTTCGATGGCGTTTTCAAATTCGCCGATCAGTTCTAGCCGGGTGTGTACCCGCTCTACCATTTGCCTAATGACCGTCCTGGACAATTTGTCGTCGTCCACTATAATACAATTAATCACGATACTGCGCAAAAAAGGTTCTACAGACGAACTAAACCGAAAAAGACCTACTTACTAAAACTGGTGGAGGTGGTAATTTATTGTGCAGTGTTAGAGGACAAGTTGGTTTAGTAGGATGAGGTTGATATTTAGGCGGCTAAATTAGGTTTTTTTAGGAGATTGACCAACTTGGCCAAGTTAATTATCCATTTTTAGCCTGGGAGCGACGATGATGCGGGGGCGTAGCCTTGGGGTTAATTGCCTTGCCCTAGGGGAAGTTCAAATAAAATACGCTAAAATTGGCCCGGCCCGGCAAGGGCCCTTTCTGCCCAAGCGGGCAGGCGTTCTATCTGTAAATTCGTTCATAATCATGTCAGTAAAATTGACTTTGGGGGATAAGGAATACTTCCCCGGCATTGCCCCCATCTCATACGAAGGCCCGGACTCCGACAATCCCTTGGCCTTTAAGTACTACAACCCCGACCAGTTGGTGGCGGGCAAGTCCATGCGCGACCACCTGCGGTTTGCGGTAGCCTACTGGCACTCGTTTTGCGGCACCGGCGGCGACCCGTTCGGGCCGGGCACCAAGCTGTTCCCCTGGAACGGCCACCCCGACCCCGTGCAGGCCGCCAAGCACAAGATGGACGCGGCCTTTGAGTTCATCACCAAGCTGGGGGCCGGGTTCTACTGTTTCCACGACGTGGACGTGGTGGACGAAGGCCCCACCGTGGCCGAAACCGAGCGGCGCACCCG
>JALONO010000279.1 GCA_025454895.1 Bernardetiaceae bacterium
TAAAAACCCGCTTTCAGTTTGGTAATGAGGCTTTTATCTTTTCCAAGTTTAAAATTTTGATCGTAATTGGCACTGGCCATTACCACGTATTCGTTCAAGTTGGAATAAAACCGGGCGTTGTCGAACAAGGCCCCGCCCGAGGGGGGCATCACCAGCGAAAAGGTTTCGCCGGGCTGGTCCTGCGCGCGCGAGGTGCGGAACCGGCGGAAGTCCGGCTCGCGGCGGCTGGTGAACGACAGGCCGGTGTTCCAGTTCAGCTTGGCGTTTTCGCCGAGGTCATGCTTGCCGGCCAACTGGCCGCTGTAGATGCTGCGCTGCTCGTAACGCTGGCCCACGTTGCGCAGGTCGATCCCCGAGCCGAAATCCTGGGCGTTGCGCAGGGTGGTCTCGGTGCTGCCCATCTGGTTAAACAGGTTGCGGAACTCCAACTTATTCTTACTGTTCAACCGGAAAATAAAGTTGCTCAACACGCCCAGGCGGACGTTGTTGCCATAGAAGGCATCGTTGAAGTTGGCGTCCAGTAGGTTGTTGACCCCAGGGGTGCGGCCCTCGATAAAGCGGTCTTGCAGGATGGTTTGCACCTGGTGGGTGTTGGAGTAGTTAATGGCCGTGAGGTTGCCTACTTCCATTTTGCCCAGGTTGAACGTGCGGGTGGTGTTAAAGCCCAGCCGCAGATCCGGGGTGGGGGTGTAGCTCTGGGGGTTCCAGTCGTTGGGCAGTTGGTTGGCGAACCCGGCCCGCTCGGTGCCACTGCCCGCAATAAACCGGCTGCGCGAGGGGAAACCGCCGGGCAACCAGCGACCGCCGTTGTCAAACCCCAGAAAATCGGTGCTGCCCGGTGTTTGGCGCAGCGCGCTGTTAAAGGTAGTGCCGGACCGGTACGAGGTGGAGATGCTGAAATTGGTGCGGTTCTCCTCCATGTCGCTCTTGGTGTAAATTTTGATCACCCCGCCGCCAAACTCGCCGGGGTTTTCGGCCGCGCCCGATTTGGAGATCGTGATCCGGTCAATCACCCCGGAAGGGATCATGTCGAACGAGAACGATTTTACGTCCACCTCCGAACTGGGGGTGAGCACGTCGTTGAGCAGCACGGTATTGTAACGCGCGCCCAGGCCGCGCACCACGATAAACCGGTCGTCGGCCACCGATACGCCGGGGATGCGGCGCACCACTTGGCCCGCGTCGCGGTCTTGGGTTTTTTGGATCTGGTCGGCCGAGACCCCTACCACCACGCTGGTGGCAAACTTGATCTCGTTCACCAGGGCCACGGTGGTGTTGGTGGGCCGTTCGGCAATCACTTCCACGCCTTCCAGGGTGGTAACGTCTTCTTCGATAAAGATTTCCACCACGGCTACTTTGCCCACTTCGGCCACCACGTTTTCCACCGCTTGGGGTTTGTACGATACGTAGCTGACCTTTAGCTTGTAAGTACCGGGGGCTACTTTGATGGCAAAGTTGCCTTCCAGGTCGGTGGAGCTGCCCGTGGTGGTGCCCTCAATGGCCACGTTGGCCCCGATGATGACTTCTTTGTTGGCCGCGTCGCGGACTACGCCCTTGATGGTAGCCTGCTGGGCCGAGGCCCAAAATGAGAGTAGGGTGCAGGAGGTAACGAGTAAGATTTTGTTCAGCATAAACACTTTTTTAAACCGCCACAAAACTAGCCGGGGGGTTTTACCTGGGTGTGAAGCCCAGGTTATCTTATGTTTGCCTTATATTACCTCTGTATTTCTAATGTGAACGGTGGGTGAATTAAAGGTTAAATCAGCGATGGGTTGGGGCCGAAAAAGGCCATTGCCAGGCGGTGGCGTACCCATAGCGGTGGGTTAGGCGGCAGTAGGCCACGGGGGCGCCCAGGTCGCGGAGCGCGCGCAGGTAGCGGTGCAGCGTGCGCGGGGCCACGCCCAGGTGGGCGGCGAGGGTGGCGGGCGGGCCGGCCCAGCCCCGGGCAATGAGCCAGTGGAGGCGGGTTAGTTTGGTCTGGTCTAAAGTAGGCATGGTTACACTAAAATGACTAAATAATTGCATGACTAAATGATTGATATGTTTGATTATCAATTATTTATTATCAAAAAATCTACCACCGCTATTTGGTTTTGGGATTGTTCGGCCAGAGAAAATGAAAATCCAAAAGGCAAAGCCAGCAACGCCAACCCCTCCAAGAGTTCAAAACTCTTGGAGGGGTTTTGTCGGCTGACTTGACAGTTGTTAGTTGCTAAGCGGCGGGCCTACCTGGATCTGCCGTTTCTCCAGCAGTTTGCCCTCGGCATCGAACAAATGGAGGAAATAAGTGCCCCGGGGCAGCCCGCGCAGGTTCAGCACCACCTGGCCCAGCTCATTGGCTTGGCCCTGGGCCACAGGTTCGCCCAGGCTGTTGAACAGCACCGCCGAGAACCGGGTGGGCAGTTCTTTGGCGGCGGCCCCGTCCGGGTCGGTGGCGGTGGTGCGGCCTGCGGTCGGCTGGGCCGAGATGGTCAGGGTCTCTTGGCCGGGGTTGGGGCCGTAGGCGAAGCGCCAGCCGCTGGGGCCGCTGCACACGTACACTTGGAACTGTTGCCAGCCACTCCACCCGGCGCAGTTGCGCAACCGGACCATCAGCGTGGCCCACTGGCCGGTGTAACCGTTGGCATAGGCGGTGGCAGTTAGCCCATTGCTGCTGTTGGCCACCACATACACGGCGCTTGTGGTGGACATCCATTGGGCCTCCAGTATCCGCCCGGCATTTGGGGTGGAGGTGGTGAACGCTCCATCGTAAATTACCCCCAGGCTTAACCCATTTTGGCAAACCGTCATGCCCGAGCCTGACACCCCAACTAAGTTTTGGGTGGGCACATTGCCTATGCCCACGCTAGTGGTAGTGTTAGCCAACGAGCCATTAAGAACCATCGTGTTGGAGTTGGTAGGATCTAGCCAATCTTTAAGTCGGGAACTAGGCGTGCCCCCACCTTCCCAAGCCAAGTCAAAACGCCCGTAAAACGAGATATCAGCTTGGCTGCATGATGCAGATGCAGGTTCGCCTGCCTTTAGGGTGCCTATAATGCGTCGCCCCTGATCAAATAGGGGCGAACCAGAAGAACCAGCCTCCGTTCCAGCACCCACCGTTTGGCCATTATTACTGTTGTAGGTTACGAAGTGGAAATTTGCTGGCGAAAAGGGAACGCCATTGCGATCATTATCTGTTAGAACGGGGCCACTACTCACCCCAGTGGAAACGGGGATGCGGGACAAAGAGATTTTCATTACATCACCCTTGGGATGGTGTAGCCCGGCTACGGGGGTTTGAGAGGTGTTTAGCCCACAAATTAACCGCGACCAGCCTTGGTAACGGATGCCGTTGTTATTCAACTGCTGGTTAAACCCAAACACGCTAAGATTGCCAGTACGGATTTGCATCAACGCAATATCAGTAGCGGCGTGAAGAGCCTTGACCGTGGCCCCAGCGGTCCAAACAAATTGAGTAGATGGCGTGGTGCTAGTAGCACATTGGGGACTACGGTGCTGGAAACTAAATACACTCTGGTCAGCAACCAGGGTTGGGGCCGCTTGAATATTGTGAAAGGCGGTTAACAAATAGGGCAAGGTATTATTGATATTGCTTACACTACCCGTATTATGTACTAGGCTGGCAGAGTACGCATTAAGGATGTATAATCCCCTTACCACCCCGCTGGCTTCATTAGCATAAGCGCCTTCGCAAGCTACGTTGCGTTGGCAAGGTAGGCTCAAGTTGAGGTACATATCTTCAGTGCGAGCGTTGGCAATAGGAAATTCTGGTAGATTTACCCATCCATGAATTACCCGGTCGATTTGGAGATAGCTTCGGGGCGTAAAGGAACTCGGTTCGTTTAACTCTAACACCATGCTTTCCCCCCAAAGCCGTTCGGTGAAAAACTTCCCATCCTCGCGCAGCATTTCATGAGTGATAGGCCCCATCACCATGCTACTATCAGGGGTATAAGCAAGTAGAGTTGCCCCAGGGTTTAAATAAAATTTGCTGAAAGTTAGGTGTACGGTACTGGCTTGGGGGCAGCGAAGATGGAGTTTCCAACGCCGTCCGTTAGTAGTTTCTTCCCAAGCCCCATGCCTCTGGGTATTTATATCAGTTTGGTGTAGTTTACCTATTCGTCCGCTGGGGGGGGGTATGCTTTGTTAATCGGGCCTCTTCTTGTAAACGCCGATCTAGTTCAAGCTCGGCCTGCACATCTACGGTGGGTAAGTTCACCGTGGCCAGGTTCTGAAACCTCTGGATCGTTTTGGCTTGCGGGCCAAAATAGCGGATATGGTATTGGGCCAAGGCCGATTGGCATAGGCAAAAGCTACCCAAAAGGATGGAAAAGAGATATTTAGACATACAATTTTTGGTTAAAAGGTGGCGGCTATTGGATAGTGAAATCAATGTTAGTTTTGAGCAAATGAGCTTTGTAGGCTTGGCGGGACGAGGGTCCGGGAATGGGCAACTCAAGGTCTTTGACTTCTGCCAGCGGGAGGTTCATATCTAGCTCGGCGACGTATCGGCCCTGAGCAAGCTTTTGGGCCTGAGGGGGTAAGTACCAACCACCTCCGCAATAGCGTTTTGCCCAATAACTTGGATAAGGCAACCCTCCGGTTAATTGATGCCAAGAGAGTGGCATTTCTAAAATAAGGGTATCAAGGGCATTGATGTGGTGGCCAAATAAACGGCACTGAGGCCCGCTAAGCGCAATAGGCTTTTGGTCGGCGTCGGCCGCATTAACAATTATGGGAGTCATGGGACGCTCTGTTTGCCAGTGTAACATACCTTCCGTCTGGTTAATCACATACAAATACAGCCGGAAGTCCTCGCCTTGGCGGAAGCAGTTTTTGGGGCGGCCTTCCAGGTCGGTGAGGCCGTACTCAAAGCGCACCAGTTCACCGGTTTGGCGCACGGGCGCGGGGGCCTGGGCGGGGCACGGGGGCGGGCCTGGGTCGGCATCTCCTTGGCACATGGAGGCTGTCAGCGGCAGCAGGGCCAGCAGGCCCCAGGCGGCCCAGCGGGCGGGT
>JALONO010000280.1 GCA_025454895.1 Bernardetiaceae bacterium
TCGAACCGGAGCTGGCCCACCTGGGCGGGCAGCGGCCCCACGTTAGCGAGCACCGGGCAGTCGGCTAATATGGCGGTGAGTGGCTTCAAATCAAGAAAGGGAGAACGGAGTTTTGAGAATTGATTTTGTAATTACAGGTGCTGATAAAAAAATGGCAAATCAAGCGGTGAGCAATGATTTCTTCTTACCCATTAATCTTCAACTCATTATCTATGAAAACCCTCAGCCTAAGAAATAGGAGTAATCGTAAGAAATATCATAATGCTCAATATGAACAGTATTAAACCTAACAAAACCAAACCGCCGCCGAGCCAGAGAAGATTGGTCAATAATGGGTTAAATAACCAGATAACGATAAGGACAAACCCAGCTATTCCACTTAATACACCTGCTATCAAACAGATATTCCCCCATAAGTTATCGCTAGGCAGTCGTGGCCCCCTTCGGTCAGTCTTAAACAATTTTTTTATCTTTAAAACCCTTTTAATCAGTCTTTTATAAACTAAACTTTGTTCTTTTTTATCGTTCGGCTGGCCGTTGGGTTGGGGCAAAGCCATTGTTGCACCCAACACCTGGCTTGGCAAACCACAAAACCAAATTGCGAACACCCAAATCCGTAAACTTCGCATCACTTTTCACCCTTTTATTCACCGATGGCTGATCTATTAAGTCTTCCTATTAACCAACTGGCGGAACCACTGCGCCCCGCCAGTTGGTTAGGTAATTACTTACAGGGCATAGCGCGCCACCAGGTACAAAATAATCCCCAGTACTAGCAAACCGCCGCCGCCGCCATAGTACGCACCCCCGCTCAAAATGATGCCTAACACCAGCAACACCGCCCCCACAATAATGAAAATGATGCCGATGGTTTTCAACAAATCCGCGATGTCATCCACCGGGCGTTTCAACTCGCCGATTTTGGCCTTGAGCTTGCCCAGGGCCTTCTGCATTTTCTGCTTTACCGACACCCGCTTTTTCACCTCGCGCTTGCTCAGCGAAGCATTAGCGGTGGGATCGGCGGTCATCAATTGGTCCAGTTGGCGGGCCATCAGGGGATCCACCGCCCGCTCGGCCGCCGTTTGGCTGGTCGGTTGGGCCTGGGTGGCGGCCCCGGCCAGTTGGGCTACTCCGCTCGTTAGCCACAGGCTAACCAAGGCATACAAAACGACTTTTTTCATGAGGAAATAGATTTAAGGTTTTACCATTAATGTTTGGCACTTTGCCAATACGCTAATTTATCGCAACCGGCCAAGTTTTATTGTGTACTTCAACTGCGCCCCGCCATAGTTCATTGCTCAAATCAATTTAGAGATTAGGACTCATTAGTTAAACACATTGATTATTAGTCAATTATCCCAAAGTGAGCATAATCCAGCCACCTTTGAACAAGCGCGCCCCGGGCCGCACCGACTGCTGCTGCACCTTGCCCTTGCCCGCAAACACTACCTTCATCCCCCGGTTTTCCAATACATAGAGCGCGTCGCGGATGGTCATGCCCACCACGTTAGGCACCGAAGCCAGGTCCATTTTATTTTGCACCAACTGCACCGTATCACCTTTTACCGTGCCGCGCACCCAGCCCCAGTCCACGTCTTCGTTGCCTTCCGGTTCTACCCTTAGGCCCAGTTGGCGGCCAATAATGCCCAGGTCGGTATGCCGGGCCGCCCTGATGCGCGGGGCCTGGTACGCAAACTCGGCTTGGCGGCGCACCGGGCGGGTAATTTTCTGAGAATACGCAAAATCCGCGATTTGCCGGAACACCGGCGCGGCCGCCAAGGCCCCATAACGCATGGCCCGCGGGTTATCAATCACCACAATGCAGGAGTACATGGGCGCGTCGGCGGGGAAATACCCCACAAACGAGGTGTAGTGTTTTTCGGTGTAGGCCCCGTTCACCACCTTTTCGGAGGTGCCGGTTTTGCCCGCAATTTTGTAGTGCGGGGTGCGGATGTTGCTAGCCGTGCCGCGTTCCACCACCCCCTCCATCAGGCTGCGCATGAGCGTGAGCGTGCGGTCGGAGCACACGCGCTCGTTGAGCACGCGCGGGGCGAACTCGCGCAGGGGCTTATCGGCCTCGAGCACGCGCTGCACAATATAGGGCTGGATCATTTTGCCGCCGTTGGCCAGGGCGTTACAGAAAGTGAGGGTGTGCAACGGCGACAGCTTCATTTCGTAACCGACGGACATCCAGGGCAAACTAGCCCCGCTCCAAGTGGCATCGCCGGGGCGTTTCACCACCGGGGTGCCCTCGCCCGCCATCTGGAAATCGATCCGCTTGGTGAGGCCAAAATTGTCCAAGTACTGGATAAACTTCTGCGGCTCGCGGCGGAAATACTTGAAAACCAGCTTAGAAGTACCAATGTTGGACGACTGCTCGAACACCCGCTGCACGTTGATGCGCCCGTGCCCGCCCTCGCGGGTGTCGGTCATCACGGCATCTTCATAAAAGCGGTATTTTCCGTTGCCGGTTTCCACGGTGTCGGTCAGGCTCATGCCGTTCGACTCCTCTAACAGAGCCGCAAAAGTGGCGATTTTGAACGTGGAGCCGGGTTCGGCCAGGCCCGCGTTGCCCACGGCGTAGTTGTTATCTTCCCAATACACGCCTGGCGACTGGCGGGTGAGGTTGACCATCGCCTTGATCTGGCCGGTGGCCACTTCCATCAAAATCACCGAGCCGTAGTCGGCATCGCTGGCTACCAGGGCTTCGCGCAGGGCGTTGTCGGAGGCCATTTGCAGGTCCACGTTCAAGGTAGTTTGGATGTCGTAGCCGTCTTCCGGGCGGATGTACGAGCCGTCGTTGACGGGCTTCCAATGGCCGCCCGCCACTTTTTGGAAGATGGCCTGGCCGTCTTTGCCGCCCAAAATATGTTGAAAACTATATTCTAACCCTCTGCCAACCAAGCCTTTGGCCGTATCGTAAGCAATACCGCCCAGCGTACGTCGGGCCAGTTCGTCATAAGGCAAAACCCGCTTTTCGGTCAACTCGAATATAAACCCGCCCCGGCGTTTCTCCCGAGCCAGGGGCCATTGTTCAATCAATTGCTTTTCTTGATAATCAACTAACCGGCGGGCCAAAATTTTGTAGCGTTTCTTCTCGGCTTTGGCCTTGCGCAACTCAGCAGCCCACTCTGCGGCGGAACGTTCGCCAAAAAAACTGGCCAAGTTGGCGACCAGGGTGTCCACTTGCCGGTTAAACAACGAATCGGGGGCAACCATGGGGTCAATCGCCAGCCGGTACTGGGGCAATGACGTAGCTAACAACGTACCGTCGTCGGCAATGATGTTGCCCCGGTGGGCCCTAATGTCGCGGTACTGTAAGCCGTTTTGCTCCGCCCGCTTAGCCCAATAATCACCTTGGGCCACCTGGATGTACAGAATACGGATGAAGATGAGCACCGCAAAACCCAGGATCATCAGGTAGGCTAACCTAACTCTCGCTAATATGGAACGCCGAATACTCATATAATTTCGTTAAGGACTAGTAATCAAATACAAAAACATACTCTTGAAAAACTTTTTAAACCGCCAACTGTCGAGCAGTTACCCGAAAGTGTTTCAGCAATATTTGAAAACTCACTTTCAATTTTGGGCAATACCAGTAAACCCGACTTAAGAAGCCGGTTACACCTGCCAAAGGCAGAAGGTTTACTCAAGGGGTTTGTGAAAAAGGATTATCTACTTGTTGCTGGTTAAACTTTTTTACTTAAGGAAGTCAAAAAGGTGGCTTTTAGATCAACTAAATGAAGAAGGCCGGAGTGAAAATGGAGAAGTTTTTAACGCGCAAACTCATCCTCCATTGCTCACTCCGGTTTTTCTGTAGTGGGGTAAAATCAATAATTTTGGTTAGCTGATCTTAATTAACCTATTCTACTCTATGTTCTTTATAAGCAAGAAAATCCCTTGCTTTTTGTTAAGTCTGTTGCAAAAAACTCGCTTTTGCGCCAACTGAAAGTGGTTGGCTCAACTTTGGGCGGAGTATCCTTGCTTGCTTTATACCGTCGCCCGCCTGGGCCCCGTGGGGCAACCCGGCAGGGGATTTAGTCGTTCATTATCAGCTCGTAAGCTGGTTCGTTGCTCTCGCGCAGGCCCAGGGGTTGCACCCGGTCGCGCACGAGGGTCCGCTTGCCTTCCAAAATATATTTGGCCTTGAGCGTGGTGTAATCCGACCGCAACTCTTCGGTTTTCTTTTGCAGTTGGTTGATTTGCCGCACCCGGCGGTCTGCATAATGCGCATTGGCGATGTAGAACAATCCAAATACACTTACATACAGAAAATAGCGCAACAAATATTTCCTCGCCTGTTCGCCAAATTCAAAAGTCCGAATCTGCTCCATCAGGTTCACGCTCCCTTCACCTTGTGGAGGGGTTACTTTTTTAGGTCGGTTCAAATTTTGGCCAATATTCATCGGCGTAGATATTAATGATTAATGTTCAAAATTTTAACTTTATTGATAAAATAAATAGTAACAAGAGAATGACTTTTACCTTATTCTTCTAGGTCAATTCAAACCACTTTATACCTTTTCCGCAATCCGCAATTTGGCACTGCGGGCACGGTTATTTTGTTCTATTTCGGCAGCGGTAGGCTCTATGGCTCCCCTACTCACGGCCCGCAACGGCTTTAAGTCGTTGCCATAGAGGTCTTTTTCAACTTGGCCGTAAAACTTGCCCCGCTGCACAAAATTTTTGACCAACCGGTCTTCCAGCGAGTGGTAACTCATTGCCACCAACCGACCACCGGGTTTCAGCACCTGGGGCACCTGGGTCAAAAACTCTTCCAGGGCCTTCAACTCGTCGTTCACCTCGATGCGCAGGGCCTGGAACACCTGGGCAAAGTACTTGTACTCACTAAACTTGGGCGCAAAACGCGCCAGCACCTCCTTCAGTTCATCCACCGTGCGGATAGGCCGCTTGGCCCGCGCACTTACCAAGCCTGCTGCCAACGACTTCGCGTTCCTCACCTCGCCGTACATGCCCAACAACC
>JALONO010000281.1 GCA_025454895.1 Bernardetiaceae bacterium
CCAAAACGGCGACCAGCGCAACCTGAAGGTCGTTTAGTTCGTTTTTTGGGGTGGATAGTGAAAGGTGCTGCATGGGTGAGGGCAGGGAGGAGCGTTTGATGAAATGTTAGCACCTTACAATAAAGGAAGTTTACGTAAAACAAATATCTTAAAATGAAACTAGGCTTAATAGTTCTAATGATGCTCATAAGCTTTTCTGGACAAGCTCAGATAAAGAAGTACAAAAAATGGGAGCAAGCGGTTGAAATAGCCAAGAGCAACAGCAAAGACATTCTAATCATATTGACTGGAAAGGAATGGTGTGCTCCGTGTCTAAAACTAGAAAAAAATGTTCTTGTAACTGAGCAATTTGCGGAGTATGCTGACCCCAAATTTGTTATTTTTGAGATTGACATCCCTAAATCACATTTGTCCAAAACAAATTCACCCGTTGTCAAAAAGCATGAGTTGTTTAGTACGAAATACAAGGCAACAGCTTTCCCCTCCTTAATTCTTGTTGATCAAGCAGGTATTGAAAAAATTAAAGTTACCGAAAGTAGCTGGGAACTCGAGGAGTTATTAGTTAAGTTCAAGACAGTATATGCTAACGATAATGCTAAAAATTAGCTAAAATGGCAATAACCGTCCTACTTGCACCAAATACCCAACCGCCAACCTCATATCGGCCGTAGCGGGGTTGATGGAAGTACATCAACACTTATACTTCCATCGGCCTTTGCGCTCTCCTTGCATTGGCGATTTTTAGTGGCCCCAACCATAGCGCAGTCCCAAACAGTTCGCCCTGGACCTGTACACTTAAGCCCGCCCAACCGATGACTCCAGGCACGGCAAATGGCGCGCCGCACGGGAGCAGCGGCTCATCGGTTTTTGCTTGGCCGGTGCCTGGTTTTTGGGTAAAGAAACCTACCCAACAATGCGCCCGCTGGCCTAGTTCATCTTCAAACTGCCGCCCGCTTTTTTACCTAATTGGAAATTGCGGGTAATGTTAAATCCGAACGCGACGCCCCCGTTGCCCCAGTCGCCGGTGGTTTCGGCGATGAAGCCTTTCTCGATCATGGGCTGGGCATTGGTGAAGTGCAGTTGGAACACGTGCCCGCCCGTCTCGATATCGAACCCGACGGACAGGGCATTGCGGTAACGGTCGAACTCGCGGCGGGCGACGGCATCGGTAGGGGCAAAACGGTGCACGTACTCCGCGTTGAAGGCCACCCGTTTGCTCAATTTAATCCGCCCGGCCAGGCCCAAGGCCAGCAAGTTATCGGCGCGGTTGCCGCCCTGGGGCGTGCTGTTGCGCAGCACATAGGTGGGCGAGGCCTGCAACGAAAACCGCTCGCTGAATTTGCGCCCAATGATGAGCTGGTTAACATAGGCCAACCGGTTTTGGAAATCCATCTCCCGGCCCAAAATGTCTTCGCGGAGGGTGTTCACGGCCACGCTGCCAAAGTAGAGGACCGAGACGGGCATGTTGCGCGCGCCCGTGCTCTGGCGGGTGAAGTTGAGCTTCACGAAAGCATCATAAGTCTTTTCGTAGGTGCTGCGGCCCACGCCGACCATGAGCCACTGGTTAATGCCATAGTCCAGCCCCAGGCGGATGGTGGCTTGGTCCAGCCCCCACAACTGGTAGGCCCCGCCGTTGAGCTGGCCAAAGCGGTGCGAGATGCGGAACTCCAAAGCCCCGGGGGCCACCTTTTCCACCGAGTGGAGGTTGACCACCCGGCTCGATTTAAAGGTGGCCTTGGTGTAATCGGTGGTCTTGGGCTGGCTCTCGTCCAGCAGTTTGTCCAGGTCCTGGGCTTGGGCAAAAAAAACGGTCAAACCGTTGGCGATCAAGCAGAAGGTAAAAATGATCTTTTTCATAAAAAATAAGGATGGTTTGGGTGCGACCCAACAAAGGGAAGCGAACCGTTGCACAAAACCAACAGGCCAGGGCAATGGGCCGCCACTTTGCAGGTGTGTTTACCCTTACACGCGCCAGCGGCCGAAGGTTGGGTGGAGGGGTCTTGGCAATAAAAGTACGCGAATGGGGGAGAGGGTAAACCAGCCGACGGAGTTTGGGTTCGCTACGAAAAAACCGCTCCCC
This sequence comes from Bernardetiaceae bacterium, assembly GCA_025454895.1. Classification (GTDB taxonomy): domain Bacteria; phylum Bacteroidota; class Bacteroidia; order Cytophagales; family Thermoflexibacteraceae; genus JALONO01. The sequence goes on from JALONO010000281.1 coordinate 2,081, forward strand.
ACTTGCCAGAAGCGAGGAGCGGCGGAGAGGTCAACAATCTCAAAAACCGTGAGGAAACCAGCCTAGCGGTCAAACAAAGCGATCGCGTCTCGCGTACCTACCGCCGTTGAGTCAACAGCAGTGCCATCAGGCTTGAAACGCACTACGTAGCTATTACCCCTGCCTAAGCCGGAAGTACCTACCAGGAGGTAACCCGTGTTAGTATCTACATGCAGACTACTAATAACCTCACGGACAATCAGGGGTTTGAGAGGGTCAACACTTAATTGGTCCCTAGTCATGTTTTGGGAATAAATACTATGGAAACGGCCAAAACGCAAGGACGGCGTAATCACGCTTTGGTAGTAAATCTGGCCATCGTTTTTGCCAAATGCCGCTAAACCGCCCGGCTGTAAGAAGAATAAGTTGATGTTTGCTTCCAATTGGTTCGTGGCCGGGTTAATGCGGGCCAACGCCCCGCCAAGGCAAACCACCCAAACCCGGTTATTGTCGTCTAAATAAAGTCTGTCAGGACCTCTATTTAAATTTAAACTGATGCGTTGGGAGCTAGCTAGGGTGAGGTCATCATTGGGCCGGTTTACCGTTACCAAATCGGCCTGTTGATGTACCACGCATAAAGACTGGCCAACTGCCACAATCCCCTATGAACCAACAGAGCTAATCGGGGAGGGTATCTGCCCAATGATTTGATTGGTGGTCATATCCACCACACGCCAAACCGACACGGACGCACTGTTGCAAGTAACATAAGCACGGTTACCCAAAACGGCTACATCGTGGGGGGTTACCTTATTAAATTCTGTAGTTCCAGGAGGATTAAGCGGTATCGAGGCTAATGATTTAAGGTTGCGGGCATCGATGATCTCAATCTTTGCCAGATTAATGGATAACAAAAATATCCGATCGTCAAAACGGCGGGCTCTCCACACACTGCCCTCCAAGGGGCGACCGTTCTCTTTCTGGAAAATCCCGTCAGTTACCTGCCCATCCCGCCCAATGAAGCTGATCTCGTTGGTGCCAACCACCAACGTGCCATTGGTGTATTTGTTTTCTGGTGCGGTTTCGTCGCCGTCTTGGCAAGCTACCAGGTGAAGGGCCAAGGCAAACCAGATGCCCCAGGATAGAAAAGGAATTTTTGTAGGTTTCATAAAAATGGTGGTGAAAAAGTAAAGAGCTGTGAGAGAGGCAGATAAAAAAATGTCAGTCGAAATTAAAGAAGGTCACTTTAATTAGCTGAATATTCTCCAAGAATAATTTTTTCTACGGTTTTGTTAAGTTGGGCAGTAGAATTAACTGAGCGCGAGATTTGTTTTAGTGATACGAGGAGTGAGTACGAGATATTGGCCTAGGTCACCCAAGGCTCACCGGCGTAAGCCAAGTAAAACCCCAACCCAGGCTTGGCCAAACCCGGGTTGGGGATCAAACCCACTGATTTACTGAAACAAGAACCCGTTCGGCCCCCGGCCCACGGCCAGGGCATCTACCCGGGTGCCGTCGGGGCGGTAGCGGACCACCGCGCCGTTGCCTTGGAACCCGTTGTTGTCGGCCAGCAGCAGTTGATCGGTGGCGGGGTCCACCCCAATGCCGTATAGGTTGCTCTGGGTAATGAGCGGGGCGGTGGGGGCAGCGGTGGCCGTAATGTCCAGCCCGTACACCCGGCCCGTGCTCGAGCGGAAATCGGCTGCAAACTCCACACTGTAATAATAAAGCCGGTTGCCCGCCGCGTTGAAGGCCGCCTTGCCATTGGGGCGCACCGGAGCCGTGCTAATGGTGGCTTCCACTTGGTTGAGGCTAGGGTTAAGGCGCACCAAAGCCCCACTGCTGCACACGGCCCACAGGCGGCGGTTGGCATCCAGATACAGCCGCTGCGGGTTAGCCGCCACCGGGATACTGCTCACGATCTGGTCGTTGGCCGGGTTGATTACCGCCACTTGGTTGCTCCCGGCCAGGGCCACGTACACGCTGCCATTTACGGCCAACATGCCTTGCGGAAAGGCGGGCAAGGCCACCCGCCCGGTAATGCGGTTGGTGGCCAGGTCCATAATGGCCAAATAGGGATTGTCGCGGCTAAAAGTGGGGCTAAACGGCCCCCAGCAACTCACATACGCCTTGTTGTCCACCGCTGCAACGTCTTGCGGGTTCACTAGGTTTTGCCCCGTGCTTTCCACGGTGGCCACGGTTTTAAAATCGGCGGCGTTCACCACCTCCACCTTGTCGGCCCGGTTGCCCACTAGGTAAATCCGGTCGCCGATGCGGCGGGCCGACTGCACAATGGCGGCCAGGGGCCGGGTGTTTTCGGCCTGGAAAATGCGGTTGGTTACCTGCCCGCCCGCGTCCACGTAACTCACCTCGCCGTCGGCGTCGCTAAAGTTGCCTTCGTTGATCACCAACGTACCGTTTTCGTACTTTCCGGCGGGCGTGGCATCGTCGCCTCCGCAGGCGGTCAGTTGCAGGGCCAGGGCCAGGCCCGCGCTCCAGCGGAGCAGGTTGCGCAATGGTTTTTTCATCATTCTTTTGGGAGATGGATAAAAGAGGGATTGGTTAAAAAGTAAAACCAGCCTTCAACAGGCCGAAATTGGTAAAAACACGGTTGCCCAGGCCCGAAGCAAGCAGGGAACCTGACTGGGTAAAGCTGGCCACGCGGGCCGGGGAACGGGCCGCCCTTCCTCCGAAGGCGGTTTACTGCGAGGTTGTGGCAGGTCTCCTGACTTGCTGCGCTTTTTCCGCCTTCCCGGTGGGGCTTGCTGGGGGCAAACCCGCGGCCAGTGGCCTGTGCGTTTGGAAAAAGTGAGGTTGCAGCTCACAGTTGCGGGGACAGCCCCGGAGTTACACCGGGTTCCCTTTTAAAGAGCCGCCCCCGGCCGGG
>JALONO010000282.1 GCA_025454895.1 Bernardetiaceae bacterium
TTGCCGGGGTTCAGGGTGAGGCGGCCGCCGGGGCACAGGCCCGCGTCTGGCCCCAAGTTGGGCCGGGGCACTTCCAACACTTCAATTTCTTTTCTGATTTCCGTGAAACCGCAGCCCCCGCCCGTGGTGGCGCGCATCACCACCGGGTAAAGCCCCGGCCGGGCAAAGGTTTTGCGCACGGTTGGCCCGCTCACGGTGGGCGTGCCGTCGCCAAAATCCCAAGTGTAATTACTCACCCCGCTGCCAAAACCGGTAAAGGTGAGCGTCTCGGGTTGGCAAATGGAAAAGTTGCCCGTTACCTCGTTGGTGGCCAGCCCGTTCCCTTCCACGCGGTAGTTGATCTCCTGGTTCTCGAAAGTGGCCGCCGCCGCGTAGGCGTAGGCATCCGGCCCGTTGTAGCCGTACAGTACCGCCGAAAACCCGGCGTTGCCCGTTGTTTCCAACACGTAGCTGGGGATGGTGCTGCCCGTGGCAATGGGGATGACGGTGTAAGAAAAATCGTTACAGGCCGCAAAATTGGTGAACGGCGGCACGGTTACCGGCGCCCCCGTACTGCTGAGCACCCGGAGTTGGCTGGTCTCGCTGGTGCGCATGACCACGTTGAGGTAGTGCCGCTCGTTTTGCGGGTTGGGCAACGTGGAGCCGCCGTACATGCGGGCCGGGCTTACCGTTACCCGGTTGGTGGCCTGGTTGAGCGGGGTGAGCATCAGCAGCGAAGGGTCGCCAAACTGGGGCACCGAGCCGTTGCAGGCCTGGCTGTAACTGTACTGGGCCACCGCCACGGGCGCACTGGCCCGGATGCACACGCCCCGGTTAATGTTGAAATTGACCGAATTGGCCGTGTTGCCTTCGTAAAACTGGCCCCGGTTCAGGGTTTGGGTAACCACGTTGCCCCCGCCGTTGTCGATGGTTACGGTGGTGCCGTTTTGGGCGGCCAAAATGCGGTAAGGGTAGCCCCGGTTGTTCAGCCCGGTAATGGTGGTGTAGGGTGTGAGGGCGTATTGCGTGCCCCAAGTGGTGGTGGGGAACTGCTGCTCGTAAAGGTGCTGGAACGACTGCCCGCCCTGGCAACCCTGCACACCGCTAAGGGCCGTGGCCGTTACCCCGGCAAACACCGCGAACGGGCGGCAACTGCCGCTGCCCGGCACGGCCCGCACAATGCTGCCCGTGAGGTCGGGGCGGCGCGAGAACGGCCCGGCGGGGTCGGCCCCCTGCACTTGGAAGGTTTGCCCCCGGTTGAGGTTGACTTGAAACGCTTGCCCGGCCTGCCGCCCGCCCACGGTATTGGCCGTGGGGATGATCTCGACGGTGGTACCGTCTTGGGTGGCCACTACCACAAACTCGCTGCGGGCCTGCACGTTAGTAAAATCGGGGCTGACGCTGGCGACGATGTACTCCGGCCCGCTGCCCAGGGCCTCGGTGGGCAGCACCAGGCTGGCTTCGGTGCGGGCGTTGCTTTGGTAGGTGGCGTACACGCTGATATCGGCGGTGGCCGTTACCCGCACCCCGGTGTTAAACGTACCTTCGCCGCTGGGGATAATGGCGGGCGAGGGCAGGTTGACCACCGTGGTTTGGCCGGGGGCCACGTTAACGGTGGTGGTAAAGTTGATGCCCGCCGCGCTCACCGTGGCCTGGGCGGGCACCTCCCCGCTGAGCGTAACCTGGTACTCGATGGCCCCGTTGGTAACCATCTGCATGTAACTGAACCAGAACTCGCGGCCCTTGGTGGAAATCTGGGCCTGGGCACTCAGCCCGGCCCACCAGCCGAAACAAATGACAAGAACGAGGCGGCGCATGGAAAAGTAGTTGCGTTGGTTTGAGGGGCTTAAAGGTAACAGGTTTAACCCGGAGTGCGCCCCGGGGGCCAAATTTTGCCGACGGATCGCCCGTTTATCTCTACCTAACGTAACCAAAGCTGGCCGGGTGGCAAAAAAACGCCCGCACGGGGGCGGGCGTTGGGTAATGTAGAAAACCTATTTCTTAACCTCCACCGGGGACCTCGCGCAAGAAAGGCACCAAAAAGACGAACTCGACCCCCTCAGCCCGGCCCACGAGCTGGTCCTCCGAGTCGTACAAGTTGCCATTGAGGCGGCAGGTTACTTCCAGCATCCGCGCGTAAGGCGCGTTGGCGGGCGGGAATACCTCGGCCAGGGCCAGCACCCGCAATTCGCTGCCAGTTTGGTTGCCCAGGGTGGTTACCGAGCGGAGCAGGTTATTGCCAGTATTCCAGCTTTCGTCGGTGAACCAAAACTCAAAATCCGGACGGGTGCGCACATCAAAATCCAATAAATTACCCCGATCGTAGCTTTCGGCCAGTCGTTTAGGGCCGGGGCTGAGCAGGGCTTTCAAAGCCTCAAAGTTGTATTGGGCGAAGGGGATGGTGGGCAGGTGTAGGTTGATCACGTAGCCGGGTTTTTCCCCGGCGGCCTGGGGGATTTGGGCCAACCCGGTTCGGATGTCCACGTTGGTGGGCACGGTGGAGCCTGGAGGGGTTACAAACCCCACGCTGTAAGCATTTCGGAGTAGGCCGTTTTCTTTGAGATCGAGCGGTTTGCCGAGCACTGAGCCTTTGAACGTGGCGGTAGCCGCTGGGCGGCGTTCCGCCATTTGTGGATCGGTGAAGTCGGGGACAGCCTGGCGGCAGCTAATTGTGGCTAGGCAGCTTGCAAATACTAGATAGACAAATGAATTTTTCATAGATTTGAAGAATGTTAGTAAGATAAACACAAAAAAGCACCACCCTGACCACAAGCTGGTCGGACGCAAACTTGCCTGTAGGAATTGGAACAAGCCCCAATTTGGGAGACAAAGGTAGGCCCCTGTATTACCGTAAAAATCGTGTTGTCCCACCTGGTAATGCGCCATTCATACTGCCCACACGGACTAGGCATGTTACAAACTGTCCACTGATAGCGCTCTGGGCGACCAGCACAATTACTTAGGTTGATACCGAAAGGCTCAAACTCGCAAAACGATGGAGCGGGATTTACGCTCACAGTCAGGTTCGCCGACTGTATCCAAGCCCCCGGCGAACAACCGCTAGCCTGGGCCGAGAGAAAGCGCGTACCCGCCACGTCCCAGCGGATGGTGATGGAGTGGCCGCTTTGGGAGATGACGGTGTGCATCCCGCTGGGGTTGACCGCCCAGGTGGGGGGCTGGCTACAGTTGGCATTGAACGTGTAGGTGGCCTGCTGACCTTGGGCCACACTAGTCGGCCCTGTAATGGATTGGCCTAGCGCGCCCTGGGCCGCCAGCAGCAGGCCCAGCAAAAGCCCCGTGTGCCACTTTGCGCCTAGCTTGCGGGGGGGGGGGGGAGAAAACTCGGTTTTTAACCATTTTACTGATAATTTAGGTGAAAAGAAAGGGCCGTGAAAGTGCCAATAAGGCGAGTTGTATAACTTGAAAACGCAACCTGGTTGCTATTGTTGTTGGGGCAAATGATAAATATTGGAGAAACGTTAAAAGAATGACGGACGGCGGGGGTAAACCGTTGCAAAACGCCCGCGCGGGGCGGGCGTTGCTTTTTTCTTTACCGCAGAAACTGGCCAAACCGGGCTAGTGGTACTCCACCTTGGCCGCGTACCCCTCCGAGGTGCGGATGCGGATCGGCTGGCCGTCGGTGCGCTCGAGGCGCAGGCGCGTGAGTTTGTTGAACCCTTCAAACTCCAACAGCATTCGGTTGCCGTCCCACTGTCTCCACTGTGCTTCCGCCACCCCGTCGAAACTCAGTTTATAGCTTTTGCCGCTCGATGTGTAGGCCCCTGCATTGTTTTCGCCCAGGGTTAGCCGATAAAAAAGCGAGGTAGGCGGCAGGCCATTAGACTTGAAGGCGGGCCACCAACGGCCCGTCATTGCGCCGAGCGTCATGGCTTGCGAAACCCATAAGTTTTGTACGTCTGGTTCGGGGGAAAATGTGGGCGACAGGCCGCGGGTTCTGATCTCTCCGCTACCAGGTACTACGAACGCCTCGGAAGTATCCATTTTGTGCAGCATCCTGGGCATTCCGTCGATCTCGATCCACTCGCCGTCCTTGATCTCGCCCGTGTAGGTGAGCAGCACTTTGTTAGTGGGCAGTTCGGGGGTTACCTCCGGGTCGGCGGGGTGGCGGCAGGCAGCCAGGGCGATGAGCAAGGCACCGGTCAAGAGTCGGGCCGGGTTAAAGCAAGGATGGGTTTTCATAAGGCTGGGCATAGTTGAAGTGGGAAGTCTAACCAATAGATGGTTACTACTTAAAAACGCAGCGTGATTATCGTTGTTGTGGGCGCGGGGCAAATCCTAAGAGGATAACGCCTAGTTCGGCCCACGGGTTGCAAAATGCCCTCGCGGGGCGTTTTGCAATTCACCCATCTCCAATCAAAACGGCGGCGGTGGGCTGGCTAACCTTTGCAATTGCCTTACCCAATCCGTAAAATGTCGGCACCGCTCTTTTTGTACTTCAATCCCCTCTATTCCCGCCAGTGTGGCCCCTACACTTACTTTATTTCCTTCGTACTCAGGGATCAAAGAGATGATCCTTTTTGAGGGAGCGGTTGTCGACCCTGTATTCACTTCTTCAGGATTATTGTTATGGTCGGCCACTATCTTTTTAAGCTTTTCAACTTGGGCTTCTGCCCCCGGGTATTCCGCTAAAAGTACTTCTGGGTTTGCTAACAATAGGGCTTCAAACTCGTGCAATTGAATGTAAGGAATAAGTTTATAGTAGTCTATGTCCTCCAAAAATGCTTTTTCCAAAAATTCAACCCTTTGGTAGGGATCGTTGATTTTTAACGATGCTTCAAACCCCGGAAAGTCATTGGGCAGGGCATAAAGGTCGAGCATGGTGGTAAAAAAGGGACGCCTGCCTTTTTCCTCGGCGATCCACCGCATCAGGTCATTTTTTACTTGGAGATAATTGTCAAGCCCCCCTTTCTTGTGCTTTTTCCGGCTGGTGATTA
>JALONO010000048.1 GCA_025454895.1 Bernardetiaceae bacterium
CTTGACCATAAATCTATTATGGCATGTAAATATTGGGGCGTTTCACTTAAAAATTCATCGTTTTCACCTTACAATCAGTAACTCAAACAGCTTCTTAGGAACAACGGATCACCCCTGCCCGTCGGGGAGGGGACGCAATTACGACCTGAATACGGGTAATGTGCAAGAGGTCTATTTTCATTTTAATGAGAATTGATAAAAAAATATCATTCTCATTAAAATGTGGCCCAAAGCAAAAATCTACCTAAAATAAACCGCCCCGTAAGATTTCAAAACCTAGTCAACGGTTTTGCGGCCTTCCCGCTCACTTGCGCCGCCCCACGAGGTAGGCCCAGGCCAGCCCGGCCAGCCCGGCACTGAGGCCAAACACCCAGGGCATCCGGGCCGTTTGGTTGGCGTAAATGGCCCCGGCCGCGAACGCGCCCAGGCCAATGCCCATTTCCAGGGCGATGTACATGGTGGACAACGCCCGGCCCCGGTTTTGGTCATGGCTGAGGTCGATGGTCCAGGCCATCACGGCCGGGGTGAGTGCCCCCAGGCCCAGGCCATAAACTGCCGCCGCCGCAAAAAACGACACCGGGTGCTGGGCCAAGGCGCAGCCCAGCATAGCGGCCACGTAGAGCAAAGCGGCCACCTTGAGCACCGCCGCCCGGCCGTAGTGGTCGGAGCTGCGGCCCGCAAAAAAGCGCACGGCAATGGAAGTGAGCGTAAACGTGGTGTTGAACAACCCTTTGTTGTTGATGCCCAAGGCCACGCTGAAATCGGGCACCAGGGTGAGGATGGCCCCGTAGCTGAAATAGCATAACCCGTACACCAAGGCTGGGGGCAAGGCGTTGATTTCCAGCAGTTCGTGGCGTTGCAGGCGCAGCATGGCCAGCTTGAGCGGCTGGGGCTGGGGCAAAGTTTCGCGCAGGCTAAAAGTGATGGCCAAGCTGGCTAGCCCCAGCCCGCCCGATACGTAAAACATGGCGGCCAACGACCAGTAACTGGCCAACCAGCTACCCAGGGCCGGGCCAAAGGCCATGCCCACGCCCGAGAGCGTGCCGTAAATGCCCATTGCCTCGCCCCGGCGGTCGGGCGGCACAATATCGGCCAGGTAGGCACTGGCCCCGGTGGGGGTAAATCCCGTGGAAAATCCGTGCAACAACCGCAGGGCCAGAAACAAGGCCACCGTCTCGAAGGCCGGGTACACGAAAACGCAGGCCGTGGACACCACGATACCCGCGAAAATGATGGGCCGCCGCCCGATGCGGTCGGCCAACTTGCCGCTAAACGGCCGCGACAGGCCCGCGCTGATCGTAAACAGCCCGATGATCCAGCCTTTGTAGTCGCCGCCGCCCAGGCGGTCTAGGTAGGCGGGCAGTTCGGGGATGATGAGGTTGAAACTGAGGAAGAAGAGGAAAATACTGGCACTAAGGGTCCAAAACCTGGCCGAATAAACGGTTGGCGGGGCGGCGGTGGCCGGGTCAGTCATAAGGAATGCGGTTTTGGTGCGGGTCAAATTCCGGCCGTCGGAGGCGTTTCTCCAATTCCTGCTCAATTTCCGGGGTGATGATGTGCTCCATCGTCTCGGCATCGTCGTGTACGTGGTCCGGGGCCAGGCGCAGGTATTCAGTAAGGTAAAGTTCCCACAGGCGGTGCAGGCGGGTAATGCGCCGCCCGCGCTCGTAACCCTCGGGCGTGAGTTGCCAGCCGGGGCCTCGGCGGGTCAAATAGCCCTCGGCCCGTAAGCGGCGCAAGGTAGCGGCCAGTTGCGCCGGGGCTTGGCCGGTCGGCAAATCGGCGGGTTGGTAGGCCCGGTCGTGATCTTGCCGCCGCTCGCCCATTTTGTACAAGAGCTTAAGCAGGTTTTCTTCGGCAAACTTGCGGCGGTGGGCACGTTGCCGCCACCAGCGGGCCAGCAACCCCTGGCCGGGGGCCAACAGAAACGAGCCAAGGGCCAAGGCCGAAGCCGCCAGCACAATCCACGGGCCGGTGGGCATGGCGGGGGCCACGTAGCTGACCCAAGCCCCCGCCAACCCGGAAAATGCGCCCAGCCCGGCGGCCAAAGCCAGCATTAGGGGTAGCCGGTGGGTCCAAAAGCGGGCCGCCGCCGCCGGGGTTACCAGCAGCGCGGCCGTGAGCACCACGCCCACCGCTTGGATGCCCGCCACCACGGCCAGCACGGTAAGCGTAGTAAGCAGAAACTCGAGCCCCCGCACCGGAAAACCCACGGCGCGGGCGTAGGCGGCATCAAAACTGAGCAGGGCTAATTCTTTGTAAAAAACGACCACCACCAGCAACAAGGTAACGGCCAGGCCGCTGAGCAGCCCCAAGTCGCTGCCTACCAGGGCCGCCGCCCGGCCAAACAGGAAATCTTCCAACCCTACCTGGGCCGCGTTGCCCCCGTGCTGGATGGCCGTGAGCAGCAAAATGCCCGCCCCAAAAAACACCGACATTACTAGGCCGATGGCGGTGTCTTCTTTGAGCCGGGCCTGGCGCGGCAACCAGTCGATGGTTAACAGGGCCAGCCAACCGCTGGCAAACGCCCCGCCCACCAGCCAAGGCAGGCTTTTTTGGCCCGCCAACAAAAAACCCAGGCAAATGCCCGGCAGCATGGCGTGGGCCACCGCGTCGCCGGCCAGGGAGCGTTTGCGCAGGTAGCCAAACACCCCCACCACGGCCACGCTGCCCCCCAGTAGCATGGCCCCCAGTGTTACGTACCGCACGTTGGCATCGCGGAAGGTAAAAAAGTCAAGCCAACCATCCATCCGCCAAAGTTACGGGACGACGGCAAAATTTTGGCCCGGCGGCCTTGGGCAATCCCGCCGTCCTTTCTGGTTTTTTTGGCGCCGGCTCGGGCGGGGTTCCATAGCAACCCGCGGCGCGGCGCCTTCTAAGGTGCGCTCACGCTCCCGTGCGCGGGCGCCGGGGGCAGGCACGCCCGTGCACATCCAGCCCCGCGCCCACCCCCGGCGCCCGCGCACCAGGGGGCCCAACCCCTGCTTGCCAGTCGCCGGGCGGGGCCGGGCGCAAGTCTCCGTAGCAAGGAGCCTAGGCGCGTCCCAAGCCGTCTGATGGTACCTAACTTACTGATTATTAAACCCCATCCGGCCCAGGCCCTCACGCACGTAAGGATTTTGGCGCAGCAGCCGCCACATAAACTCGTTGCGGTAGTTCTCGATTTGCAGTACCGTGAGGCCCTGGTGTACGGCCAAGTAGTCGGTGGCGAACCAACCTTGCGGGTAGCTGAGGTTGAAGGCATTTTTAAACCCGTACTGGCCGCGCAGTTTAGGGCCAAATTCCTTATCCAGGTGTTTGAGGCCCGCGAGGCACTCCGCCGGGGCAAACGGCACCGCCCCGGTCAGGGCCACCGGGGCCAGGGTACCGTCGTCTTGGATGCGGGCGGCGGTGGCGCCGCGCGCCCAGTAACCGTGGTAGGTTTTGCCCGCCACGGTGGTGTCGCCGGGGCCGTCGCACTCGCTGAGGCCCCATAGCTGCTCGCTGTAGCCCGCGAAGCCGCCGGGGTTAGCCTCGCAGTAGGCCCGTTGGCCCAGCAAGTGCCGCCGGGCATTCTCGAACAAGTCCAGCTCATCGGCATAGCCTTGGCCGTTGCCCCGGCCGTCCAGCCAGCAAAGGGCCAGCAGGTCGCCGCTCATGGGGCCGGTTTGTAAATAAGTTTGGCCTTGAAAATCAGCGGCCCTGAGGTCTTTCCGCCATCGGTCCCACAGTTCGTCGGGCACGGGGTGGCTGGGCGAACCGAGGGCCAGGGCCATGAGCAGCAGGCTCTCGTTGTACCCCTGCCACTGGCCGGGCAAAAATCCCTGCTCGGGCCGCCAGCCCAGGGCCAGGGCGTTTTGGCCCCGGGTGGCCCAGTCCCATTCCACCCGCCGGTAAAGCGAGTCGGCCATGTAGCGGATGTTGCTCTCAAAGGGGTCGTCGTAATCAAAATAGGTTTGGCAGGCCAGCAAACCCGCCATGAGCATTCCGGTTTGCAACGTGGAGAGGGCCGTTTGCGAAGTAGCCCGGCGGCCCTTGCCGTCCAATTGCTGGAAATAAAAGCCCCGGTAGCCGCCCAAGTCGGCGATGGTACTGTCTTGCGGGATTTTAAGCAGGTATTGCAGCGTTACCAAGGTGCGTTGGCCCGCATCGGCCCGGGTGATGAAGTCCCGCTCGGCCCCCACCAAGTAGCTGGCCAGGGCAAACCCGATGGCGGCGGGGCTAACCGTGCCCGCGCTGGGCACCCGGTCGGGCACCAGGCCGGAGCGCGGGTTGGCCTGGTCCCAGAAATAGTAAAACGACTGTTTTTGCAGCGTATCCAAAAACGCATCGTTGCGGCTCAGCACCGGGGCCTCTTCGGGCTGGCAGGCCGCGGCTAGCAATAGGGCGAGGATAAGCCCGCTCACGGGCAAGGCGTTTTTCATGTTAATGGTTTGCGGCCACAAAATTGGGCCTTGCCGGGCAAACCCGCTAGGGGTAACAGTGCTTGGCAAGTGGCCGGCCGAGCCAACCCGCTTTTGCCCTTCATCTTTAGGAATAAAACCAGCCGGGATACCAGTTGGCCAGGTTGAAAAAAGATTTCCTTTTCTGCTCACAATCACTACCTTTGCAGCCCTTTTCGGGTGAAGAGGGCGGCCGGGCAACCGGGCGAAACAATTTACCACTAAAATGACGGCCCGGCTGCGCCACTGGGCCGTTGTACCTGGGCGCGAAAAAACGATATGTCATTAGTAGCAGAGTTTGACTGGGATAGTTTCCAGACCAAAGGATTAGGCAGCGGTTACAACAAAGCCGACAAAGCCAAAATGGAGCAATTGTACGCGGGTACTTTTGCCGAAGCAAAGCAAAACGAAGTGGTGGCGGGCATCGTGGTAAGTATTACCGACCGTGAGGTGGTGCTCAACATCGGCTTCAAGAGCGACGGGTTGGTGCCCCGCTCAGAGTTCCGCGACTATCCCGACCTGAAAATCGGCGACGAGGTGGACGTGTACATCGAGAACCGCGAAGACGTGAACGGGCAGTTGATCCTGTCACGTAAAAAGGCCAAGATCGTAAAAGCTTGGGAAAACATTGAGAAAGCGCAAACCGATGACCTGGTAATCGAGGGCATTGTAAAACGCCGCACCAAGGGTGGTTTGATTGTAGATATTTACGGCGTGGAGGCGTTCTTGCCCGGCTCGCAAATTGACGTGAAGCCCATCCGAGACTTCGATATTTACGTGGGCAAGAGAATGGAGGTAAAAGTGGTGAAAATCAACCACGCCAACGACAACGTGGTGGTTTCGCACAAGGTGCTGATTGAGAAAGACCTGGAAGCCCAGAAAGCCGTGATCCTCAACAACTTGGACAAAGGCCAGGTGCTCGAGGGCGTGATCAAGAACATGACCAACTTCGGCGTGTTTATCGACCTGGGCGGGGTGGACGGCCTGCTGCACATCACCGATATTTCGTGGGGCCGCATCAACGATCCCAAAGAGGTGCTGAACTTAGACCAAAAAGTGAACGTAGTAGTGCTCGATTTCGACGAGGACAAAAAGCGGATTTCGCTGGGCATGAAGCAATTGGTACCCCATCCTTGGGAGAGCCTGTCGGCCGAGATCGTGCCGGGCACCCGGGTGAAGGGCCGGATCGTGAACGTGGCCGACTACGGCGCGTTCCTGGAAATTATGCCGGGCGTGGAAGGTTTGATCCACGTATCGGAAATGTCGTGGTCGCAGCACCTGCGCAACCCGCAAGACTTTATCAAGATCGACGACGAGATCGAGGCCGTGGTGCTCACCCTAGACCGCTCGGAACGCAAAATGTCGTTGGGCATTAAACAACTCACCGAAGACCCCTGGACCAAGGCCGAACTGACCACCAAGTACGCCGTGGGCAGCAAGCACAACGGCCTAGTGCGCAACCTGACCAACTTTGGCTTGTTCCTCGAGTTGGAAGAAGGCATCGACGGCCTGGTACACGTATCGGACCTGTCGTGGACCAAAAAGGTGAAACACCCTTCGGAGTTCATCAAAGTGGGCGAGCGCATGGATGTGCAAGTGTTGGAACTGGACGTAGATCAACGCCGCTTAGCCCTGGGCCACAAGCAATTGGAGGAGAACCCCTGGGATACTTTTGAAAGCATTTTCTTCGCTGGTTCCGTACACCGGGCCACCGTGCTGGAGAAAAACGACAAAGGTGCCCGCCTGGAGTTACCTTACGGCATTGAAGGTTTTGCCGCCCTAAAGCACCTGCAAAAAGAAGATGGCAGCAAAGCCGAAGTAGGCGAAGCCCTCGACTTCAAAGTAGTGGAGTTCTCGAAAGAGGATAAGCGCATCATTTTGTCGCATACCAACGCTTGGAAGGAGAAAGACGAGAAGCCTGCTACACCGCCCGCCAAGAAGAAAGAAGAACCCGCCACCGTTAGCAACGAAAACGCCAAAACTACCCTGGGCGACCTGGACGTGCTGGCCCAACTGCGCGACGACATGGCCAAAAATCAAGCTAAGTAATTAGCCTGGTTAGCCGAATTTGACTTACCTAGCCCCGCCGCTTGGCGGGGCTTTTTTATCCCTTCTTCCCCCAATTCTTATTTAAGATTAGCTGAAAAAGTTTACTTTTGGTTTGGAATTGTTCAATTGTAAAACGCTGTGTTAAGTATGGCCCAAACAAAGCAGGTATTGGTAGCTGAGGATAGCTCGGTGATCCAAAACATTACCAAAAAAGTGCTCCAATCGCAGAACTATGAAATCCATGCCGTAAAAAATGGGCAACAAGTGCTTGATTTTCTGGCCACTAACCACTGCGACGTGCTGCTGCTGGATATCAACATGCCCGTGATGGACGGGATGGAGTGCGCCAAGCGGGTGCGCCAACTGCCCGATGCCGCCAAGTCCGGTATTCCCATTGTAGCTATTACGGGCAATGCCCGCAACTACACCATGGACGAGTTTAGGGCGGTGGGCATCAACGAGTATTTGCAAAAGCCGATCAACTTTGATTTGCTGGTGGAAACCGTGGCCCGCCTGGCCCAGTAAAAACCCATGATCAAATACACCAAGCCGTACCTGGAAAGCCTGGAAGCCCTAGTGGCCGAAACCGACTACACCCTGCGTTACGAGCGCGGCAATTTCAAGTCGGGCTATTGCGTGCTCAAGGACACGCGGGTGATCGTGATCAACAAGTTTTTTACCTTGGAAGGCAAGATCAACAGCCTGGTTGATATTTTGCGGGGGCTGGAGATCGAGGCCGAAAAGTTGAGCGAAAAAGCCAAAAAGCGGTTACAGGAAATCGCGGTTACGGCATGAAAGTAACGTTTTTAGGCACGGGCACCTCGCAGGGCATTCCCGTCATCGCGTGTGCCTGCGAGGTGTGCCGCTCGCTCGACTTCCGCGACAAGCGGTTGCGAACTTCTATCCACGTGGAGGTGGACGGCCAGAGCCTGGTGGTGGACACCGGGCCGGACTTTCGGCAACAGATGCTCCGCCACGCCGTGGGCCGGCTGGATGCCGTACTGTTTACCCACCAGCACAAAGACCACACCGCCGGGCTCGACGATGTGCGGGCCTACAATTTCAAGCAGGCGATGGACATGCCCGTGTACGCCCGGCGCGAGGTGCTGGAACACCTGCGGCAGGAGTTCCCCTACATTTTCGCGGAGCACAAATACCCGGGCATCCCTTCGCTCCAAGTGTACGAAATCCGCAACGAGCCGTTTTGGGTAGGCCCCACCCAGGTGCGGCCCATTTTGGTGATGCACCACCGAATGCCCGTGTTCGGGTTCCGCATCGGCGACTTCACGTACATTACCGACACCAACCACATCCCGGAGGAGGAGCAGCCCAAAATCGCGGGGTCGCGGGTGCTGGTGCTGGATGCGCTGCACCACGAAGCCCACCTCTCGCATTTTAACCTGGAGCAGGCCCTGGCCATGATTGAGCGGCTGCGGCCCGAGCGCGCCTACCTGATCCACCTGAGCCACCGCATGGGCCGCCACGCCGAGGTGAGCCGCCACCTGCCCACCGGCGTGCAACTGGCTTACGATGGGCTGGTGTTGGAGGTTTGAACAAGCTGGCCCTGCCAACTGGTAAGTCTTCAGCTTTTTGAGGCAACCGACTAATCGGTAAACGGTAAGTAGCAATGATTCTGGCAAAACTTTCTTATATTTGAGTGAAGACCGCGAAACCTTGAACTGATACTATCTTTGCCTTAAAGTAAATTCGGTTTTAGGCATGACCCATCTTATTTAATGGTATTATGGGTAGTGTTGAAAAGTCACGGATACTTTTTACAATAGACTGTTTTAGAACAATTGACCAAGCGTCATTGATGAATTGTTTATACCATCATACCTATTTTAAATACTGCAAAAGAACAAACTCTTATAATTATCCATTAAGGAAGCAAGAATTGCTTCCTTGACAAAAAAATAAGATGGAAGCAATTAAAATAAGCGTCAACAAGCAAATAGATGGCTATACTTTTAGCATCGCACCGTCTATCCGGTAATTGATTAAGAGCTGGTTCCCCAACGCCCATCCGGCTAACAATATCTTTGTCGCTTATGACACAAAAAGCGATTTTGAGCCTTATTACCATAAACTTGAAAGTTACATCTATCCTGCTCTGTTAGGGGTTGATGAACAAGACGATCTCAATCAAAAGGTGGATGAAATTCAGTTTTTTGACCCCCAAACTGGAAAGTTGTTGCATTCCCACAAAATTGCCGCGTGAAGAAAAATTACCACCTCTATCCAGGTAAAGCAGGACATCTCACCGTGATGTCGGAATTTTTGACCCGTGGCTGGAATGTCGCTATTCCTGAAGTGGATATTGGCGATGATATTTTTGTCGTTCAAGATGACAATGGAACCTTAAGACGAGTACAGGTTAAAACATCCACTTCAACGGCAAGATAAAGTAGTTTTAGTGGGCAGTTCAATATCCCGTTAAATCAGATAAGGAACCTAGCCAATATTCCGGTTCATTATGTATTTATAGTCAGACATGACGCCCAATGGACGAAGCCGGTCATCATTCGGCAAGATTACTTACTTGACCATTTTCAGAATGACAAAATTGGTTCTGAGCATGATGGCCATCTGAACTTATACTTTTCATACTCAAAAGGTAAAGTGGAATGTTCGGGGCTTGATTTAACCAAATACATTTCTGATTCCACAGATTTTCCTTTGATTGAGGAATAACTCGGATTACTCACCCGCTACTTTCACTTCGCCCAGGAAACCCCCACGATGATGAGCAGCGTAAAGCTCACCAAAAACCCGATAAGAAAGTAACGGGTGAGCACCCAGGCTTTTTCCACCTCCACATAAATTTTGGGCAGGTCGGCCTCGTTCACTTCAGGAACGGTGCCATCGGTATTGAACGAAATGCTGAACGTGCTGCCGCTAAAGGTAGCCCCGGTTTCGGTGTACACGCGCATGAGGTAAGTGCCGGGCTTGTCCACCTTAAAAGTTCGGTACTCGCTGGTGTAGCTCTCGTCGTCGCGGTAGAGGTCGTACTCAAAGGCGTTCACCACGTCGCCGGTGCTGGCCTCCACAATTTCTACCCCGGCCCAGGCATCAAAGTAGCTGGGCGCGTCGTAACCGACGGTAAACATCATCACTTGCCCGGCCTTGGGCAGCTCAAAGGTATTGGTTTGGCCCACCAGCCGCACATTGGCCGCTTCGTTGTTGGTGCTGCCATCGGGTTGTACCTCGCTGGCGGGGGCGGGCTGGGCCTTCAGTTTGGCCAGGTTCACGGGCAGGTCCTGCCTAAACACATCGGTGTTGCCGCAAGACACCACCAAGCCCAGCAGGCAAGCCAGGCAGAACAGGCTTAAAATCCCGGCCAGTTTGCTCGCTCTTTTTTGGTTGGCCTGGACGCGGGCCTGCTGTTTAAAGGCTTTTTTCGGGGGATTTTCGGCCTGGTTAAAGGCGGTGAGCACTTTTTGCTTCGATAGCTTTTGGTCGGACCAAAACTTAATTTCTTGCAGGCTTCGGCTGTCTTTAAAATAGCTGTACTCTACCACCACGGCCCGCTCGGCCGAGGTGCGGTAGTTGGCAAAGTGGATGGTATCGCCCTCCTGGATTTGGAAGGTGCTTTCGCCCTCAAAAAACTTGACCGAGGCTTGCCCGTACTCGCGGGCTTTACGGCCCGTTCCGGTCTCAAAATCTTTCAATTTTTCGTTTTGGTTCAGGTTAGGAAACTTGGGCCAAAACGTTTTAGAAAGCGCAAAGCCTTCTTTATCTTCAACCAAATAATAATACGTGCCGTGCTCGCTAATGAGCAGCCAGTCGTCGTAAATCCACGAACTGTCGGCAAACCGGTTGGCCTCGTCGTCCCACTCCTTGTACTGCATTTGCCAGCGGGTGCGGCCAATGACCCGGTACTTCACCCCCTCCAAGTCGGCGTACTGGCCGATCTCGACAAAGCTCATGGGCGGAAACTTGGCGGGCTTGCCGATTTTGGTGAGCACCTGGTGGGTTTTACTTTGCGCGTCCAGCACCGAGCCGCAGTAGTGGCAAGTAATGTAGTTGGCCCGCTTGTCCACCAGCGACAGCCCGCCGCCGCAACTGGGGCACTTGAATTGGGTGGCTTGGGCAAAGTAGTTCATTTTGAGTGGGTTATTAAACGTATTGGGCTTGTTGTTCCCAGGTAAAATCTTTCCAGCGCAGCGGGGTGCCGAGGTTAAAGCTGGCCTCACCGGGCAGGTACTCGAGGCTGAGCGGCTGGCCTTTGCCCACTCCCTCGGCGTAGGCCCCGGCCTGGCCCGGCACCACCCGGAACGGGAGTTCGCCCTCGCCGCCGACAATCTTCATTTCGTTTTTTTCCATGATGAAAAAAGCTTGGCCGCCTACTTGGATGGTTTCGCCCACGCGCAGGCCCTCGTAGGGGGGCAGGTGGTGGCTGGCCACGTGTTTGGCCTGGCGGAAGAGGGTGAGGTTGCCTTCGTCTTCTTGCAGCCAGCCGGGTTCGTCGTTGTCGAACAGGAGCAGCCACTCGTCCCAAAAACCGCCGTGGTAGCTCAGGCGCAGGCGGCCCGCCACGGTAAAAGGTTTTTTATCGAGCTTGCCCTGCCGCCCCACGGCAAACATCGAGCCGTAGTCGGCCAGAACGGCCTTGCCTGCCCCGGCCAGTTCCCAGCGGTCGGCGTTGAGGAAGCTGGTTTCGCCGCAGTAGCTGCATACCAGCATTTTGGCGGCAGGGAAGCGTTGGGGGAGGGCCGCCCCGCACGAGGGGCAGTTAACGGTTTGGTTCATGGTGGCAAAGCCTATGGCCGATCAAAGCTAGCCCCCGCCCGGCACAATTGCAAAACCGGCCGGGCGTTAGGGTTTGCGCAGCCAGCCTACGATGCGGGTTTCGCCGATGATCCATTGGCCGTTTTGTTGGCGGAGCGTAAACACCTCGCGCGCGGGCCGGAAGGGGCCGGGGTTTTGCTGCACAACTTCCAACTCGTTGGCTTCCACGCGGGCCACAATGGCCACGTGGCCGTAGCGGTTGAGTAAGGTAGGGGCAAACACGAGCAGGTCGTTGGGCTGGGGCTTGACCGAGCCCGGGTGAGCATACTGCCGTAGGTTGCGCCCCTGGTTGAGGTGGCCGGATGGCACCTTGGGATCAAAAAAGTCTTTGGCGTGGCCGTAACTGTTAGGCATTTGGTGGTGCAGGTGTTCAAAGTAATAGCGTTTCACAAACTCGACGCACTGGTATTTGAGGCCCAGGTTGTAGCCGTTGGGGGCCACGTTACGGCCCGCCACGTGCCCCACCCCGCCGTTGTAGTAAACGGCCACCCCGTTGAGCGAGTCGATGGGCTGGCCCACCTGCCGGGTGGGGTGGAGGTTGAACCGCTGGGCGGCCCAAAAACCGCCCAGGCTTAACAGTAGCCCGGTGGCGAGCCAGTACATTTTCCGTTTCATGGCGGTGATTTTTTGATAAGGAAGCGCATAAGATGCCAATTTATTAGACCTCTTGCATATTAGCCGTAGTCAGGTCGTAATTGCGTCCCTACCCACATACTCGCCCCAAAAGCTCATTCGCTTATGGTCGTCCGACGGACGACAAAAACGGGAGTTTTTGGGCGAGCAAGTGCGGTGGCCAGGGTGGGGCCAAAAAAGGCGGGTTTCGAGCGAAAATTCCGGGCTTTCACCCGGCCAAAAACCTAATCTGCGAGAGGTCAATTGGTTAAAAATATTGTTCGGTATTTTTTTGATGGAAAAGTGCTGGAAAAGCGTTTTGAGTTAACCACGATAATCGTTGCTAGTAAATAGGATATTGTAAATCTCCTTCCTACATCAAACAGGAATACGCAAACGGTATTTTATTACAATTCATAGTCAATTAAACATAGAAAGATTGCTTCGCTAATTTACTTTTGTTCTGGTGTAAAGGCAGTGGCTAATTGCGCTTAATTGAATGTAATCATCTGATTTATAAATACATAACTCACTTTTTTACCCTTTATCGCCACAATTTCGGTTACTCAAACTATTATTGAAAATGAAAACTATCCTGGCCCGGCTGATTTTTACGTTTGCCTTGGGTTTGTTATCACCCTTGATTTTTGGACAAACCCTGGCCCAATTGGCGGAGGGCTTCCGCCGCCCGCCTTTGGAAGCCCGGCCCAAGGCCCTCTGGTGCTGGGTGGACGGCAATTTTGACTTGGCTGAAATTACCCATGAGTTGCAAGAGGCCAAGGCCAAAGGCATGGGCGGCTTCGATATTTGGGACGTGCGGGCCGTGGTGGACGAGGCCCAGGCCGTGCCCGCCGGGCCACCTTTCATGGGGCCGGAGTCGGTGCAGGCCATTGGCCACGCCGTGCGCGAAGCCGGGCGGCTAGGCTTGGAGCTGGGCCTCATCGTCTCCAGCGGTTGGAACGCGGGCGGCCCTTGGACCCGCCCCGAGCACACTACCATGGGGCTGTTTCGCACGGCCCGCACGCTCACGGGGCCGGGCCGCCAAGCGGTGAGCCTGCCGTTCCCCACCTTGCCCGACCAGTTTCCTGACCAAGGGCGCCGCCAGGGCCGGGCCGCCATTGCGCGCGGAGCCGACGGCCTGCCCCAGTTTTACCGCAACGTGGCCGTGCTGGCCGTGCCCCTGCGCCCCGACTCGACGATGGCCCCAGGGGCCGTGCTGGACCTCACCGCCCAGCTCCGCCCCGACGGTACGCTGGACTGGCAAGTGCCCCCCGGCGCTTGGCGGCTCACCCGCTACGTGTGCGCGCCCACGGGGCAACCGCTCATTTCCCACTCGCCCAATGCCTACGGGCCAATGATCGACCATTTTAGTGCCGAGGCTACCGAGGCCCATTTGCTCCATTTCATCAACCTGTTGCAACCGCAAATTGGCGATTTTAAAAAGTCAGCCTTAAAATATTTATATACAGATAGTTACGAAGTGCGTGGCGAAATGTGGACCCCCAAACTGCGCGAAGAGTTCCAACGCCGCAAGGGCTACGATCTGCTGCCTTACCTGCCGGTTTTAGAGGGGCTTATCGTGAAAGACCGGGCCACCAGCGAGCGTTTCCAGCACGATTACCGGCAGGTGCTGTCGGACCTGATCATCGACAACCACTACGCCAAGGGCCGCGAGGTTTGCGCCCGGTACGGCCTGGGCTTTGTGGCCGAGGCGGCCGGGCCGGGCCAGCCCATCCACAACTGCCCGTTCGAGTCGCTGCGCTCGTCGGGCGTGCTCAGCTACCCGCGCGGCGAGTTTTGGCACAAACACCGCCCGGCCAAGCGGCCCGATGAGGGCGATTTATTGCACGTGATCAAAGGCGTAGCCTCGGCTTCGCACATCTACAACCAAAAATTTGTGGAGGCGGAAGCCTTTACCAGCGTTTGGTTGTGGCAAGAAAGCCTGGCCGAATTAAAACCCACCGCCGACCGGGCGTTTTGCGAGGGCCTGAACCGGGTGGTGTTCCACACGTTTCCGCACACGCCCAAGGCGGCAGGCCAGCCCGGCTGGGTGTACGCCTTCGGTACGCAAGTGTCCGAAAATCAGCCTTGGTGGCCCAAGGCTGGGCCGTTTATGGACTACCTGGGCCGGTGTAGTTACCTGCTGCAACAGGGGAACTTTGCCGCCGACGTGCTATATTACTACGGCGACGAGGCCCCCAATTTTGCGCCCACCAAACGGCTGGACACCGCCCGGTTTTTGCCCGGCTACGATTACGACGTAACCAATACCGATATTTTACTACGCCAACTGGACGTGAAAAACGGCCGGCTTGTGTTGCCCCACGGCCAAGAGTACGCCGTGCTGGTGTTGCCGCCCGACGAGCGCGTGAGCCTGCCCGTGCTGCAAAAGTTGGAGTATTTGGTGAAAAATGGGGCCACGGTGCTTGGCCCCCGGCCCCGGCGCAGCTACGGGCTGGCCCGGCAAGCCACCGAGGAGGCCGCCATTGCCGCCCTGGCCGCCCGCCTGTGGGGCCGCACCAACGGGCGCAGCCTCACCGAAAACCGCTACGGCCGGGGCCGGGTGGTTTGGGGCCGCCCTGTGGCCCAGGTGCTGCAAGGCTTGGGCCTCGGCCCCGACTTGGCAGTGGCAGGCCCCTTGCCCATCGATTCGCTCGATTTTATCCATCGGCGCACGGCCGAGGCCGAGGTTTATTTTGTGGTGAACCGCACCGCCCGCCCCGTTACCCTGGACGGGCAGTTCCGCTGTGCCAACCCGGCCCAAACCGCCGTCCAGTACTGGGATCCGCTCACTGGCCAAACCAGCCCGGCCCGGCAGGTACTGGCCGAAGCCCAGGGCGTGCGCGCCTTGTTGCCGCTGGCGGCTCATGGCTCCTGCTTTGTGGTGCTCACGCGCACCCAGGCCCCCGCACCCGCCCCCGAGGCTAAACTTTTGCCGTACTCGGCTGATAACCAGGCGCGTAATCAGATTTTGCCGTTGGCAGGGCAGTTGTACCAAACGGCGGCTTCCTTGCCCGCGCCCGTGGCCCTAAGCCAAGCCTGGAATTTGTGGTTCCCGCCCGGCACGGTAGGCCCCCAAAAGCTGGATCGGTTGGAGTTTTGGTCCCGGTTAGACGGGGGCCGCCAGTTCTTTTCCGGCCTGGCCACCTACGAAACCGAGGTGAACCTGCCCAGCCTCGCCCTGGGCAACGGCACCCGGGCCGTGCTCGATTTCGACTCGGTGGCAGTGGTGGCCGAGGTGTTCGTGAACGGCGAGACGGCAGGCACGCTGTGGGCACCGCCCTTTGCGGTGGACGTAACCCGCCTGTTGCGCCCCGGCCCCAACCAGGTGCGGGTAGAGGTGGCCAACCGCTGGCCCAACCAGCTCATTGGCGATGCCCGCCTGCCCGCCGAACTGCGGCGTACCCGCACCAACCTCACTAAACTGCCCAACGGCTGGATGTACCCCTTGGCCGAGTTGCCCGATGCCCGTTATGCCCTGCCCACCTCGGGGCTGGCCGGGCAAGCCTGGTTGCGGTTTTATCGTACCGATCAGTAAAAGGGCCGTTTTCCCGACGCGGGGGCGTAATTTCGGCCCTGGCTAGCGGTTTAGGCTGGCTGGTTGCTATGTATAAATTGCTCATCCGCCCGCTGTTGTTCTGGTTTCCGCCCGAGCGGATACACCATTGGGTGTTCGATTTGCTCAAAGTTCTGCTGGCTTGGCCGGGAGCCAAAACTTTGGCCCGGGCCGTGTACGGCTACCAAAGTCCTCGACTGGCCCAGCAGTTTTGGGGGTTGCATTTCCCCAACCCGGTGGGGCTGGCCGCCGGTTTCGATAAGGACGCCCGGCTCATTGACGAACTGGCCTGCCTCGGTTTTGGGTTCATCGAGATCGGGACGCTGACCCCGCGCCCGCAGCCGGGCAACCCCCCGCCGCGCCTGTTCCGCCTGCCGCAGGATCAGGCCCTGATCAACCGCCTGGGGTTCAACAACGGCGGGGTGGCCGCCGCCGTGGCCCGGTTACGCCGCCGCCGCAGCCAGGTGCTAGTGGGCGGCAACTTGGGCAAAAACAAAGACACCCCGAACCAGCAGGCCCAGCTAGATTACGAAAAAGTTTTTGCGGAACTGTACCCGGTGGTGGATTACTTTGTGGTCAACGTTAGCTCGCCCAACACCCCCGGTTTGCGCGAATTGCAAGAAAAAGAGCCACTTACGGCCCTGCTAAAGGCGTTAAAAGCCCAGAACTTGGCTACGGGGCAGCCCAAGCCCCTGCTGCTAAAAATTGCCCCTGATCTCACCAACCCGCAGTTAGACGACATTGTGGACATTGTGCAAACGGTGGGCATCGACGGCCTCATTGCCACCAATACCACCATCGCCCGCGACGGGCTGCTCACCCCGGCCCCGGCCTTGACCGCCATCGGGGCGGGCGGGCTAAGCGGCCAGCCCCTGCGCCACCGGGCTACCGAGGTGATCTGCTACTTGCGCCAACGGCTGGGGCCTGGCCCGGTCATTGTGGGCGTGGGCGGCATTTACACCGCCGCCGATGCGATTGAAAAGTTGCAGGCCGGGGCCAACCTGCTACAACTTTACACCGGTTTTGTTTACGAAGGCCCCGGCGTGGTCAAGCGGATCAACCGGGGGCTGGATCGTTACTACCAATCCCATGCTTGAGCAACTGCGCCAATTTGATTTAGAACTTTTCCTCTGGCTCAACCAGTGGCACCAGCCCTGGCTGGACCCGGTGATGCGGTTCATCACCGACACCGACTCGTGGGTGCCGCTGTACCTGCTGCTGGTGGGCTGGTTTATTTGGCGGTTTAAACGCCGGGCGTTGGCGGTAGTGATTGTGGTGGCCCTCACCATCACCGCCGCCGACCAATTTGCCTCCGGGCTGATGAAACCCCTGGTGGGCCGCTTGCGCCCCTGCCACGAACGGACAGTGGCCCCCAAAGTCCACCTCATCAAAGGCTGTGGTGGGCGGTTTGGCTTCGTTTCCTCGCACGCCGCCAACACATTTGCCTTGGCCACTTTGCTGTGGCTGCTTAGCCGGGGCCTGCCCGAGCGGGGCAAACTGGGCGCGTTCATGTTCAGTTGGGCCAGCGTGGTTACTTACAGCCGCATTTATGCGGGCGTGCATTACCCCGCCGACGTGCTCGGGGGCGCGCTCGCGGGGGCGGCCATTGCCTGGCTGCTGGTCAGTTTAGCGCAACTGGCCAAAGTAGCCCCTTTTTACCGACCTGGAATCCCCGCCTAAGGAGAACTATTATTACGCCCTCCGGCGGTCCGACGACTCGGGGCCGGGCGTGGCTGACCACAGTAACCAGGAGCAAATTTCTAAGATTTTGTTTTGGAATTTCAAAACATTGATATTCAATTAATTAGCTTTGTTTACATTACTTTGATCGGCTTATGACTGCAATAAACCGGTTCAAAACTTTGCTCAATCCCAACCATTTAAGTCTAAAGGGCTTAAAAAATGAGT
>JALONO010000049.1 GCA_025454895.1 Bernardetiaceae bacterium
GCGACGCCATCGCGCTGGTGAACCGGGTGCGCGCCCGCGCGCGGGGCACCGGGGCCGTGCCCGCCGACCGCCCCCTGTCCGAGAGCAACCGCGACCGGGTGATGGAGTGGATCATGAACGAGCGCTTTGTGGAACTGGCCGGCGAGGAAGGGGCCCGCTGGCTGGACCTGCGCCGCTGGCACCTGGCCGGGCGCATCAACCTGAACAACTGGAACTTTGGCTCGGTGCGCGACGACGTGCGCTTTGCCGACCGCAACCTCTACTACCCCATTCCCCTGGCCGAGGTGGACAGGTGGACCTGAACCCCAACGTTCCCCAAAACCCCGGTTATTAGCATCCAACGTTTTTATTAGTGTTCATTTTCGTAGTCTTTAATCAGCGAAAACCGGCCCTAGGGCCGGTTTTTTTATGCCCATGCCCCCACCAATACCAGGGCCAAGCTAGCCAAAATGCGTTTGAGTGCCCGCAAAGCCTCCGAAAGCAGGTTATATAGCGACTGCGGGGCCAGCCCCATCGTTTCGGCGATTTCCGGGGTGGTCAAGTCGGCATAAAAGCGCAGGAAAATGGCTTCGCGCTGCCGCTTGGTGAGTTGATTAACGGCCGTGGCTAAGCGGGTGCGCCTGGCCTGGTCCAACTCAGCGGCGATGATAAAATCCTCCGGCGAGAACACGATGTCCGTCTCCTCGGGCGGGGCGGTGGTGGCCTGCTTAGCTTGACGTTGCACTAGCCGCAACAAGTGGCGGCGCAAGCTTTTGAGCAAATAGGCTTTTACATTGGTTACGCTGGCTAGGGTGGTGCGGTGTTGCCACAAATAGGCAAAAATGTCTTGGATACCGTCTTTCACTAGGTCGCCTTGCCCCACTATCCGCAAACCGTAACGATAAAGGTCAGCGTAATAGGCCCGCATTAGGGCCGCCACGGCGTGCTCATCGCCTTGTTGGAGGCCCTGCCAGAGTTGCGGGTGGGGGTTGTTCACGTAAGTTTTGGGTTGGTTAAAAAATGCTCGGAAAACCAGTAGAAACAAACCAGTAGCGTGCTCTTGTACCAAAATTACCTGGTTTTGTATGGTTTCAAAAAATTACCAGACCGCCGAGGAATTAGTGCTGGACGAAACTTTTGGCGAGTACGTGCGGCGCACCCGGCCCGAGAGCATTGCCATCTGGGAAACCTGGCTGGCGGCCGACCCAGCGCGGGCGTCGCTCGTCCGCGAAGCTAGTGCCCTGCTGCTGGCCTTGCAAATAAAACCCCAGCCCGTGCCCGAGGGTTTGGCCGAGGCCGAGGCAGCGCGATTTCTGGAAAAAATCAAGGCCCCCCCTCGGGTAGTGAAGCTAAATCCGGCTGGCAGGGGATGGCTAGGCCCACGTTGGGCCCAAGGGTTGGCCGCTGCGATTGCCCTGTTACTGGTTGCGGCCGGGGTTTGGTGGTTAGGCTTCCGCAACCCGCTGGTGGTGTACCAAACGGCCTATGGCCAAACCCAGCAGGTACAATTGCCCGATGGCAGCCAAGTAACCCTCAACGCCAACTCTCGGTTGGAGTTTCGCCAGCACTGGGCGGCCGACCAGCCCCGCCAGGTATGGGTAACCGGCGAAGGTTTTTTTGAGGTGGCCCACCGCCCGGCCCAGGGTAGTGCTAAATTCATCGTCAATGCAGGCAAAGTAGCGGTGGAGGTACTGGGCACCAAGTTCAACGTATTCAACCGCCAGGCCAATGTGAAAGTAAGCCTCAACACGGGCAAAATCAGGCTTAAAGTAGCCGAGCCAGACCGCACCGAGCAAGTGGAAATGACCCCCGGAGACCTAGTGGAAGTGGCAAAAGCGCAAACCGTGGTGCGGCGGGCCCGGGTGGATGCTGAAAAAGTGTCGGCTTGGAAGCAACAGCAACTCTTTTTGGATCAAACCACCATGCACGAGGTGGCCCGGCTCATTACCGAAAACTACGGTTACCAAGTCCACTTTGCCAACCAGTCCCTGGCCAACCGCCGGTTGAGCGGCAGTTTGTCGTTGGCCAGCGAGGCTGTGTTTTTTAATAGCTTGGAAACTATTTTAGGCACCGAGATTTCTAAAGAAAACCAACGCTTGATTTTCCACTAGGCGTTTGCTTTTCGCCCTTCTTACCCACATTGTAACAACCTCTTAATAGAAATGATTTTTTAATACTTAAAGCAAAATGAAAATGAAACGAACACTAAAAAGAAGTTACTGGCTAAGTTTTTTGTCGCTGTGGCTGGTGGCCGCAGCTTGGGCTCAACCTGGCGATGGCCACGGACTGGCCCGCTTGAGCAGCCTCGCTCCGGTTCACAAACGGCAAGCCCCCCGTTTGCTAAAAGAAGTATTAAGGCAAGGGGAAAAAACCTATGGGGTGAGTTTTTTGTACGACGAGGCCGTGGTGGGGCAAAAGGTAATTGCCGCCGCCGACCAGCCCCAAACCCGGCGCGTGGAAGACTGGCTGAGTGATCTGCTCCCGCCCGTGGGCTTGCAATACCGCAATATGGGCAGCAAGCAATACGTGATTTTGCCTGCCCCGCCCCAACCTACCGACCAACTGGTGGTGGCCTCAACCCCGCAAATAGTCCTGCCCAGCCCCACCACCGAGCTGCTGCGGCAGCGGCGGCTGATCGCCCCGGTGGTGGACCGCACCATCTCAGGCACGGTAACCTCGGCCGAAGACGGCAGCCCCGTGCCGGGCGTAAACGTGTTGGCTAAGGGGACGCTTCGAGGTACCATTACCGACGTGAACGGCCAGTACACCTTCTCTGTGCCCGACAACACGACCACGCTGGTGTTTTCTTATGTGGGATACATCACCCAAGAAATCATCCTGAGCGCGTCTAACCAAGTGAACGTGGTGCTGGCCACCGACGTAAAAGTGCTACAAGATGTGGTGGTGATCGGTTATGGTTCGGTTCAGAAAAAGGACCTCATCGGTTCGGTGGGGCAAACCGGCCCCAAAGAGATTGGCGAGGTTACCGCTGCCAACGCCCAGCAACTGATGCAGGGCAAAATCGCGGGGGTGCAAGTAATCAACAGCGGCGGGCTTCCTGGTAGCAACGTCAACATCGTGGTGCGGGGCACGGGCTCGTTCACCAGCACCGAGGCCCTGTACGTGATCGATGGCATCCAGGGCGGCTCCAACGAGTTTAACGCCATTGCCCCAGCCGATATTGAAAGTATCACGGTGTTGAAAGATGCTTCGTCGGTGGCCATTTACGGGGCTAGGGGAGCCAACGGCGTGATCATGGTAACCACCAAAAAAGCCAAAACCGGCGAGCCGCGCGTGAGCTACAACGGCTACGTGGGCGTGGCCACGGCTTGGCGCAAACTGGACCTGCTCAACGCCGCCCAGTACATAGACCTGGTGCGCGACATTACGAACAACCAGCTTACTGATAAACTGCGCACCCCCGCCGTGCTCCAAGACGTTACCGACTGGCAAGATGCCATTTTCCGCACGGCCCGGCTCAGCGAGCACAACCTGAGCCTGCAAGGCGGCACCGACAAGGTGAAATACCTGGTGTCCAACGCCTACACCAACCAAGACGGGATCATGCGCGACTATAACTTTATCCGTAACACCACCCGCATTAACCTGAGCGAGAACGTGGGCAAGCGGTTCCGGTTTGGCCAGCAACTGATTTTCCGCTACACGGTAACTAAGGGCAACACGGCTAGCTTTACCGATGCGTTGCGGATGCCGCCCTACGCGCCCATTCGCGACCCCAATAACCTGGGCGGGTTCTCGCGGGTAACCTCCAACGAAGACCTGAACGATGCCTTCAATCCCCTCACCAACATTGAGCTGAGCGAACGGCGCGCCCGCGACTTTTACCTGCTGGGCCAGTTTTACGGCGAGGTGGACATTACCGACTGGCTCACCTTCCGCTCGCAGGCCTCGGTCAACTATGGCTCGTACAATGGGTACAACTACACCCAGGCCCGGGCCAACGGCAACCTTACCTTTGGCAACGAGATCAATGAGTATTATGGTTCTTACATCGGGCCGTTGTTGGAAAACTTCTTCACTTTTAATAAAACTTTTGGCAAACATAACTTGACCGCCACCCTTGGTAACACGTATATCAACGGCGGCGTAAACCGCGAAGTGCGGCTCACGGGTGGCAACTTCCAAAACGATGAGTTGAAGAACATTGCGTTTGCGGGCCAGTCCACCATCACGGGCGGCTCCGGGGGCTTGCCCCAGGGCGGTGGCATTTCGTACTTTGCCCGGGTCAACTACACCCTGAACGACAAGTACCTGTTCACGGCCAGTTTCCGGCGCGACGGCAGCCCGGTGTTCCCGGCGGGCAACAAGTTTGCCAACTTCCCGGCGGTGGGCGTGGCCTGGAAAATTACCGAAGAAGAGTTCATGAAAAACCAGAAGCTGTTCTCTTCGCTCAAGCTGCGGGCCAGCTACGGGATTACAGGTAACTCGGCCATTCCGCTGCAAACGGCCAATATTTTTAAGGGTAGCCCCACCAACTTGGTGTACTCTTTTGGCGAAGACCGCAGTTTCACGGGCGGGGCCACGGTGAACCAGCCCATCGACCCCAATACCCGGTGGGAAACCACCCGCCAAACTGACGTAGGTATTGATGCCGGGTTTATGGGCGACCGCCTCACTGTGGGCCTCGTCTATTATAACCGCGACAACCGCGACCTGCTGGTGGGCGTACCCATTTCGGTGTCTTCGGGTTTTGGCGGCCCGTTTGACCGCGTGCCCACCGTGGTGCGCAACGCGGCCAACGCTTACAACCGGGGCATCGAGGCCACCCTCAACTTCGAGGGCGAAACCAAGGGCGGCCTGCGCTACAGCATTGGTGGCAACCTGGCCTACAATAGAAACGAAGTAGTGAGCTTGGGCGCGGGCCAACCGTTTGCCGGCGGGTTTGTAACCGGTGGCTATGCCGCTACCCGCACCGAGGCCGGGCAGCCCATCGGCTCGTTTTTTGGCTATGTGGCCGAGCGCATTGTGCCCACCCAGGCCGAGGTAACCCGCCTCAACGAGCAGGCCCGCCAGCGCACCGGCCGGACCGATGCCACCTACCAGGCCCAGTTCCGCCCTGGCGACGTGCAGTTTGCCGACCTCAACGGCGACGGCATCATTACCGAGGCCGACCAACAGTTTTTGGGCAGCCCCATCCCCAAGTGGAATTATGGCGGCAACCTGAACCTAGGCTACAAAAACTTCGATTTCATGGTGAGCGTTTACGGCATTGGCGGGGTGAGCGTGTGGAACGACCTTAACTATT
The DNA here is from genome assembly GCA_025454895.1 of Bernardetiaceae bacterium. Lineage (GTDB taxonomy): Bacteria > Bacteroidota > Bacteroidia > Cytophagales > Thermoflexibacteraceae > JALONO01. Next base: position 5,246 of record JALONO010000049.1, read on the forward strand.
GGCTCACGGGCATGACCCGCCCCTTTAACTCCAGCACGGCCGTGCTGGATCGCTGGCGCAATGACGGCGACCAAGCCAGTTTCCCCCGGGCCGGGCAAAACGCCAACGGCAACTTGAACCTGCGCGGCTCCAGCCGGTTTATCGAGAACGGCTCGTACCTGCGTGTGCGCAACGTAACGCTGGGCTACACCTTCCCAGCCTCGGCACTCAAGGTGGCCAAAAACACCATCTCTAACCTGCGCCTGTACGTAACGGCCCAAAACCTGTTTACCATCACCAATTACACGGGTTACGACCCCGAGATTTCGGCCCAGGGCAACGACCAGCGCAGTTTTCTGTTCTCGCGGGGCATCGACAACGGGCAGTATCCCCAGCCCCGTAGTTTCTTGCTGGGTGCCCAAATTTCGTTTTAACCTCAGCAAACCCTCTAATTCAACAAGTTGTATCTGAAATCAAACTAACTTGAGAGAAAATGAAAAAGAAGCTTTTGGCCGTGCTGCTCACCTTTACCTTGCTGGGCAGTGGCTGCAACCCCGATATCCTCGATATTAAAAATCAAGGTGCCTACGACGAGGCTACTTACTTTGCCTCGGCCCCCCAGTTCAACGAAGGCATCGTGGCCGTGTATGCGTGCCTGCTCATGCAAGGCATGTACACCCGCGACGCTTATTTTAACTTTGACCTGCTTGGCGGCGATGCGACCAACAACGTGTTTTTGCTGGGCGACCTGGCCCAACTGCAAGACTATAGCTTTGGCTCGGCCCAGCCCCAACTCTCCGACTTTTGGCGCAATAGCTACCGCATGATCATGCGAGCCAACCTCATGCTCGATAAGTTGGCAGATTGGAACCCCACCTTGGCCGCCGACCAAGCCCTGAAGCGGCTCTACACCGCCGAGGCCCGGTTCCTGCGGGGGTATGCCTATTTCATGTTGGTGAACAACTACGGCCGGGTGCCCCTGCGCCTCAATTACGATGAAGCCGTGCAAGATGCCCCCCGCGCCCCCATTGCCGAGGTTTGGCAGGCCATCGAGGCCGATTTTTCGGCTGCGGTTACGGGCCTGCCCGTAGCCCAAACTGGGGCCAACTTAGGCCGGGCCACCCAAGGCGCTGCCGTGGCCATGCTAGGCAAGTCGTTCCTTTACCAACGGAAGTACGCTCAAGCCCAAGCCGAATTTGAGAAACTGTTGCGGGCCCCTTACACATACTCGCTTAGCCCTAATTTCGATGCCCTGTTTGCCGAGAGTAACACCGCGACAAACCCCGAAGTGATTTTTGCCGTCATCCACGGGCCGTGGCAAGGCTGGGGTGTAGGCAACGCTTTCTTCATGTTTGGCGGGCAAGAAGCCTGGGGCGGCCGGGCCACCCACAGCGGCCGGGCCCAAGAGTACGGCTGGAACGACTGGAACAATGTGTTCGTGTCTGACGCGCTGGTGCGGGCCTTCCGCTACAACAACGAGGCAGGTCAGCCTTACACCGACCCTCGGGCGCGCCTCACCTTCTACGGCGATGTGCCCAGCGGCGGCGATACCGACTATTGCAACCAGTGCCCGGGCGGCCCCATCCAGTATCCGTTTGGTTCCACCAACACCATCCGCTACAACTGGCGCAAGTACTGCATCTACGAAGTGCGGGCCAAAAGCGATCTACCCCAAAGCTCGATCAACACCATCTTAGTCCGCCTGGCCGATGTGAAGCTGATGCTGGCCGAGGCCATGATCTACCAAAACAACACCGCCGGGGCCTTGCAGCAAATTAACGACGTGCGCACCCGCGTGGGCGCGTTCCGGTACGCGGGCCTGGGCGCGCAGGATAACGCCCTCACCATCCTGCGCCGCGAGCGGCAGATGGAACTGGCCGGCGAAATGCACCGCTGGATGGACTTGAACCGCTGGGGCCTGGCCCAGGCCACCCTCAACGCCGAGAAACAGTTGCAACTGGGCCGCCAGCCGTTCCAAGCCAAGCACGTGCTGCTGCCCATCCCTCAGTTGGAAAAAGACACTAACCCGCTCGTGGCCGCCGACGTGGCCAATGAGTGGAACTAAGCCTAAATGACTTAGTGATTGCATGATTAAATGATTGATCCCCTTGGTTATCAATCATTTAAAAAATTGAGACCACGCAATTTTTACTTGATTTTGCGGTCATTCTCAGTAAACAAAAAAGCCCGAAGATTCACCTTCGGGCTTATTATTTTTCCACTCTTTTTAAATAATACAATAGCGAGATAATCCTCTTAAAAATCATTGATAACCAATGATTTAAAATAAGAAGGATCGCTTAATAGGTGTTTTATTTTCAGCGAAGACCAAATAAATTAAAACAACTCACAACTCACAACTCACAACTCACAACTCACAACTCACAACTCACAACTCATCCTTTTTCACAACAATTGCTTGATCAGGTTGCCGTCTTTGTCCACGTGCTTGGCATAGAAGATTTTACCAGCGTAACCGATCCTGATTTCGGTCAAATCGGCGAGCGGGTACACGTAGATGTGCAGGCCGCTGCCAATGTCCCTCGCGGGCGGGCCGAAGATAGCCACCAGATCGTCGTAGGTCATCTCCGGTTTGAGCTGGGCGGCAAAATCGGCGTAGGTAGGCGGCGGTTCCAAGTCGGAGATGGGGGCAGAGCAGGCGGTGAATAGCACCAACCCCAGCACAAAAAAGAGGGTTTTCATAAAAAATGGGGTGAAAAATGGGTTAAAAAAGAAAGAGTTGCTTCATCTAAATCAAATTAACAAGGCCATTTTTTGAAATAAGTAGGATTGGGTATGGGCTTGGTTCGCACCGTTTGACCAAAATCAAATGGAGGTTGTGTATTCCGTATCCTATAAATGATTGATAATCAAATAAAACAATCATTTAATCATTTTAGCATAATATTACACTTGCTTGGCTTGAGAACATAACGGCCAACGCCAACATCATGGACTCGCTCACCTCGCCTTGGGGCATTTTAGGCCAATTGTTTAATTTATTGGGCATTGTGCCGGGTATCATTGTGGTAGGGGCAAGTATTTATTTGTACAGTCGGCAAAAAAATTCACCCGCTCTGCTCATGGTGGTTGGCTCTATCATAGAACTAGGCTTGGCGATTACTTACCGAGTTATCAACTTTTTAATGATGCAACTGGGGATGGGAACCAGCGAAATGGTTAACATCTACGCCGGGCTAAGCGTGGTAGGCTTGGTGGGCGGCGTGCTGTTTGCCGTCGGCTTGCTGCAACAGGTGAACCAGTGGGTAAACCAACAAAACCAAAAACCACCCGCCGACTACTAGCCGATCCGTTATTTCCAATCGCTCTCGAAAGGGACGACGATTTTGACGCTCAGGTTGCGGCCCATGTTAAAAACGCCCACCCGGCCGGTGGCCAAGTTGAGGTCCAGGTATTTGAGGCGGCTCTGGTGGGCTTGGTAGGCCACGTCCAGCAAGTTGTTGATGCCCAGGTACAACGAGAATAGCGGCCGTTTCTGCTTGCCCAGCACGTCGCCGCCCAGGCTCAAATTCACCAGTTGGTAGGCGGGCGTGGCGGTTTCGGTGTTGTAGGCCCGCAGGTAGCGGTTTTGGGCCTGGTGAATTTCTAGCTCGAGCGTGGCGTACAGGTTGGCCAGGTGGGTTCCCCAGCGGTCCTTGATCCATTTCACCTGGGTGATCCAGCGGGGCGGGGGCATAAACGGCAGGTATTCCGCGCCCGCCACCGTGGCCGAGCGGTTGGTGCCAAACACGCTGGAATAACTCTGGCTCACGCTCAACCACCGGGCCTTGGCCGGGTTGTAGGTAACGGTGGCCTCGGCCCCGCGCAGGCGGGCATCGCCCTGGGCGTAGCGGAACACCGGGATTTCGCCACCGAACAGCGAGTCGAGGCCGCTGCGGGCCAGCACCCGCTCCGAAAACGTGTAGTGTTGGATCGAGTTTTGGAACAAGTTCACGTCCATGTACCAACTGGCACTCTCGAAGGTAAAGCCCAGGTCGGCTTGGTAGGCCACCTCGGGCACGGCGGCCAAGTTGCCGATTTCGTAGCGGAAAGTGCCCGCGTGTACCCCGTTCGACGACAACTCCGGCACGGTGGGTGCCCGGAACCCGCGCGACACGTTGGCCCGCACGGCCAGTTTTTTGCTCACTTCGTACACCCCGCCCAGGCTGGCCGATAGGTTTTGGTAGGTGCGGGCAAACCCGGCAAACCGCTCGCTGCCCGGCCCCTGGGGCGTTACTTGGAAACTCCCGTCCTCGGCGGCGTACAACTGCCCAATGTCCAACTGCCGCCGGTCGTAACGCAGGCCGCCGCTGATTTTGAGCTTGCTCAAATTGTATTTGCCAAAAGCAAACAGCCCGTTGTCGAGTAGGTTATAGTTGGGATAAAGCACCTGAAAGCCTTGGTTATCAAGACGTTGATACATACCGTTGCTGCCTAGGTTAACTTCCCAGGCATCGCCTTGGGCCAGGTTGTAGCGCACGTCGTAATACAAGGTGTGCAGCCAAAGGTCCAGTTGGGGCTGCCAGGGCCTGGCCACGTCGCCGTATTCACTGCGGCGATTTACGCTGTAGCCCACGTTGGCGGTGAGGCTGGCTCGCTGGCTCAGGGTAACCAGGTTGCTCCAGGCCACTTTGCTGTTGACCAGCCGTTGCGAGTTGAAGGGGATGAACGCCCGGCCGCGCAGTTCGGCATCGGTGGCGGGCCGCTCGGCTTCGGTGCCGCCGGGCAGCAGGGTGGCCGTGGCAAACCGCCCGGTTGAGTCGCGCAGGCCATTGATGATGTTAAACCGCTGGAACGACCGCACAAAATACAGCCGCGAATAGCCCCAGCGCTTGTTGAGGCCGATAAACCCGTTCACGTTGAACGGTTCGGCAAAGTTGGAGGCGAACACCCGGCCGTCGTTCCGGTTGCGGTAGTTTTGGCTGCTTTTGGTGGAGCTTTGCAGCAACCAGGCCAGCCCGTTGCGCGTGCCCGCCACCTGGGCCGACAGCCCCACCAGGCCGTGGTTGGTTTGGTAATTGCTCAACACCCGGCCCCGGATTTTGCCCTCCTCCACCGGCCGGGGCGAGAGCACCGACAGCACGCCGCCCAGCCCGTCGGACCCGTACATGAGCGAGCCCGCCCCCCGGATAATCTCGTAACGGTCAATCGAGTATTCATCGATTTGGATGCTGTGCTCCTCGCCCCATTGGTTGTCTTCTTGCCTAATGCCGTCGTGCATGGTGATGACCCGGTTAAAGCCCAGGCCCCGGATAATGGGCTTGCTCAGTCCGGCCCCGGTGCTCACCTGCGACAGGCCCGGCATCCGGGCCACGGCATCCACCAGGTTGACCGAAGCCTGCTGCAACAGCCGCAACTGGGTAACGGCGGCAATGGGCACGGGGCTTTCCCTAATCACCGTCTTGGTCGACGAGCCGGACACGATCACCTCCTCAAGCGTTTGGGCCGAGTTTTCCATGAAAAAGTCGCGGCGCACGTCGGCGGTAACCGGCACCGTGGCCAGCAGGGTGCGGTGCGATACGTAGCTCACCTGCACCGTGTACGTGCCCGCAGGCAAGCGCGCGATGCGGTACTCGCCGTTTACATCGGTGCTGGCCCCTAGGCGCAACTGCGGCAGGTACACCGTGGCCCCAATGAGCGGCTGTTGGTCTTCTTGGTGTAACACCCGCCCGCTGAGGGTAAACTGGGCCGCCACGGGCAAAACCAGCAGCCAGCTAAAAACGAATAAGGGGAAAATCTTCCGCATAAAAATTTTAATAGAAAAAAAATGATGGGCCGGAAAGAACCGAAAAAGTCAAAAAATGGATAGTAAATAAAATTATAAATAATTGATTATTAGTGATTTAAATAACAAAACAAATTAACAGGAAAGAAAAAATCATCATCTGTTTCGTTGATTGTTTGGGTGCGATAAATCTTAAAAAATAACAAGATTGAAGGGGATTAAAAATATATTCATCATCATCCCAAAATCAACTAAAAATTGTGCATTTCCTATCTTACAAATGACTGACAACCAAATGAAACAATCATTAAATCATTTAGTCATGTAATCATTAAATTATAAAAACCAGGCGATTGGCGACGGCTAACGGAAAACCCTTCTTGCCAATCGCCCGGTTGCACAAATTGGTTTACAAACTGCCCAGTTTTAGCCCGATAAACACCGTGCGGGGCCGCACCGGGCCGTACATGTACAGCGCGTCGCGCTCGGCGCCTACTTCCAAGTCCCGCTGGAAACTGTTGAGCAGGTTTTGCACCCCGCCGCTTAGCTGCAACCGGCTTTTCGGCCCGATGGCCCATTCGTAGGCCAGTTTAAAGTTCAACTCGGCAAAGTGGGGCGTGCGGCGCAGTTCCAGAGTGCGCTGGTTGGCCACCGTCATGCGGCCGGTGTAGGTTCCGCTCAGGTCAACGCTCAGGTTTTTGACGCTCCGCAGCGGCCGGGTGCTAACCACCCAAAAGCCGTACTGTTGGGGCGTGCGCAGCAGTTGGTCGGTGAAAATGTCGGTTCCGTCCTCGGCCTGCAGCACGGCCTCGGGTTGTAGGTAGGTGGCCTGCTGCACCGTGGCCCCGGCCTGGATTTGCAGCCGCCGCGAGGGCGCGTACATAAATTCCAGGTTGGTGCCGGCCACCGTGGCCCCGTTGCCGTTGCGTTTGTCGGTTACAAAGGCCCCGCTGCCGGGCAGTTCCTCGCCCGAGAAGTCGAGCACGAACGGGTTGACCAGCCGGGTAAAAAAGCCCTCGGCCGTGAACGAGAGTTGGCTCCGGCCCGGCACGTTGCGCTGGTAGTCGACCGAGGCGGTAAAGCTGTGCGAGGTCTCTTGCCGCAGGTCGGGGCTGAGCCGGATAAACTGGGCCGTGCCGCCCAGGGTGGCAATGTGCAGGTCTTCGTCGAACGCCTGGGGCGGCCGGAACCCGCGCGCGTAGCTGGCGCGCGTGCTCCAGTGCGGGGCCAGGTTGTACAGCACGCTGGCCCGGGGGTTAAACGCGGCAAACGTGCGGTTGTTATTGGCCGCTTCGCCGCTGCCAAAGTCGTACAGGCCGTTTACCTGGGCCAGGTCTAACCGGCCGCCCAGCAGCAGGGTAAGTTTGGCCAGCGGCTTGAGTTCCCACTGGGCGTAGCTGCCGCTGTTGTTCACCCGCTGGTCGATGAGCCGGTTGTAACCCGGCATGGCATCGCGCACGTGGTTATGCTGCCACTCGCTGCCCACGGTGAGGGTGGAGCCGTGCAAAACCCGGTTGAAACTGCGGGTAAACTGGCCGCCGCCCACCAGGGCCAGGTCGCGGGTGTTGCCGTAAAATAGCAGGGCCTGGGCTTGCGCTTCGGGGTCGGGGCTGTTGCCGCCGCCGCCGTAGTAGCTGTCGCGCCGGGTGCGCTGGGCCGCCAGGTAGGCCATAAAACGGTTGCGCTGGTCGGCACTGTAGGTTTCGTAGCCCAGTTGGCCGCCCAGCACGTGGTGGGTCAGTTGCTCGGCCACGTCGGTGCGGTGGGCCGGCCGGTCGAACAGGTTGCCGCCCCGCCTAAACTCGTACAAGTAGTGGGTTTCCAGGCTCAGGCGGCTGCGCTGGCCCGGTTTCCAGAACATTTTGGCCCCGGCGGCCCGGTTGCGGCGCAGGGTAATTTCCGAAAAACCATCGCCGTTCAGGTCCACCGGGTCGTGCTGGCGGGCCATGCCAAAAAACGAGGCCCCCAGCCTTTGGTCCCGGCTCACCAGGGCGGCGTTGGCGTTCAGCGAGTGGTCGGTGGCCGGGCCGCCCGTGCGCGGCTGCGTGCCCCCCAGCACCCCCGAGTTGCTGCTGAGCGACCAGCCGTTCTCGACCGGATCCTTGGTGATGATGTTGACCGTGCCCGCAATGGCGTTGGCCCCGTACAAGGCCGAGCCGCCGCCGCGCACCACTTCAATGCGGTCCACCATGCTCACGGGGATCTGCTCTAGGCCGTACACCCCGTTGAGCGCACTAAAAATGGGGCGGCTGTTGAGCAAAATTTGGGTGTAAGGCCCGCCCAGGCCGTTCATGCGCAGTTGGGTGAAGCCACAGTTGGAGCAGTTGTTTTCCAGGCGCAGGCCCGGCTGGAACGCCAGCCCCTCACTGAGGCTCACGGCTTGGGTGGCGTTAAAAACCCGGGCATCGGTTACGTTCACGATCACGGGCGCGTCTTGCCGGTTCACTTGGTTGCGGGTGGCCGTAACCACAATGCCTTCTAAGTTTAATACGTCTTCTTCTAATTTGATTTCCAGGGAAGTAACCTGCCCGGCGGCAATGTCCACCTCGAGTTCCACAGGGCGGTAGCCCACGGCCCGCACTTTGATCTTGTGCCGCCCCACGGGGATGTCGGCGAGCGAGAACCGGCCTTGCGGGTCGCTGATGGTGCCCTTGGCTTGGCCGTCCACCTCGATGGTAGCCCCGGCCACTTGGCCATCCGCAGCCGTTACCGAGCCTTGTAGGCGGCCCACCCGGCCTTCGTGGGCTTGCGCGGGGGCCAGGCCCAAGGCCCAAAAGGCCAACCACGTCAGGTATAAGAATAAGTATTTGGGTTTCATAATCGCAATTTTGGGAGTTCGTGGCCATTCGGCCAGGATGAATATGTTGAAAATCGATGCGTGGGGAAGCACACGAAATGATCCGTGCCTGGCGCGGCAACCATACAGGCAGCGGCAAACCAGGTTTTTGAGGTGATCCGCTAAACCTAACTCACAACCATACAAAAGGACAAATGGCTCAATAACAGCCAGTTGGCCTAGGCGGTCATCTTAACAATCACAATGGCAAGAGGAGAAATTAAGCCCCAGTGGGCGGGCCGCGCAGGGAAATTTGCGGCAACGAAGGATCGCGCCAGGTGGCTTGGTACAAGGCAAAAGCCGGGGTAGGGGCGAAGGCGCGCAACCGGCTGATCACCCAGGCGATGCCCCCAAAAAAGACGAGCACAAACGCCGGGTTGGACAGCAAGTCCAGCATCAGCAATTCGTAGTCGTCTTGGTGGTCGTGGCCCGGCTCGGGTTGGTCGGGGGTGGTTTGCTTGGCGGGCTTGTACGGGTGGGCGTGCCACACCAGCCGCCCGTTGGCCAAGCGGTGCGAGTGGCGGTGCAGTACCGCGTTGGCCATCCCGGCCAGCATGGCCAGCAACACCAACCCCGATACGTATTTGGCTATCGCCTGGATAAATCGCACTTACTGTCCAAGGTTTTGGAAGAAAACCAGATTACTTCCTCGCAAAACTAACCCCCAAAGCGCGTAAATGTTTGCTTGTTGAAGATTGGGGACTTTTGTTGGCTTGACCTGCCCCCAAGCTCGTGAGCGATTGGGCGGATGGCCAACGAAGGTTAATTTCGCCGCTATGAAACTGCTGCTGATCGTTTTTTGCGGCTTGCTGGGTGGGTTGCCCGCTCCGTTACTGGCCCAAACCTCGTTGCCCCATCGCCCTGAACAATTGCTGGTGGTAACCACTGCCCACTGGCAAGCCGTGAGCGGGACTTTGCAGGCTTACGAGTGGCAAGCGGCCACCCGCCAATGGCAGCCCGTGGGCCGTCCATTAGAAGTTGCCCTGGGGCGCACGGGCACGGCCTGGGGCGCGGGCCTGCACAGCCCCGACCTGCTGCCTACGGGCAACGTGCCCCGCAAGCGCGAGGGCGACGGCAAAGCCCCGGCGGGCATTTTTGCCCTGGGCACGGCCTATGCCTACGCCCGCGATGCCCAGGTGCAGGCCACCAAAATGCCGCTGCTGGTGGTGGACGGTCAAACCCGCTGCGTGGATGACCCGGCTTCGGCCCGCTATAACCAACTGCTGCGGCAAGACACCGTGACCCAAGACTGGCAAAGTGCCGAGCAAATGCGCCGGGCCGATGTGCTGTACAAATACGGCCTGGTGGTGCATTACAACACGGGTCCGCAAGCCGAACCGGGGGCGGGTTCGTGCATCTTTATCCACATTTGGAGCGGGCCGGGGCGCGGCACCGCCGGCTGCACCGCCCTGCCCGAGGCCGACCTGCTGGGCCTACTCCGCTGGTTGGATCCCAACAAGCGGCCCGTATTGGTGCAAGGCCCGCAAACCGTGGTGGCCGAGCTGGCCCGGCATTACGGTTTACCTGCGGGGGCCGCAGCCGAAAAAAAACCTTAATTTGCAGCCAAGTTGGCCCCTAACCGGGGCCTTCACCAACGAAAATGAGAAAAACTTTGTTGAGCACCCTCACGGGTTTGCTTTTGGGTGGGCTGAACCTGGTGGTGGCCCAGCCCCTTCCGTACCCGCTAGTGGAGCAGCCGCTTACCGACCTCAAGGCTTTTAAAGCTCCGGCGGCCAACTGGAAAATTGTGGGGGCGGTGGCCGCCAACCCCGACGTGAAGTACGACCTGCAAGCCAGCCCCGGTCAGGGGGTGCTGGTCAATTTGCCCACCGAGAAAGCCAAAGCCGACCTGTTCACGAACTGGGAGCACGGCGACCTAGAGTTAGAGGTGGATTTCATGACCGCCCGCGAGTCGAACTCGGGCATTTACCTCATGGGCCGCTACGAGTTGCAGATTTACGACAGCTACACCCAGCCGCTCACCGGCTCGCGGCTCAACAGCGGCAAGCACGACTGCGCCGCCCTTTACGAGCGGTGGGACGACACCAAGCCCGAGGGCCAAAAAGGCTACCAAGGCCGCCCCGCCCGCATCAACGCTACGCGCGCGCCAGGGCTGTGGCAACACTACCGCATTGTGTTCCAGGCCCCCCGGTTTGATGCCCAGGGGCGCAAAACCCAGAACGCCAAGTTTGTGCAGGTGATCCACAACGGGGTGCTGGTCCACGAGAACGTGGAACTAACTGGCCCCACCCGAGGCTCGGCGTTCGAGCAGGAGGCCCCCACTGGCCCGCTCCGCATCCAAGGCGACCACGGCCCGGTGGCGTTTAGGCGGCTGCGCTACAAAAACGTGGGCACGGGCAAGTTGGCCCTGGAGAAAGTAACCTACGACTTTTGGTCGGGCGCGTTCAACACCATCGATAGTGTGCTCAAAACCCCGCCGCAGCTCAAAGGCCAGGCCGCCCCGGCGGGCATCGACTGGCAGTTGGAGCAGGCGCAGGAATTTGCGTATGCCTTTACCGGCACGCTGCGCACCACCGTGCCGGGCCGCTACATTTTTAGCCCGGTGGTTTCGGGCAAGCACTTGCTGAGTGTAAACGGCCAGGTGCTGCACAAAAAAGACGACGACATTAGCTGGCGCGGTGAGTACGGGGCCGGGATCGACCTGAAACCGGGCCTGCACCAAGTGCGGCTGGTGTACAGCAAGCAGTTTAACTGGCAGCCCGGCACGCTGGGATTGTTTGTGGAAGGGCCCGGCCTGGCCAAGCAGCCCCTGCACGCGCCCGCGAGCCTGCCCCCGCCCGACCCCCGCCCGCTGATGGTGGTGAAACCCGAAGACGGCCGCCCGTATGTGCTGCGCTCGTTTATTGGCCACCAGGGCAAAACCTATCCTTACGGGGCCTCGGTGGGCTTCCCCAGCCAGCTTCATTACGCGCTGGACCTCACCCAGGGGCGGCTGTTGTACGTGTGGCGCGGCGAGTTTGTGGACGCCAGCCCCATTTGGTACGAACGGGGCGGCGGCAACGTGCCCCCGGCGGGCAGCGTGATCAATTTTGGGCCGCAGCCGCTGGTGGCCAGCTTGGCCAGCCCCACGGCGGCCTTTCCGGACACGGTGGCTAGCCTGCGCTTTAGCGGCCTGGAACTGAACCGGGCGGGCCAGCCTATTTTCAGTTACCAAATGGACGGCCTCACCTACACCGACCTGCTCACCCCCGATGCTGAGGGCCGCGTGCTCACCCGGGAACTTAGCTTTAAAGATGCGCCGCAAAACTTGTACTGCCGGGTGGCCGCCGCCGCTAAAATCGAGGACTTGGGCAACGGCCGGTGGGCCATCAACGACCGCGAGTTTTACCTCCAACAGTTTGAGGGCAGCAGCAAGCCTACCTTGCGCAACGTGCCGGGCGGCCAAGAGATTTTGTTGCCCATTATGGCGGGTAGCAGCACGGTGAAGTACCAGTTGGTGTTTTAGCGTGGGCATCGACGACCTGCTGCCAGGGCTTAAAGCCGCTGGCGGAGGGCGTTCCAACTCTCCAAGGGTTCAAAACCCTTGGAGAGTTTTCCTTTTGGGGCCGACTGAACTGCGCCAGGGCTTAAAGCCGCTGGTGGGTATGACCGGCTTAGGGGGCCAGAGGGCGCGACGTGAGGAGCGGTGTAAAAGGCGGGCGGCCTGGCTTTTTGGGGCCAGGCCGCCCGCCTTTTATACGGGAACTGGGTGTACCCCGGCGGACCCCGGCCTGGCGCGCT
>JALONO010000283.1 GCA_025454895.1 Bernardetiaceae bacterium
GGTGGGCGAGGTCATTTTTCCGGTGGGGCTGGCGGGGAGCTACACCCCGGCCGGGCTGGCCAACACGGGCCAAACCGCCGATTTCCGCGTCCGGGTGTTTCCCAATGTGCATGAGTTTGGGCTGTCGGGGGCGGTGCGCAACCAGAGCACGGTGCAGCGCACTTGGGAGATCGAGCCCCTAGGCCCCCAGGCGGGCGCGGTGGACGTGGCCCTGCGCCTGCAATGGAACGCCGCCGACGAGCACCTGGAATTTTATACCATTCGCGCCTATATGGCCAAGCACCGGGGCCAGCCTGGCCAGCGTTGGGAGCGGTTGAACAGCCAGCCGACGGCAGGCAACGGGCCGTTTGCGGTCGTGGCGAGTGGTATCCGACTGGGCCACCGCCAGCGAGCAAAACAACCGGGGCTTTGTGGTGGAGAAGAGCCATCATGGCCTGCATTTCGACTCCATCGGGTTTGTGCCCGGCCGCGACTATTCGGATCGTCAGCGCGATTATACGTTTTTGGACAAAAACTTTGTTGACAATGCCTATTACCGCCTGCGCCAGGTCGATGCCGACTACCAGTTTGAATTGAGCCGGGTAGTGTTCTTGGCCAAAGAGGGTGGGAACCTGGCTGGTTTTCGGCTTGACCCCAACCCGGTGGACGACCAGCAGGCCCTGCGGCTCCAAAGCTCGGCTCCCCCGCCTGGGGAGGTGCGGGTACAGTTGTTCAACTCGGTGGGACAGCTCTTGGGCGAGGCCCGGGGCAGCTTGCCCCAGCTCAATGAGTGGCTCAATGCCCGGAAGACCGGGTTGGCCACGGGCGCGTACTTCCTGCGCGTGGGCACGGGCACAGCCGCTCAAATCTTACCTTGGGTGAAGCAGTAGGCGCAATGCAAACCCGATAATGCTAAAATGACGTAATGATTGCATGATTAGAGTTTTTGCGTGTTGATAATGAGTATCTTAACTGAATTCAGAGGGAGCCCCTCCCCGGCGGACAACCAAAAGCGAATGAGCTTTTGGGGCGAGCCTTGTGGGTTGAGACGCGACTCCGAAGCGCACAGGAGGTGGTGGACAAGAGGTCAATTGAAGTCAACTATCTGATTTTCAATACGCAAAACTCTATTAAATGACTGTTTCCTTGTTTATCAATCATTTACAGCACCAGGAACCCGCAGCGCTTATTTGATTTTGGTATAGTTGGCGCTAAAGCACCAGGCCATCCATGACTCCCACTCCCCGTTGACCAGCCGATAATCGTCGCTGGGCCATTAGCCACGCGCGCCTCACGCCCGCCCACGGGCAAAGCCAGCCAGGTCCTTGGGGTAGTAGGGCAGGTCGCGGAAGCTCTCGTCGTCAATGCCGAAGGCCAGGGCCACCCCGGCGGCCTCCCAGCACCAGTAGCCATAGAAACCACCGTCCGGCCCGTTTTTATGCAGGCCGTGCCAGCCTGCTTTTTTCATAGACGGATACCAGCCGCTTAAAAACTGGCGCATAAGCGATGGCCGTTCTCCGGCCGGGGCCAGTGCCACGTCGAGCAGGGGCTGGTATTGCTTGGGGTACAGCAGTTTGGTGGCAGACCGGCGTTCGGCCCCCGTGGTTTGCCGGGCCAGGGCTTCAAACAAGCGGTCTTCGCCCTCGTTGCCGATGCAGCGGAGCAGCCGTTCTAGCCAAGCCGCCCCCACCCCCAGCAAATGGCCTTGTGACAAAAGCCACAGCGATTTAAAGTAATCGGCGAATTCTTTTTTGAAGGCGTTTTGGTAAGCGTTATCCGTATCTACCTTACCCAAGGTTTCCCAAGTTTCTATAATTTCCAAGAAATCAGGTACCAACCCCTCAATAGATGACCCTGATGAATATTTGGCGATGAAACGGGTGCGCTGGCTTTCCAGGAGTTGAAAATAGGCCATCGGCACATTATACCGGACAGAGGGCGGGGATTTAAGTTCCGCCTTTATTTCATCTATGTGGGCGGTGTCAGAACGGAGCAGCTTTTGGAAATACTCCTCGGTCATCAAGGGTTCACGTTTGGTCATGCCTGGGGTAGTAAAGAGGTTTTGCCAGCGTTGTTAACCAAGTATTGGGTCATTTGACCACTATCATCAATATGTAGCAAGCGCTTTTCTACCTGTCCATTGCGCATGGCACGGTCGATGTTTTTCTTTTCAGCATCACCAACAGATTTCTTCAATCGTTCGTCGCTATTTATCCATTTATCAGTTAGTTGGGACTCTTTTAGGTTGGCCGAGCGAAACTTGGTTTCAGTAATAAAATACTCGGGTGGAGGGTTTCCGTTTCGCCACACTCCATCAATGCCTCTACCTCGGGGCGCATCTTCTGGCCCAATCAATAGCCCACCATCATTAAGTTTAGTATGGCCTAAAGCGGCAAACAATTGCTCGGCCTGGTATTCAGCCACTGCTCCTGCATATACATTGTGCGCGCCACCTTTCCGCCTCCCGTTTTTGGTAATTTGACCATTCCACCACTCATCTAGGCTGCGCAATTTTTTTCTTTTGCCTTTTCTCTCGTCGGCTGACTCGTTTTTATTATTGTTCGCTTTTTTCTTGGTTTTTCTCTTTTTGTAATCTTCATATAACTCCGCTATTCGGTCATTACTCAATGCTTCTTGTAAAACAGTCGGAAACGCTGCGATCAACTGCGCAGTGGTTGTGGCCTGTAAGGTGGGCGAAGGTGTTTGGTTGTTAACCAGATGCCTTAATGGTGGCAACTTGGGCAGAATACTCTCAGGTTCATCTTCCACCACCTGCGGCGGCCCAAAGCTAACCGGGGCCTCCGCCGGGTCTGCCGCCACCGGGGGCGCGCCAATGGGCACCACCTCGATCTTTTCGGCCGAGAGGGCCACCCAGGTAACCAGCCCCCGGTACGGGTTAGGCACCGCTGTTGATTGGTGCAGGCCGCCCGTGGCCAGGTGGTGGGCAAAGTTAGCGAACCCGACCGGCTCGTCCAGCTCCAGGTTGTAAAGCTCCACCAGTTCCACGCAGTAAGCGTTGGTGAAATGCACCCGCTGCCGCACCGAGAGGCCGTTGACCCGGTCGTAAAAAGTGAACACCCCACTGGCCGTGCGCTTGGGTTGCACCATCCAGTTCACAAAAAAATCGAGGTTGGCCAGGTCGGCCAGCCCAAAACGGATAAGCCCGTAGCGAACGTTGGTGGCCGGCCGCCCAATTTCGTCGATGGGTTGGAGGGCTTCTAGCCGAACTCCTTGCACGGGGTAGCTGCCATTTTCTACCTCCAGCGTAATATACTGGCTCATGGCTCGGTTGATGGTGGTGGGGCTACTGGATTTGGTTCAGCCCACTTTTGTAACGATTGGGCCACTTTTTTTGGTATTGGCCCGGTCAAGGTTATTGTTTCTGGTCAAGATTTTCCCGATAAAGTAAAAACGATTGGTTAAAAATTTGGTGGATAATTTTTAAACTAAAAACTTAGTTATATATTTGCATCGCTTAGTTGTATCAGCTTGGCGGAGGTAAAAAAACCCGGATGAGGGCGTTGGCTCAGCCTGAACATAACCGATAAGTAGCGAGCCATCTCTTTAAAGTCTTCTCCCCAAAAACCCAAACCCCCGTAACGCTGCCCCGGCTGCGCCCCCAAACCCACCCGATTTGCAAATAATTGATAATCAAGCAGAATAGACATTTAATCATTCATTCACTCATTCACCCACTCACTCATTCACCCACTCACTTTAGCATTATGCAACAACTCACTAAGGCCGAAGAGCAGATTATGCAGGTCCTTTGGCAACTGGGCCGGGGCCTGGTCAAAGATGTGATCGAGCAACTGCCCGAGCCGAAGCCCGCGTACAACACGGTGTCCACCATTGTGCGCATTTTGGAACAAAAAGGGTTTGTGGGCCACAAAGCCTACGGGAAAACCCACGAGTACTTCCCCCTGGTGGGCAAGGCCGAGTATTCCAACAAGTTCCTCAAGCATTTTTTGGGCAACTATTTTGGCGGCTCGTTCCAGCAAATGGTCTCGTTTTTTATCAAACAAAACAACGTGGACCTCAAGGAATTTGAGGAGTTGATGCGCCTGGCCGGGGAGGCTAGCCCCGCCCCTGAAGCTGAAACCGACGACGATCCCCAACCCTAAACCGCCCGACCATGCACCCCTACCTGGCTTATTTGCTGCAAGTATCGGCCTATCTCACGCTGTTTTGGCTGGCCTACCGTTGGCTCATGCACGCCGACTCGTTTTTTGCCCGCACCCGCTGGTACCTGCTGGCCACCGCCCTGCTGAGCTGGGTTTTGCCGCTGGTGCAATTGCCCCAGGGCACCCAGCCCCCGCTGGCCGAGCCGCTGGTAATTTGGTTGCAACCGGCCGAGGTGCCAGCCCCGGAGGCGGAAACCCCGGCCGCCCCAGCCGTTACTTGGCCCCAGGGGCTGCTGGCCGTTTGGGCCTTGGGGGCGGCAATTGGCCTGGCCTTGATTGGTTGGCGGCTGTGGAGCACCTACCGCCTGGTGCGCAGCTTGCCCTCGGCCCCGGGCCTGCCCGGCCTACCTGCGGGCGTGCGGGCGCGCTTCACGGGCGGGCGTTACCCCACTTTCAGCTTTTTCAATTACCTGGCTTGGGACCAAACCCAGCCCCTCAGCCCCGCCCAGCAGCGGCAGGTGCTGGCCCACGAACTGGCCCACCTGCAAGGCCGCCACAGCCTGGACCTACTGCTGGCCGAGTTATGGCGGGCCGCCTTGTGGTTTCACCCGGTGGCGCACCTGTACGTGCGCGCCCTCAAGGACCAGCACGAGTACCTGGCCGATGCCCGCGCCCAAGCCCAGGCCGGGGCGGCCGGTTACGGCCAATTGATGGCCCAGGCCGCCTTGCAACAATTGCATTTACCGTTTGCCAGTAGTTTTTACCAATCACCTATCAAAGCCCGTTTAACCATGCTCACCAAAAAAACCTCCCGCCTTTTGGGCCACACCCGCACTGCGTTGGCCCTGGGCATTGCCGCCGCCCTGGGGCTGGCCGCCGCCTGCACCAACTCGCTGGACCGCCTCACCCGCGACCAGAACCTGGCCCAGCGCGGCCAAACCGATTTGAAAGCCCAGTATATCAAGGAGTTAGA
>JALONO010000050.1 GCA_025454895.1 Bernardetiaceae bacterium
TTGGGCGGCATCCACCCCCAGGCGCTGCCAAAAGCCCCGGTCGATTTTGTAAAGGCCGGTTTGCGGCACGGCCACTTTGTACCACTGGCCGCTGGCCAGCACCGAAGGGCCGTTTTGGGCGACCAAGCGGGCAGCCAATAGCGCAAACAAAAGGAAGAGGCTGGTTCTCACGCGGCGGGCGGGGTTTTCTTTCTTCAAAAATACGGCCCTGGCCTAGGTTTTGGTTGCTTGGCCCGGTCAATTTTTGGCAGGAGAAGGACGGGAAACCGCTGCCGAGGCCTTAAGCCGTCGGCAGGGCTGGGGCAGTTTGCACCACTTGGGTGGCGGCGGCCAGCAGAGCGGCCACGTCGGCTTCGGTGTTGTACACATGCGGGGCTACGCGCACGGCCTGCCCGCGGATGGAGACGGAAAGTTGGTGCTCGGCGAATACCTGGCGCACGGTGGCCAGGGGCACGCCAGCGGGCAGCCGCAGCCCCACCAGGTGGTTGGCGCGGGCCTCTGGTTGCTCCAGCCAGTAGCCCAGGGCGGGCAGGGCTTGCACCAGCGGGGCCAGCAGTTGGCCACAGTAAGCCTGGATGTTAGCGGTGCCCCAAGCCAGTACTTGGCGCAAAGCGGCCAGGGCCATGGGCACCAAAATAAAGTTGCTGCGCTCGCCCACGTCGTAGCGGAGGGCCTTGGGCTGGTAAGCGTCCTGGTAATTGACCAGGCCGGCAAAGTCCTCGCTGTGCAGGCGGTTGATCCAGTTTTCTTCCACGGGCTTGCCGTGGTCAAACCGCTCGCCAAAATAGGCGTAGCCTAGGCTGTACGGGCCCATAAGCCATTTGTAACCCGCGCAAACCAAGGCGTCGGGCTTTATTTTGTTGATATCGAAATCGAGGGCGCCCACGCTTTGGGTGCCGTCCACTACCAGGAGGCCGCCCACTTCGTGAATGCGCTGGCCCAACGCGGCTAGTTCAAACTTGGTGCCGTCGGCCCAGTGTACGTGGGGCAGGGCCAGCAGGGCCGTGTTGGCATCAATGGTCTCCCAAATGCGTTCGTTCCATTGTTGGCCCCGTTGCGCCAACGTGGGGGGCGGGGCCACAATGCGGAGATCAAGGCCGTGCTCCTGGGCCAGGGTGCGCCAGGGGTACACATTACTGGGAAACTGCTCTTGGGCCACCACCAAGTTTTGGCCGGGCCGGGGGTGGAGGTTTTTGGCCACCACCGCCATGCCGTAGCTCACGGCGGGCACCAGGGCGATCCGCTGCGGGTCCGGGCAGTGGATGAGCTGGGCAAACAGAGCACGCAACTGGTCCACTTCGGTAAAAAAATCAGTGGGCATGATGTGGTAGGGCCGCCGCCGCCGGGCAATGGCGTTTCCCCCCGCTTCGGCTGAGCTTTTGAGCAGGGGGGCCATGTAGGCGCAATTGAGGTAGCGGAGGTCGTCGGCCAGGTCGAACAAATGTTTTTGGCAAGTGAGCATGATCGCAGAGAGGGAATGAGCGTTCTTCCTCAAAATTAGCTCGTTAGCGCACTTGGCCAACTTAGTTTTCCCCATTTCGTTGCCTTGGGGCCGGCCGGGACGGTGGCGGGTTGATTGCCGACTCCTGGACATGGCCCGGAGGGCGGCCGTCCGTCCGGGGCACCGGGGGCCAGGTTAACCAGCTGTTTTGCCCCAAAGCCAGGTAACGGGCCTAGCTTTGTTAATAAATTATCCTAACTTGCCTACGTTTATTCCTATCAATTGTTTGACTTTACCCGTTAACTGGCTTCTTCTTAGATAAATTAAAGCAATGCGAAAAATCTCCTGGGTATTCTTTTTTTTGGTTTGCGCCCCCGTGGCGACTTTATTGGCCCAAAATAAGCCGCGCTTTCGCTGGGGGGTAGTGGGCTTGGGGGGGCAAGCAGGTTTCGAGAGCTACCGTTACTCGCTCGACCTGGGCGATTTTGTGCGAAACACCTCCGGCTTGCTGCCCGAGCCGGTGCGGATCGTGATCCCGGCCGGGGCCTTGGCAGGCGACAGCGGCGGGCTGACCGTCGGCGTTTCACCCTGGGTTACCGCCTCGCTGGCCCGCAACCAACGCGACGAGTTCCGGTTCGGCGTTGGCTTGCAGCGGCAAAGTGGCTATGCCGACTACCTCTTTGCCCAGCTTGGCACCAACCCCCAGGCCAATGTGTACAACCTGCGGCTGCAAACCGAACTGCAACTTGCGCGGTTTTCGGCCTTGTACGTGCGGTTTGCGCGCGCCAAACTCAATAATCGGTTGCGGCTGTTCGGCGGCCTGGGCCTGGAAGGCGGCTTTAGTTACCAGCACCAAACCCAGGTGAGCCTGCGGATTGACCGTTACAGCCAGTACCGGCCCACTGGCTCTACTTCAGGAACGGGCACGCTGGAACAGGCGGGCGTACCACAAGAGAGTACCGTGGAGGCCAAACCTTACCGGGTTGTTGGCGTGCAGGGCGTGGCGGGGGCCGAGTTTATTTTGGCCAAACGCAACCAAGCAAATTTGCTGGGCCTGGCTTTGGAGTACCAAAGTGCCCTTTCCAACGCCTCCATTACCCAAGGCGGCACCGACCGCTGGCAATGGAGCAACTACGGTCAGCTGACCTTGCGTTACTACTGGCCGCGCTCGGCGGCCGCCCCGGGCCAATAAGTTAGGAGATAAAATCGTCGAGGGAGTAGTCTTCGCGCCGCAGGCCGCCCACCACCGGGGCCGCTTGCTGGGGCTTAACAGGCTTCTGCTCGTCGGGATGGCGGCGGATGTACTCCACCAAGTCCACCAAGTCTTTGATCTGGTGGATAATCGTAACCGCCGGGGAAATATGCAGATCTTGCCCCACCACTTGATAGCCAGTGAGCAAAATCTCGGTTTCGGCAAACCGGGCACCCAGGGTGTCCACGTAATCTTGCACGTCTTCCGGCCCCGGCACCGAGGTAATCACGGTGAGCAGGTAGTCGGGTTTGTGGAGTTGGAAAACTTCGTAAAGGTCCGTCATGGGCATGCTTTGACCCAGGTAAATCACCTTATTGCCCCGCGACTTGATGATGTAGCAGGCAAACAGCAGGCTAATTTCGTGCAGCTCGCCCTCGGGCAAAAACAGCATGAACTTCTTGGGGTTCACCCGGTTAGGCTCAAACTGGCCGTCGATGGCCACAATGATTTTTTGCCGGATGAGGTTGGTGATGAAGTGCTCTTGGGCCGGGTTAATGGCGTTGGTGGTCCACAGCGTGCCGATCTTGACCAAAAATGGGTAAACAATGTTGGTCATGGTTTTCTCAAAACCATATTGCAAGATGTTGGTGGCCATGATTTTCTCGAACTGTTCCTCGTCCAGGTCGATCATGGCCACGGTGAGGGCGTTGATCTGGTCGTCGAAATTATTGGCCTTGTTGATGGTTTCCAGCACCCGTTGGCATACTTCGTCGTAGCTCATTTGGGCGATCTTGGAAATTTTGTAACCGTGGTTGTTCAACAGGGCAATGTTGAGCATCAACTTCAATTCATCCGGGCCATAAAGGCGGATGTTGGTATCGGTGCGGTCTGGCTTGATAATACCATACCGTTGTTCCCACATCCTAATGGTATGGGCCTTGATGCCAGTCAGGTTCTCCAGGTCTTTAATCGAGTAATAGCTCAAGGTAAGTATGGTTTAAAACTAGAAAATGTGGTTAGTGAAGTCAAAGTTTAAACTGCGTTACTTAGGACAATGTTTTAAGATTGTGTTTTTTACCCAATATCGGCCAAGGTGGCTAAAACGGTGGAAATCAAGCCTCATTCGCTTTTGTCCGTGGCTCATAGGCTGACCGACCTCAAAACGCCCAACAAAAAACTATTAATGCACGCAAATTGTTTAACCAACCTTCCGCTCCGCCCTTGGGTGGATCAACAAACCCGCTGCGGCAGCAGGTTCAATAAAAAGCCCGGCCAGCCAACTAATGGCCCCGTTTAGCCGTATATTTGGACAATGAATCAAGTTTTTGTTGAAATCCTCCAACAGCCGTCGGGCTTTGCCGGGCGGTTTGTTTTTGCCTGGCCGTGAAGCTCTTAGTTGCTTGGTTTCGCTTGGTGCGCTGGCCCAACTTGCTCATGCTGGCCTTGGTGCTAGGCGTACTGCAGGCCAAGTTTTTCGGCTGGCCCTGGCCCCCGGGGTTTTGGTGGCTGGCCGGGGCGGTGCTGGCCACGGCCGCCGCGGGCTACCTGGTCAACGATGTGTACGACCAAGCCACCGATGCCATTAACCGCCCCGCTCGGCGGGTAGTGGGCGTGCATGTGAGGCCGCTTTTGGCCAAATGGGCCACTGGCTTGGCCGCCATTTTGGCCTTGAGCTTGGCGGTGGCCCACAGCAAGTGGCTGCTGGGCTGGGTGTTGGCCACTTTGCTGGCTTTGTGGGCCTACGCGGCTTGGCTTAAAAGAACCCCAGGTTTTGGCAACCTGCTGGTGGCCGCCTTGAGTGCCGCTCCGGTGGCGTTGTTGGCCCATTCCTCATTGCCGTGGCTGGCCCCGCCCCGGTTGTTGTTCACCTTTGTCGGCTTCGCGTTTGGTAGCTCGCTGGTGCGCGAACTCATCAAAACCCTGGAAGACCAGCCCGGCGACCGGGCCGCTGGTTGCCGCACTTTGCCGATTTGCTGGGGTGAAATTCCAACTAAAAATTTGATTTACAGCTTATTGCTGGCGTTTGGGCTGGCCGTGCTTTGGGCCGTGCCGCCGCACCTAGGCGGGGCGCAGGCGGCTTTTGGGCTGGTAATTGGCGGGTTTTTGCTACTTTTGGCCAGGGGCTTGCGGCGCGCGCAGGAACCAGCCCATTACCATCGGCTGAGCCAGTGGGCCAAGTTGATGATGCTGGCCGGGCTACTGGGCGTGCTAGGGTTGTAAAACCGGCCGCGCTTGGGCTTGGCCCGGCCCTTGGACCAAGCATCCCGCCAACTTCTGTTTTTGAACGACTTTTTTAAGCATCCTCTTTTGACCACCGTCGCCATTTTCGCTTCAGGCTCGGGCAGCAACGCCGAGCAGATCATCCGCCGGTTGGCGGCCAGGCCCCAGGTGCGCTGCCTAGTGCTGAGCAACCGGCCCGATGCCTACGTGCTGGAGCGGGCGGCCCGCCTGGGCGTGCCCGCGCGCGTGTTCACCCGCGAGGAATTTTACCAAACCGGCCAAGTGCTGGCTTATTTGCAGGCCCAGGCCGTGGACTTGGTAGTGTTGGCCGGTTTTTTATGGCTAGTGCCCGCCCCGTTGGTGCAGGCGTTTCCGGGCCGCATTGTCAACATCCACCCGGCGTTGCTGCCGCGCCACGGGGGCAAGGGCATGTACGGGGCCAAAGTCCACACCGCCGTGCTGGCCACCGGCGACCGCCAGAGCGGCATCACCATCCATTATGTAAACGAGCAGTACGACGAGGGGCAGATCATCCGCCAGGTGGCCTGCCCGGTGCTGCCCACCGACACGCCCGACACCCTGGCCGCCCGGGTACACGAACTGGAATACGCGCACTATCCCCAGGTGGTGGAGCAACTGCTGGCCCAGTTGCCGGGCTAAGCTAGGGCTACGCCCACCATCGTGGCCGTCATTTTGGCCAACAGGGTTTGCCGCTCGGGGGCATATACGTAGCCCTCGCACACGGTGAGGGTTTTACCAGCTTTAAGTACCTGGCCCACCGCAATGAGCCGGGGTACGTTGGCCGGGCGCAAAAAGTTGATTTTAAACTCGACCGACAGTACGGTTTGCTGGCTGGGCAAGTGGGTGAGGGCGGCAAATCCGCAGGCATTGTCGGCCAGGGTGGTGAGCACCCCCGCGTGGAAATAGCCGTGGTGCTGGGTGAGGGCTTCGGCAAACGGGCACTCGATCACCACCTCGCCCGGGGCCACGCTCACCAGCTGGGCGTTGAACAAGCGCATGAGGCCCTGCTTGGCAAATTCTTGGTGAACGCGGGTGAAATCGGTCATGGGCGGTTGGCTTTGATAATTAAAAAATAGGCGACTGGCTTTAAAATGATATGGTTAATACCAAAGTAATCAGATGATTTTACCATTCGATTGTTAATCACTTATAAGACATAAAAAGCATTATTATTTATATTTTAATTTAAGAAGTTTTATACACTAAAAAATAAAACTATTTTAGTAAAAGTCCTAAGTGTGGATGAGTAATCCCCAAGCACGGCTATCTGCCGCCCTTGCTGTTCTCAAAGAAAACCGCCTGGCTCCGGCATTTGAAACAAAAGTAATTTTACCGTCAGAAATAGCGACTATGATTGCCATTTTGACATAACACATTAACTAATCCGTTGGTTTTCTGCCACTTTGACGTAAATTTAAACCTGGCGATTGCTTTGCGGGACACCAAAGAGCCGCCAGCTCGGGGGCGTAGGCGGCCAGTTTAGCCAAACCTTGTTACCAACATGAACTTTAACCAATATACCATCAAGGCCCAGGAGGCGGTGCAACAGGCCACCCAACTGGCCACTAGCCGCCAGCAGCAGATCGTGGAAACGGGCCACCTGCTCAAAGCCGTTTTGAAAGCGGACGAGAACATTACCGAGTTTTTGATCAAAAAGCTGGGCGCGAACAAGAAACTGCTCGAGACCCGGCTCGATGAATACCTGGACACTTACCCCAAGTCGAGCGGTACGCAGCCCTCGCTGGCCAACGATGCCTACGCCGCCTTGCAAAAGGCCGAGAACCAGTATTTAAAGGCCCTCAAAGACGAGTTTGTAACCGTGGAGCACCTGTTGCTGGGCATTTTGGCCGGGCGCGACAAGGTGGCCACGCTGTTGAAAGATGCAGGTTTTACCGAAAAAGAAACCTTGTTGGCCGTGCAAGAACTGCGCGGCGGCCGCACCGTGAAGGACCAAAACGCGGAGGCCAAGTACCAGTCGCTGGCCCGCTACTCCCGCAACCTGACCGAAATGGCAAAACAGGGCAAAATCGACCCGGTCATTGGCCGGGACGAGGAGATCCGTCGGGTGCTACAAATCCTCAGCCGCCGCACCAAAAACAACCCCATCCTGATCGGCGAGCCGGGGGTGGGCAAAACGGCCATTGTGGAAGGCCTGGCCCAGCGCATCGTTAACGGCGACGTGCCGGAAAACCTCAAGTCGGTTACCATTGCCTCGTTGGACATGGGCCTGCTGGTGGCCGGGGCCAAGTACAAAGGCGAGTTTGAGGAGCGGCTCAAGGCCGTAATCAAAGAAGTGGTGGACTCCGAGGGGCAGATTGTCCTGTTCATCGACGAGATCCACACGCTGGTGGGCGCGGGCGGCGGCGAGGGGGCCATGGACGCGGCTAACCTGCTCAAGCCCGCCCTGGCCCGGGGCGAGCTGCACGCCATCGGGGCCACCACGCTCAAAGAGTACCAGTTGCACATCGAGAAAGACAAAGCCCTGGAGCGGCGGTTCCAAACCGTGCTGGTGGAAGAACCCAGCCCCGAAGACGCGGTCTCGATTTTGCGGGGCATCAAGGAAAAATATGAGATGCACCACGGCGTGCAGATCAAGGACGACGCCGTGATCGCGGCCGTGCAACTGAGCGACCGCTACATTGCCGACCGCTACCTGCCCGACAAGGCCATAGACCTGATGGACGAGGCGGCGGCCCGCCTGCGCATCCAAATCGACTCCGTGCCCGAGGAACTGGACGAGGTGCAGCGGCGCATCATGCAGCTCGAGATCGAGCGCGAGGCCATCCGCCGCGAAAAAGACATCGAGAAAGAAAAAATGCTCTCGGCCGAGATTGCCGAACTGGAAGAACGCCGCGCCTCGATGCGCAGCCGCTGGCAAATGGAGAAAGATGCCATCACGGGCATCCAAAAAGCCAAAGAAACGATCGAGGGCCTGGAAAACGAGGCCAAGCAAGCCGAGCGCGAAGGCGATTATGGCCGCGTGGCCGAACTGCGCTACGGCAAAATCCGCGAAGCCCAAACCCAGTTGGAAACCCTGCAAAAGCAATCGGCCCAACTGGCCAGCGACAAGGCCCTGCTGCGCGACGTGGTGGCCAGCGAGCAAATTGCCGAAGTGGTGGCCAAGTGGACGGGCATCCCGGTGAGCAAAATGCTGCAAAGCGAGCGCGACAAACTGCTGCACCTGGAGGCCGAACTGGCCCGTCGGGTGGCCGGGCAAACTGAGGCCATCCAGGCCG
The DNA here is from genome assembly GCA_025454895.1 of Bernardetiaceae bacterium. Lineage (GTDB taxonomy): Bacteria > Bacteroidota > Bacteroidia > Cytophagales > Thermoflexibacteraceae > JALONO01. The sequence goes on from JALONO010000050.1 coordinate 8,111, forward strand.
TGGCCGATGCGGTGCGCCGCAGCCGGGCCGGATTGCAGGACCCCAAGCGGCCTATCGGGTCATTCATTTTCCTGGGCACCACGGGCGTGGGCAAAACCGAACTGGCCAAGGCCCTGGCCGAGTTCTTGTTCAACGACGAGAACGCGATGGTGCGCATCGACATGAGCGAGTACCAAGAGCGCCACAGCGTGAGCCGCGCCAACTGACCGAGGCTGTGCGGCGGCGGCCCTACTCGGTGGTGCTGCTGGACGAGATCGAGAAGGCCCACCCCGACGTGTTCAACATCTTGCTGCAAGTGCTCGACGACGGCCGCCTCACCGACAACAAAGGCCGGGTGGCCAATTTCAAGAACACGATCATCATCATGACCTCCAACCTAGGCTCGCACCTGATCCAGGAAAAACTGGAGGGCTTGGAGCAACAAGACGTATTTGCCCAATTGGAAACCATTGAGCAAGCCAAAAACTTGGTGATGAACCACTTGAAACAAGCTGTGCGGCCGGAGTTCCTTAATCGGGTGGACGAGGTGATCATGTTCCGCCCGCTCACCAAGGCCCAAGTACGGCAAATCGTGGACATCCAGTTTGGCCACATCCGCCGTCGGCTGGCTGAAACGGGCATTGAACTGGAGGCCACCCCGGCCGTGCTGGACTACCTGGGCCAGCAAGGTTTTGACCCGCAGTTTGGAGCCCGCCCGCTCAAGCGCACGTTGCAACGCCTGCTGCTCAACGAGTTGAGCAAGCAAATTTTGGCGGGCCGGGTGAGCAAGGAAGCCCCGGTGCTGATCGAGTTGGATGCCCAGGGCCAGTTGCAGTTTGTCAACGTGGAGACCGCCGATTTGGCCGGTTAAGCCTCCATCCCAACGTGATGGCTTGGATGCCGACGTTGCTAAGTTAAAAGACAGAAGCGGGCTGCCCGTAACAATAACTTGCAAATTCCTCCACTAACCGGAGCTAAAGCCCCGACTGGTTTTCAAAACCGGTTAAGGCTTTAGCTCATTTTTTTGATGCCTCACGCCCGCGCGGGCGGCCCGGCGTGGGCATTTTTTGCCGAATTGACTTGGGGCCGTTAATTTTAAGCGAGATTTGCCCAGGCGGCTCAACCCAGCCCATTTATCCGTCCTTAAACGCCATGCCCAACTCATTTTTTGGTTCCCATTTGCCCAAACCGCTGTTGGCCGTTCTACTGGCCATCAGCCTGGCCGCCAGTGCTTCGGCCCAAAATCGGCGCGAGGAAGAGTCGTCGTCAGAAAACGAGCGGCCTTACCGCGTACAAACCGTTTATGGCATCAACTTTAACAGCAACGCCGGGCTGATCGGCGGCGGCATGATCCGCCACAGCCGGGCCATCAGCGAGCGCATGTACCACAGCTTTTCGTTGGAGGTGGTGAACATCAAGCACCCGCGCGAGCAGCGCACCCAGAGCGTGATCACGGGCGAAAGCTACGTGCCCGGCAAGGCCAACTACTTGATCATGGTGCGGCCCCAATACGGCCGCGAGCTGGTGCTGTTCCGCCGCTCGCCCGAACAAGGGGTGCAGATCAACTTCATTGGGGCGGTAGGCCCCTCGCTGGGTATTGTTACCCCTTACCTCATCGATTACGACCTCCAAAACCGCAACGTGCTCACGGGCGTGCAGTACAACCCGGCTATCCATACCGATTTCACGCGCATCCAGCGCGCGGGCCGGTTTGGCCAAGGGCTGGGCCAAAGCCGCCTGCAAGTAGGGGCCTGCGTAAAAGCCTCGCTCAGTTTCGAGTTCGGGAGCTTCAAAAACAACATTACCGGGGTCGAGGCCGGGGTGCAAACCGATTTTTTGACCCAGCCGGTGATCATGATGCCCTTGGCCGAGAACCGCAGCACCTATATTTCGTTTTTCGTTAACTTATTTTATGGTTCCCGCCGTTGATTTTGGCATGGAATTGTTACTACCGTCCTCACTAACTCATTTACTCCATGAACAATCTATTGAAATGGTGCCTGGCCCTGTGCCTGGGTTTGTGCCTCCAGTTGCCTAGTTTGGCCCAAGATGAGGCCTCCGAAGGCACGGGCGACTCGTTCGACCAAGACATTATCAAGCTCCAGCAAATCAACGGCTCGGCCGAGGCGTTCCGGGCGGTGATCCCCCAGTTGCTGGCCAACTTTAAATCGCTGAACAGCAAGGTGCCCGCCGAGGTGTGGGACGAGTTGGAAAAAGAGTTTGCCAATACCTCGATCACCGACTTACAAAAACTGCTGGTTCCGGTTTACCGCCGCCATTTTAGCCAAAGCGAGATCCGGCAAATCATCGCTTTTTACGAAACCCCGGCCGGCAAAAAAATGGCCGAAAAAGCCCCGCTGCTCCAAAAAGACAGCTACGACGTGGGCAGTAACTGGGGCAAACAACTGGGCGAAAAAGTGGCCGAGCGGCTCAAGGCTAAGGGCTACTAATCGTATAATAACTTAATGATTGCAGGATTAAGCGACTGTTCTGCCTGATTATCAATTACTTAAGAGTAAGACGATCCGCGATTAACGTAATTTCGGCAAGTTTGCCGCGCTTACTCCGGCTGGTCCGTTTCAGGGCTGGCCGGTTTTTTTTCCAGCACCACAAAGGCGTAAGCGTAGGCGTGCCGTTCGTCGGCCGGGTGGGCTTGCCGCTGGGTCTCGTGCCAGCCCGGGCCGAGGGGCGGCATGGTTACGTCGCCGGGCACGGGGGCCAGCACCTCGGTGAGGTACACGCGCTGCACCCAGGGCATCATTTGGGCAAACACCTCGGCCCCGCCAATTACGAACACCTCGGTTTCGCCGTGGGTGCGGGCCAGTTCCAGGGCCTGGGCCGGATCGGCGGCTTGCCACACGCCTGCGGGCAGGGCCAAACCTGCCTGCCGCGACAGCACAATGCTCACCCGGTTAGGCAGCGGGCGGCCAATGGACTCGAACGTTTTGCGGCCCATAATGAGGTGGTGGCCCGTAGTGAGCCGCTTGAAATATTGCAGGTCGGCGGGCAGGTGCCACGGCAGCGCGTTTTGGTGGCCAATTACCCCGTTGAGGGCCTGGGCTACAATGGCGGAAACAAGCATGGAGCGTTACTACTAAAATGACTAAATGACTGCATGATTAGATGATTGTTCCCTTTGGTTATCCATCATTTGCAAGATTAAGGATCAGCAATTTTTATTTGCTTTTGAGGTGATGTAGTAGAATGGAAAATGATTTTAGGGCTGGAAATCAGTCAATTAATAAATCACCTTTCAAAAATAAGGCTTGCATTCACTGAGGCAAAGGTAGCTGACAAATTTTGCTAAGGTGGGCCTGTTCAAATTTGAATAGGCCGCTGGTAGGGGTGATAAACCTGGTGTTTGCGCAGTTGCGTTTGGAGTTCGTATTTGCCGCGCTCGTTGCGGGTAAGCACCACCATTTCGCAGTTGCGGGGGTTGGCCAGTTGCTCAAACTCTTCCACCGTGAGGTGAAACCAGCGCATCAAAAACAAGCGGATGGCCATGCCGTGGGTGATGAGCACGGCGTTCTGGGGGTAGTGGGGCTTGTCGAAGTCGCGGAAAAGGGTGCCGAAAAAGTCGCTCACCCGGTCATAAACATCGGCGGCCGACTCGCCGTCGGGGATGCGGAAGTAAAACGTACCGAAAGCGTCGCGCTCACGCTCGACCTGCTCGCCCTCTTCGCGGGTGCGCAGGTGGCCCCACTCCTGCTCGCGGATGCGCGGCTCCTCCAGCCAGCGGAACTGGTCAGGGGCCAGTTGGCCCGCCACTAGCTCAAAGGTGCTGCGGGTGCGCCACAGCGGCGACACATAAAAAAACGCGGTTTCGCCGCCGAGCAAACCGGCTAACTGTTGGCCCACCTGCCGGGCTTGCTGGCGGCCCGTTTCGGTGAGCTCGAGGACGTAGTCGGGCTTTTGGCCATAAACCGCCTTGGACACGTTGCCCTCCGACTCGCCGTGGCGGATGAGGATAATGCGGTGTGGTTTCATCTGGGATTTTTTAACGCGCAAACACTTAGGATGCAAATAATTATTAATCAACTATTTGTGATAATAAAGCCAAACCGGCTTAACGGAGCAAACCATTCCCCACAATCTATCCTCTTGGGGCATTTTTTGATAGGCGTTGTCGATCCGCGTCCGTTCGGTCGATAGCTCGAACCCAACTTCCACCGAGCCTTCGCTTGGTAGTTCTGCATCGCCAATTTGTTCTTCGGTAGGTTGCTGGTTGGCTAGGTACCACTGCCAGGCAAATTCGGTAGCCTGGGCTAAGGTATAGGGTGGAGTAAACTTGGTTACCTGCGGCTCCCGGCAGGCGGCAGAAAGAAATAATTCGCCGTTTTTGACCAGATATCCATCAAACAAGGGGCTGCCAGGCCGATACCGCCACTCTCCCAAGGCAATTAGTTGCATGGCCAGTTCAAAAACTGCCTGCTTTGCGCTTCTTACAATCACATGTTCGCTCCCCAGTTGATAAAGGCGGTGGTTCATCGTTGATCAGGGCAAACGGTTGATCCAAAGTTTGGGCGAATACTGGCGAGCGGGTTCCCGCCCGCGCGCGCGCAAGGCGGGCTAACTTAACGGCGGTAAATAGGTAATTACCTTCAGCCCAGCGGCTTGCAGTTGGGGCAACTCGCCCGGATGGTGGTGGAACGCCAACTGCACCTGCGGGGTAAGTTGGGCCAGTTGGGCAAAGTCCAGGGCCTCCACCGTTTGATCGAACCCTCCGGCAAACTGCTCCGTGATCCCCTGGCCATCGGCAATACATTCTTGGATGAGCGGGTGTTTTTCGGCGTGGAGGGCGGCTTGTAAGTCGGCCAGGTTCTCCTTGTAGAGCAGGTTCACGGGCAGGCGGTGCAGGGTGGGGGCTTGGGCCGTTCCGCTCAGCAGCACGGGCACGGGCCAGTACTGGGTAGAGGCGGCCAGGCGGCTGTACAGCTTGCGGGCCACCGGCATCGAGGCCTCGGCGTGCGGGGCATCAAAGCCCCCGAAAATAACGGCCACCTTGGTTCGCTGGGTCAGGCGCGCCAACTGCTGGGCCAGGGCGGCATCCAACTTTTGTAGCAATTGCAGGTGCGCCCAGGTGCGCTTACCGGTTTTGGTGCGCTGGTGCAACGACGCCCGGATAAAGTACGTGATGGCCTGGGTGGGGTTGAGGCCAATTTCTACCATTTGCTTGAAAATGAGCGAGGTAGGCGACATGCCCGGAATAGTGTTGGGGTCGTGCAGCAGCACCCGGCCGTCGTTGGCCACAAAACCATCGATGCGGGCGCATACCGTGAACCGCAGGCCCTGGGCCACCGCCCTAATTTGCCGGTGGATCTCGTGCAGTTGGGGCAGGGGCACGTTAACGGGCAAAGTTTTGCGCAACACGTTGGCTCCCTGGTACTTGGTGGCAAAGTCGAACACCTCGGCCTCGATGCCCGTGGGCGGCAGGGGCACCGGGCGGCCGTCGGCATCCTCAATCACCCCGCACGAAAACTCCCTGCCCTGGATAAATTCCTCGAACAACACTTCCTCCTCGCTGTCGGTGGCGGTGAGGCGCACAGGCTGAGAGTCGGCGGCAAAGTGGAGTTGCAATTGGTCGAGCAAAAACCGGGGGTGGTAGCACACCTGGGCCGACTGGCCGGGCCGTTCTAGCACCACCGGGTAGCCAATGCTTTGGTCCAAGTGGGCCAGGCGTTGCACCCACTGCTGCTGGTCGTTGGGGGGGAGGGCGGCCCACTCCGCTTGGCTTAGTTCAATCGTGAAGAAGCATTGATTTACCGCCTTGGTGAACGCGCCCAGGTCCGGTTGCCGCACAATGGCCACGCCAATGGAGGAGCCACCGTGAGGGGCCTTCACTACTAGCGGCAGGCCCAGTTCGGCTTGGAGGCGGGCAAAGAGCGGGGCGGGGGCTTCCGTGCGCCATTGGCGGCGGCTCAGCACCGCCTGCCGCTTGGTTTGGCCGGTCAGTTGCATCATCAGCTCGTTTTGCAGCGGCTTGTCCATGCTGGCCGCCGAGCCGAACAAACCCGGCCCTGAATAAGGCAGGCCCAGCCACTCGAACAACCCTTGCAAACTACCGTCTTCCCCCGGGCTGCCGTGCATGGCAATAAACGCAAAATCAATGACTTTGGGCAACTCGGTAGGGGTCAGCAAACGACCTACCAGCCCGGCCATCCGGTGGCGTTCGGCCTCGGTCAGCTCGCCCAGCGACTCGGCGTAAACCTGGAACAAATCGCCGGGTTGGCGGCTTTGGTGGGGCGGGTAAAACTCCCGGATGTTGGCGTATTGCAAATAATGCGGCTCCAGTTGGATAAACTGGCCCAGGCTGTCCACAAAAATGGGCACGGGGGTAAATAAGTTGCGGTCCAGGTTGTCCAGCACGGTGCGGCCGCCCGCGAACGAGATCTCGCGCTCCCGCGAAGGCCCGCCAAAAAAGATGCCTATTTTGAGCATGATGGGTAGAGGCGGCCCTGCCGGTAAGGGCAGTCAAGGCCGTTTTTTTGGCGGGCAAATTAGCCAAAAGCCCGCAATTAACCCGGTAGGAAAACCCGGTTGGCCCTAGCCCAGTGTGGCCACGCCCCAGGCCCACAACTTGGGCGCGATGATCACACTGCCGCCCACCACGGCCGCGATGGCCGCCAGCAGTACCGCCCCAGCGGCCAGGTCCTTCACGTCGCCGGCCAAGCGGTTGCGCTGCGGCGACACCAGGTCCACCAGCCGCTCCACCGCCGAGTTGACCGCCTCGGCCACCCATACCAGGGCCATGAGCAGCACCAGCACGCCCCACTCCACGGGGCTGAGGCCCAACCAAGCGCCCACGCCCACCGTGCATCCGCTGGCCAGCAGGTGTACCCGCGCGTTGTTTTCGTGCCGCACCAATAATTTGATGCCCCGCCAGGCAAACACGAAACTGCCCAAGGTGCGGGCCACGTCGATGCCCATTTCTACCACTTGTTTGGTCATGGATAAAGGTTGATTTTCCATAAAGATAAGGGTTGTAGCAGAATGACTTCCCGATTCTTCTTCAGCCGGCCGTCATTTGCATTTGGAGAGATTAAATTATTACCCGATCAAACAATCTTTACATCTGATTTTCAATTATTTGAAAGAAAGCACATACCCAATTTGCCTCTAATTTGGGTACGACATTTTGTCGCGATAGGGTTTGTGCCTGGCCCCGCTCCGGCAAGGAGCAGCCTGGGCAAAAAGTGCGTAATCCGCCAGGCCGCCACTAAACGAACTTCCACGATCCGCCAATGACATCCAGCCCGCCGTGCCCCGCCAGTTCCGCACTGGCGGAGGACGGATGCCTTTCGTTCAATCACTTTTTGTTTTTGGGATGCGAAGGCCAGAAGGTTTCCACCGGCCGTGCCGCTCGAAGTTTCGGGGCGGGTTGCTGCCGTGCCCGTGCGAGGCCGGGCGAACACCTCCGAACCTCCGTGCCTCGGAGCGGGCCGCCGCTCGGCTACACCAGCCGCCTCGGGGCCGAAAGCACCAGCCCCAGGTACAGCACAATCATGGCCAGGGCAAACACCAGGCTCACTTTTACCGCATACGGGTTTTGCAACTGAAAAGCGATGTCATAGGCCAGGCCGGAAGGGTCTTGCACGGCGTCCCAACTGTTCCAGCGTTGGAAACGGCCCAAAAACACCCCGAACCCGCACAGCGTGAGGCAACTGAGGATCACCCCCCAGGCAGGCCAACGGCCGATCACCTGGCGCAGGCTCCGGTGGATGGCCGCCACCGACACCAGCCCGGCCAGCAAGCCCCCCAGCGCAAAAAAGAAGATCATCAGCGCGTCGTACCACAGGGCTTGGCCCGCCATGTGGTGCAGGTGGATCAGGTCGGTGATGATGTAAGGCGAGTTGGGCAAAAACAGGAGCCAGGTAACAAACGCGCCCGCCGCCAGCCACCGGGGCGACAGCCCGCCCGGCCACCCCGCCAGCAGGTAAGCCCGGGGCGGGTGAGGGATGCCCACGGTTTGGGTGCGCCAGTGGCCCACGGCCCGGCCAAACACCCAGGCCGCGCCCAGCGGCACCCAGGCCAAAAACAGGTTCCAGATCAGGAACGCATACGTGATCTCGTCGGTGCGCCAGAGGCGGGCCGCCCACATGGCCACGCCCGCTAAAGCTAACAATATCAGGGATTTCCAGGAGTTCATCGGTAGTTGATTGGTTCGGAAATGAAAAAACAAGCGGTCGGGTCCAAAGGGAAGCGGCGGCAGGCCACTTGAGAGTGCTTGACTTTTAGCAAGTATTTTTAGCATAAGTTCTCTTTTAAAAAACTGTGAATGAGGGGATTTATTTTCCCGAAGCCCGGTAGTGGCTGTTAAATTTTACAAAGCCGACTGGCCCGGCCTGGGTGAGTATTTACCACAGCGAGGCTGGGTTAGTAAAGGGCCACGGCGGCCCGGGCCAACAGCGAAGGTGGCACCACGGGGTCCGAGCCGGTTTCCAGGGTGCGCAACCGGTGGCGCACCAGCCACAGCCCGGCGATAAAATCGTAGAAATCGTAGCCCGCCGCCCGGAACAAGGCCCCGTGCTGCAGCCGCAGCAGCCCCGCCGAACCGAACAGCAAAACCGCACTAAGCATCCGGTGCCAAAGCCGCCGCCCGGCCCCGGTGGCCGGGCGCAGCAAATAGCGGCGGGTGTACACCTGAAACCGCAGGTGCATCTCTTCGTCCACCAAAATTTGCTGGCAAATGGCCTGGAGCAACGGCGAGCGGGTGGCCCGTTCCAGCGCGCTGTAAAAAACCATCGATACGGTTTCGGCCACCAGCAGGGTGTTGATGGCATTGGCCAGGCCGCTGCGGTGCCGCAACCACCGGAAAACCGTGTCCATCCAGTCGGTTTTGGCCTTGCGCATGCCCTGGCGGTGCATAAACCGGCCTAATACGCTGGCATGGGTTTGTTCTTCCTTGATAAAAAGGCGCAACGCGGCCAGGTAACCCGGATGGCCAAGCGCGGCGGCCTGGGCCAGCAATTGCGCCCCATCGGAGCTTTCGCCGCGCTGGAACCGCCGCAGGGCTGGAGCCACGTGCGCCCGCTCAAGGGGCGTGAGCCGGTATTCGTCGGGCCAAGGTAGGCTAGTGAACCGGGCTTGTCGCCCTATAAAGTATTGTTCCCAAAAACTAAAGTCGGGGGTCGTGTCCATGTTTTTCTGCTCTCGAGGTCTTCGCTAAATTTTTTAACTTACTTATTTCCAGGTATTTTAAATTATTCTAAAGCATAAAGTACTTTGAATTTCAAAGTAAAATAACAAAATAAAAAGCCGCTTTTGGTGCGCAGGCTTTCGGTTGGGGAGGCGGTAAGTTTATGCCAAAATTAAATAAAGGTCATGGATTTATTTTTTAAAAAATTGATAATCAAACAGTACAATCATTTAGTCATTTAGTCATTTAGTCATTTAGTCATTTAGTCATTTAGTCATTTAGTCATTACTTCTGTTGTTTGATCAATTCTTCCAAAGTATTAAGGTGGTTTTGGAACGCCGTGCGACCGGCCGGGGTGGCCGCGTAACTTGTGTTGGGTTTGCGGCCGACGAATTGTTTTTGCAAGTCCACGTACCCGGCGGCCTCCAGCGGCTTGAGGTGGCTGGCCAGGTTGCCGTCGGTGAGGTTGAGCAACTCTTTGAGCGTGCCAAAGTCGACGCGCTCGTTGACTACCAGCACGGCCATGATCCCCAGCCTGACGCGGCTCTCAAAAGCCTTGTCCAAACTATCGATGAGGTTTTTCACGCCTAATTTCGCTCGTACAGGTGCCACATAGCCACCCCGTAGATAATGTGGGCCACCCCAAAACCGAGGGTCCAAAACAAAAGGTCGTACCCGATGATAAAGGCCGATACGAGGCCCAAAACTACTTCGGCCAGGCCTAACCAGCGCACGCTGCCCAGGGTATATTTACTGGCATTGATGACCCCCAGGCCGTAAAACACCAGGGTGGCGGGGGCCACTAAATTGAGGTAGCCGTGGTAGAGCATGGCCAGCCCAAACAGCCCGCCCGCCGCCAGCGGGATGGCCAAATTGACCCCCACGCGCAGGGCAGCGGGGGTCCACACCGATTGCCCGTGCTTTTTGGCCCGGCGCACGGTAAAGTAATAATTGCCCGCCACGGCCACCAGTAGCACCACCAGGGCATCGGCCAGCAGGAAATACAACAGTTCGTCGTAGGTGGTGCGGGTGGCTTTTTCGTAGTAGTGGCCATAGTCGGTCACGACTTCCTCGATTTTCCACTTGGCGGCGGCCGCGCCCAACAGGGCCGTAACCCCCACCCAAATGCCCCCTAGCCCGCTCAACGACATGAAACGGCTGGAACGGTTCATCAAGTCCCTGATCTCGGTCAGGGTATCCAAATGGTCGTTTGTGTTCATTAAAAAGAACTTTGTGATGCAAAGTAAACAAACTTAACTTGCATTTGCAAGCTTGCCCCAAAAATTTTTATCGGAAAAGGTCTTGATGGAAGGACGAGGAGCGTTCACTGGCCACCGGGGCGGGCCGATCCTCCAAAGGTTTAAAACCCTTAGAGGGTTTTCGTTGAGTTTGAAAACGGCTGATGGCAAACCTTTTTCATTAGTAATTAATTAATCTATTAAAACTAAGTAAAGGATTAAGAATACTCGCGATCATTACTTAATTTAATTTATATATTTAAATGCTTGAGTATAATTTTTTAAATAAAAAAGGTTGCCATAAAATTAAGGTGTCGCACCACTAGCGAGTGATTGACAAACAAATAAGAAAATCATTCAGTCATTAAAAACAATCCTTCAAAACCAGCTAATTTGCGATGGGCGAGGCGCGTTGGACGGTGCTGCGAATGGCCCGGCCCGCTCGCCCGCTAGGTTTGCTTTTGCCCATGCCTTGGAGTTCGTTTGCTTTTGTCCGTTTTGCGCTGGCGTTGATGCTGGGCATTGGCCTGGCGGGCTACTGGCCAGCGGCTACGCATAGCCAAATGTTGATTTGGAGTGGTTTGGCCTTGGTGGCCCTGGCCTACGCTGTGTTGTGGTGGCAGTTGCCCCTAGCGGCCCGGCGGCGGCCTCATTTGGGGCTGGGTGGCCTGGGCTTGGGCGGTTTGGTCCTGCTGGGCCTGGGCCTGGCCGGGGCGCGCCACGAGCGGCTCCAGCCCACCCATTTTGCCCAGTTGCCCGGCCCACTGGCCTACTACGAGGCCGTGCTCAACAGCGACGTGAGCGAAAAACCCAACACCTACCGGGCCACGGCCCAGGTGCGCCGCCGCTCGCCCGATGGCAAAAGCTGGCAGCCCGCCACCGGCCAAGTGCTGCTGTACCTGGCCAAAACCGATGCCCAGGGCCAGCCCGTGCCCCGGCTGCGCTACGGCACCCGGCTGCTCGTCCACGGCCCGCCCGACACCGTGCCCCCGCCCCTGAACCCCCGGGCCTTTGACTACCGCGATTACCTGGCCAAGCGGCAGGTGTACCACCAACAGTACCTGCCGCCCCCGGCGTACCGGGTGCTGGGCCAAGCCCCGCCCAGCCGGGTAGTGGCTGCGGCCATTGCCACCAAAGACTGGTGCGTTACCCAATTGCAAACCTACCTGGCCTCGCCGTTGGAAGCAGGCCTGGCCACCGCGCTGGTGCTGGGCGTGAAGGACCACCTCGACAACACCCTGGTAGAAGCCTACGCCGCCACGGGCACCATGCACGTGCTGGCGGTGTCGGGCATGCACGTGGCCCTGTTGTTCGGGCTGTTTGCCTGGCTCACCCGGTTCAACCACTGGCCCGCCCGCAGCAAGCGGAAAATCGCTTTGGCGGTGGCGGCTTTGGGTTTGCTGTGGTTTTATGCTTTCGTTACGGGGCTGTCGGCCTCGGTGCTGCGGGCGGTGGTGATGTTCAGCTTTTTGCTGGTGGGGCAAACCTGGGGCCGGGCGGGCAATATTTACAACACCCTGGGCCTGTCGGCGTTTTTGCTCCTACTTTACGACCCGTTTTTGCTCTACGACGTGGGCTTCCAACTCTCGTACTTGGCCGTGCTGGGCATCGCGTACCTGTATCCGCGCCTGTACCGCCGGTGGTACATCGGCAATTGGCTGGGGCGGCAATTATGGATGGTAAGTTGCGCTTCGTTGGCGGCCCAGTTGGCCACCTTCCCGCTGGGAGTTTACTACTTCCACCAGTTCCCCAACTATTTTTGGCTGGCCAATCCGCCCATTATTTTCCTGGGCACGCTGGCCTTGTATGCCTGTTTGTTGGTGCTGGCCTTGGCCTGGTGGCCCGTGGCTGGCCAAGTGGCGGGCTGGGTGGCCCAGCAGGTCATTGCCGGGCTTAATTTAGTTACCTTCTCGCTCGAGAACTTGCCCGGGGCTTTGTGGGACCAACTCAGCATTACCTCCGGGGAAACTTGGCTCATTTACCTGATTATCATCGGCTTATTGGCCCTTTGGCAAACTGAGCGGAAAATTTGGCTGTACGGAACGTTAGCCGCCAGCGGTGGGCTGGCGGTGGGCCAGTTGTGGCAGTGGCAGCAGCAACGCCAACAGCAATGGGTGGCCGTGTACCACACGCGCCAGGTGGCTAACCTAGCCTGGATCAGCGGCTTGCAGGCCACCGTGTGGGCCGATAGTGCGTTTGCCCAGCCGCAGCAGCTCAAGTTTAGTGCCCTGCCCCATTGGCAAGGGTTGGGCGTAAGGCCCGACCAGGTGCGTTTTGTGCCCCTGGCCGACACCACCGCCCCCGGCTGGCCCACCCGGCAACTGGCCCCCGGGCATCAATTGTGGGTGGCCAACGGCCGCAAGCTGCTGTGGCTCACCGCCCTGCCCCAGTTGGCCCAGGCCCCCCCGCTCGACGTGCTGGTGGTGAGCTACCCGGCCGTGCAGCGGTTATCGCAGTTGCAAGGGGTGCCGTTCAAGCAACTGGTGCTGGATGCCACCTTTAAGCGTTACGCCGCCCAGCGGTTGCAAAAAGAAGCCCAGGCCGCCGGGCTAGCCTGCCACGCCGTGCCGCTCGACGGGGCCTGGCTGCTGGACCTGCGGAGCGCGCCCGCGCCAGTAAGCGCAATGGTTTTTCTGAAATAGCGTCCCTTCACATTGCCCATACTCCTGTCGCAGTTGCGTCCACCGCCTCGCCCAAAAGCCCCAAACCACCTTCGCGGCTTTGCGGGGAATATTTTTGAACAAAACTCCAACCCAAAGAGGCCAAACAAAAAACCCCACCAGCAAAGTTACCAGCGGGGTTTTCAGTAATTAAAACCTTAAAAGTGCATCTGCGACACATAATGGGGCAGCATCCGGTTCCATTCCGGCCAGTCGTGGATGCCGCCGGGGCGCACATCCAGCCAATAGTTGATGCCCTTGTTGTAAAGGATGCCCGCCATCCGGTGGTTGTCTTCCCGGCAGATGTCGTGCTCGCCCGTGCCCAGCACAATGCCCATGTTGCGGATCTGGTCCAGGTGCCAGCCCGGGCCTAGGTTGGGCATATAATCCACGGGGTTGTTAAAATAGATATCGTCGTTATAATAACCCCACATAAACGAGCGGATGTCGAACGCCCCGCCCAAGCTGAACATGTATTTCACCTTGTCCGGGTGGCGGAACGCGAAGTTGAGCGCGTGGTAGCCCCCAAAACTGCACCCGGCCACGCAAACCGTGCTGCGGCCCGTTTCGTGCATGGCCCGGTACACCACCTCGTTCAAAATCAGGTCGTCGTAAATTTGGTGGTTGGCGATTTTTTTGGCCGGGTGGATGCCCCGGTTGTAAAAACTGTCGTTGTCCAGGCTGTCGGGGCAATACACCTTGAGGCGGCCCGTGTTGATAAACCATTCCAGCGAGTGGATCAGCCCAAAATCCTTATTCTGGTAATATTTGCCCATCGAGGTGGGGTAAATCACCATCGGGTAGCCCCCGTGGCCAAAGGTGAGCATCTCGAAATCGCGGCCAATGCGCGGCGAGTACCATTTGTGATATTCCTCTTTCAAAACACAATAGGTTTAAGGTAAGGTGGCAAAGGTGAGTTGGCCGCAAAGGTAACCAATTGTGGTGGTTGGTGTTAGCTCCGGGGCGGGGCGGTTGGCTCTGCCCGGCGACCAGAGGGCAGGGTAGGGCCCCTGGTGCGCGGGCGGGCGGGGGCCAAACCCCGCCGACGGCTCAAGTCTCGGCCGCGTTTTTTTGGCCCCCGCCCGCCCGCGCACAGGAGCGGAGCGGACCCCGGCGGGCGCCGCACCGCGAGTTGCTATGGAAATCCGCTGGCCCCGGCGCCTAAAACCAAATAAAACCGGGAGGGAACCGCCCCAATATTAAAACCCAGTGAGCGTGGGGCTTGCCCCCGCGCGGGCAGGCGGGCGGGCGCGGGCCACCGGGCGTTAGCGCGCGAGGGCCGGGGTTTTCTGGGGTACACCGGGTTCCCACCGCTCCTCCCGTCGCGCCCTCCATCCCCCTAAGCCGGCCGCAGCCCGGCGGCGCGTTTCCAATCTCCCAAACAAAAAACCTAACTTTACGGCCTTATGCAAGCTGCTCTTCGCGTTTACAACACCCTTAGCCGGGCCAAAGAAGATTTTAACCCCCTGGCCCCGCCCTTTGTGGGCATGTACGTTTGCGGTCCCACGGTTTACAACTTCGTACACCTGGGCAACTGCCGCACTTTCACCAGCTTCGATATCGTGTACCGTTACCTTACCCACTTGGGCTACCGGGTGCGCTACGTGCGCAACATCACCGACGTGGGCCACCTGGTGGGCGATGCCGACGAAGGCGAGGATAAAATCGCCAAAAAAGCCCGGCTCGAGAACCTGGAGCCGATGGAAGTAGTGCAGCGGTACACCAACAACTTCCACCAAGTAATGGCCCAGCTCAATAACCTGCCCCCCAGCATCGAGCCTACGGCCACTGGCCACCTGCTCGAGCAAATCGAGATGGTCCAGTCCATCTTGGCCAACGGCCTGGCCTACGTGGCCAACGGTTCGGTGTACTTCGATGTGCACAAATACCGCCAGCAGCATGCTTACGGCCAGCTTTCGGGCCGGGTGGTGGACGAACTGCAGGCCAACTCGCGCGAGCTGGACGGCCAAGCCGAAAAGCGCAACCCGGAAGATTTCGCGCTCTGGAAAAACGCTTCGCCCGAGCACATTATGCGCTGGCACTCGCCCTGGGGCGTGGGTTTTCCGGGCTGGCACCTGGAGTGCTCGGCCATGAGCAGCAAGTACCTGGGCCAGACTTTCGACATCCACGGCGGGGGCATGGACCTCAAGTTCCCCCACCATGAGTGCGAAATTGCCCAAAGCGTGGGCCACTGCGGCCACGAGCCGGTGCGCTATTGGATGCACGCCAACATGCTCACCGTGAACGGGGCGCGCATGAGCAAGAGCGCGGGCAACGGTATTTTGCCCGTGGAGCTTTTTACCGGCCAGCACCCTCTGCTGGAGCAGGCCTACAGCCCCATGACCTTCCGCTATGCCTTGCTGCAAACCCACTACCGCAGCACCATGGACATCAGCAACGAGGCCCTCAAAGCTGCTCAAAAAGCCTACCGGAGACTCATGAACGGGCTGCGGGCCGCCAAACTTTTGCAGTACCCCGCCGACTTATCAGGCCCGGCGGAGGTGCAGGCGGCCACGGCCACGGAAACCGAACAACTGGTGGCGGCCGTGTACGCGGGCATGAACGACGACTTCAACACCGCCGTGGCCCTGGCCGCGTTGTTGGAAATGCTCAAAAAGATCAACAGCCTGCACAACCAGCAGGTGCCCTTGGCCCATTACAGCCAAGCCAGCTTCGAGCAACTGCGCAATACCTTCGTCACTTTTGTGGAGCAGGTGTTCGGCCTGCGCGACGAGACCAGCTCCGACCTGCCCCAAATGCTGGAAGTCATGTTGGGCATTTACCGCCAAGCCAAGCAAAACAAAAACTACGGCCAGGTAGACGAGCTTCGGACCCGGTTCCGCCAACTGGGCATCGTGGTCAAAGACATGAAGGATCGCATCGACTGGGCCTACGAAGAGTAGAGAGGACCCGCCTTGTCTCAGCGTCGGCGCGTGCGTCGGGGCAGGGCCGATCCGGCGAC
This sequence comes from Bernardetiaceae bacterium, assembly GCA_025454895.1. Classification (GTDB taxonomy): domain Bacteria; phylum Bacteroidota; class Bacteroidia; order Cytophagales; family Thermoflexibacteraceae; genus JALONO01. Next base: position 24,086 of record JALONO010000050.1, read on the forward strand.
CTGGTGTAGGTCATTTGCGCCAAGATGGGCATGGTCAAAAGCCAAAAACCACCTTGGCGACTTTGCGTCTTCGCGAGAAACAATTTTAAACGGATCAGCCCTGGCACGGGGGGCATCGGCCCGGCCGTGCTACGTTATCCCAAAATCAAATGGAGATTATACATTTTCTGCCTCGTAAATAATTGATAATCAAACGGAATGATTATTTGATTATGCAATCATTCAGCTAATGTAGTATTAAATTAACCTAGGCTGGGGCTAAATCGCCTCATCATTTTGCGAGTGGGTTTAATTTTGCCCGCTCACCTAAACCGCTACCATTATGGCGAAAGGCCCCATCTCACAGTTCATTGTTAACAATTATCGCCATTTTAACGCGGCCGCCCTGGTTGATGCCGCCCAGGCCTACGAAGACCACCTTTATAAAGGCGGCCTCATGTTTATGACCCTCGCCGGGGCCATGAGCACCGCCGAACTAGGCATCAGCCTGGCCGAAATGATCCGCCAAGGCAAGGTACACGCCATCACTTGCACCGGGGCCAACCTGGAAGAGGACGTATTCAACCTCGTGGCCCACGATTTTTACAAACGCATCCCCCGCTACCGCGACCTCACGCCCGATCAAGAGTGGGACTTGATGGAGAATGGGTTTAACCGGGTTACCGACACCTGTATTCCCGAGGGTGAGGCCATCCGCCGCATCGAGAAACACATTTTAGAACTGTGGAAAACCGCCGAGGCCAAAGGCGAGCGTTATTTGCCCCATGAGTATTTCTACCAACTGCTGCGCAGCGGCGTGCTGAAGCAGTACTACCAAATCCCGCCCGAAAATAGCTGGTTATTAGCCGCTTGCGAGCATAATATCCCCATTTTTGTGCCCGGTTGGGAAGACTCCACCCTGGGTAACATCTTCGCCTCGTACTGTTACACTGGCGACCTGAAGCCCTCTACCATGAAATCGGGCATCGAGTACATGACCTCGCTGGCCCAGTGGTACATCGCCAACTACAAAACCGGCAACGGCATCGGATTTTTCCAAATCGGGGGCGGTATTGCGGGCGATTTTCCCATTTGCGTGGTGCCCATGCTCAAGCAGGACCTGGAAATGGACGACGTAACCTTCTGGGCCTACTTCTGCCAAATTTCCGACTCGACCACCAGCTACGGATCGTATTCCGGGGCCGTGCCCAACGAGAAAATTTCTTGGGGCAAGCTGCACATGACTTCGCCCTCGTTCGTGATAGAGTCAGATGCTACCATTGTGGCCCCGCTCATTTTTGCTTA
>JALONO010000284.1 GCA_025454895.1 Bernardetiaceae bacterium
CTACCAACTGGGCCACCTGCCCAAGGGCCGCTACACCCTGGCCGTAACGGGCGGGCAGACCACCGTGGAGCAGACCTACGAGGTCAAGTAACGAAAAAACAGGATAGACAGATAGGGTTTGGCGGGCCGCCCGCGCCGGAAGGTGCGGGCGGCCCTTTTATGCGGTTGGCGGACGACGAACACAACACCCTAAGGGTTTCCAAAAACCCTTAGGGTGTTGGCGTTTCCAACCGCTGGCAAGGCGCGCAGCCTCAAAGCCCGGTAGAATAACCGAGGCGGCCGCTGGCATCGTCAAGGCCCAAGCTAAAGATTTGGGCTTCCGGCTCGAGTTCGATCACGGTCTCCACTTCGGTTTCGCAGGGCAGTAGGTAGCCGTTGAGGTATTCAATCACTTTGTTGAGGCGGCCTCCGGGCAAAAAATCGGGCAGGCTCTTTTTGTCGAGCGGGCCTACGGTAATGCGCAGGCCGGGCAGGGTATCGGTGTACACTTGGCCCACCACCAAGTTAATGCCCAGTTGGGGGCCGTCGGGGCCAAGCACTAGGGCGGGCATGGCCTCGTCGCTAACCGGCTGCGGGCGGGGCGGCACTACCTCTATTTGCACGGGTTGATTTAAAATATAGGCGTAGCAAATGGCGGTGGCGTCCCAGTCGCCCACCAGTTTATGCACCACGGGCAGCAAAAACACCAGGTTAAAACACTGTTGGCCGTCTAAAAATTTGGGAAAGTTCCAGAATTTAGTGAACAGTTCGCTCTGCGCGTCGGCGTTGTCGTCGAGCAGCAGTTTACGTTCCTCGAGTTCCACCAACAACCTTTGGCGAAAAAACTCCTGCTCGAGGGGTAGGAAAAACTTGCGGATTTCTTTCTCCACCCGGCGGTTACGGCGGATTTCTTCCACCATTTGGCTAGTGGACCGATTGGGGTTGCGCTGTTGCGGCAGATGAAAGAGATTTTCGGGCAGGGTATCGTACAGGCCCTCGCGGTTGATCTCGACGTGGAGTTGAAAGTTGCGGCCAAAGTTGCCCTCGATCACGCTCACTTTTTCAATATCGCGGCTGTAACGACGCTTGGCGGTACCCACGGGCTTTACCACCAGGTCGTCCGGGCTAAAGCCCCCTTCCACCAAGTCGGTAAGCACCACTTCGGCCTTCAAATCGTTGCTGAGTTTGGCGATGCGCTTGGCCAACGCTTCCAGGTATTTGCTCATGGGGGCCTAGTTTTCGGACACGCTCACGTAATAGGGCAAGTTGTTGGCCGACTGGCTGGCCAGCAGCACTTCCAGTTCTTCGCACGAGCGTAGCCACTCGTCGTAGGTCATTTCGCGGTGGTCGCGGGGCACCAGTTTCACCTTCACGCATTTGATCAGCCCGGCCTGCGGGGTGGCCCCCAGGCGGAAGCCTTTTTCCACCTCTACCGCGCGGAGGCGGTTGCCAAACTGGGCAAAGCAGGCAGCGCGGATGTCTTCTTGCGTTACTAACCGGTTGCGCGACAGCAAGTTACGTTTGTAGGAATAAATTTTTTCGAACGCATTGAGCCGGTCGGTGCCGCCGTGGGTGGCCGTGAGGATGTAGATTTCGTTGTTGCGCACTTGGGTGCTGGCGTAGGCGGTGAGGCGGCTGCCGCCGGGCACCCGGTTGCCGCCCAGCCCGTTGGTGGTCCAAAACTCGACAAACACGTTCTCGCCCGCGTTTTTGGGTTTGATGACAATATAGGGCACCGGATTTTTTTGTTGCAGGGCGGCGGTTTGGTTGAGTTTCTGCTCTAGCCTGGCAATGTTCTGGTTCATTTCTTTGATGAGCGAAGTAAGGAAATCTTCGCCCAGGGCGGCAAAGGCCGAACCCTCGTCGCGGAGCAGCTCCAGCAAGTAATAAAGCAACTCCCGGGCGTTGCGGCTATCGAACCGGTCCACGCCCTGGAACCGCAGGGTGTAGGTTTCGCCGCCCACGTCTTGCAGGTTGGTGAGCAGCGAGGATTTGTAGAGGGCGTTGCTGGCACTGCGCACCTCGCGCACGTTCAAAAACGCATCGTTGGAGGTGAGCGGGATGATGTTCAGGTTTTGTTGCAGGCGGTAAGTGAGCTTGTTCAAACGGCGGTTGAGCACCGGAAAAGCGTTGAGGTAACAATACAGGTTGTTGAGGGCCTCCTGGGCCAGCGAGTCGGGGAAAAGCACCCGTACCCACACAAACTCGCCTTTTACGGCCTGGAGGTCTTGGAACGAGAACATCTCCTCAAAAGCCTTGGGGTAAGTTTGGGGAGTGATGCCCAGTTCTTTGAACGTTTGGCCCATTTGCACGCGCACGAAGCATTTTTGATAATAGCTAACCACCTGCAATTCTAGCTTGGTGGCCACGTCAAATTCGTCTTCTACCAAGTTGGTTTCGCGTTCCAAGTGGGCGGGCACAGCCAGTTTAATGGCCGCTCCCAGTTGGGTTTTGCCCAGGTTCCATTGGGCAAACGGCAAAAATTGATAGTAGCGGTCGCGTTCGGGCGAGTTTTGCCAATCGAAGTAAAAACTCATCCCATCCAGGCTTTTGATATCGGGGTGGAGCTCGAGGCCCAGCCAAAGTTCGCGCCCGCTTGATTTCACGTAGTCCGACACGGCCACCACCCGCTTTTGGTTGCCGTTTTCCACCTCGAACAACGAACTGCCCGTGGCCATAAAACGCACGGCGGCGTTGTGGATCAGGGTGGGCATCACGGGCGTAAAAAACACCTCGGGGGCCAGTTCGGGTCCGGAGGCGCGCACCCCGGTGGGCCGTTTAAATACAAACTGGGCCTCGGTGCCCAGCAGGGCCTGCGGCTCGGTGGCCCGGGCTTGTAATATGCCGTAGGCGGGCCGGGGCACGTCCAGCACGTCCGGGTTCATGATGTTGGCCAGCCGGTTGAGCAACCGCGACTGGGTGGCGTTGATTTCCTGCGAGATCTTCTCAAATTCAACCGAACACGCATCGATGAGCAAGCTCACCAGGGGGTCGAACGAGTCGATCTCATTTTCTTGGTAGCCCCATAAATCGGCCGCCTTTTTGAGCAAGCGGAGTTTGATCCGCTCCTTGGTAAAAGTTTTAGGGTCAAGCGATTGCATATCAGTTGGGCCAGCCAGCAGGTTTTAGTCGACAGATAACGGGGCGATGAAAATTTGATCTTGGTAGGTAAATTTTTCGTTGGTTTTACGGGTAAATCCCTCCACAAACACCGTTACCCGGCGCTTGATGCGCTTGTTCTCCTTGGTGCCGATTTCTTGCTCGCTCAGTTCTACTTTTACGTTGATTTTGACCAGTCGCCGCTCGTGGGTCTCGATGGATTTTTTGATGTAGTCTCGGGTTTGATCTTTCCATTGCAGGCCCGTCATCAGCTCAAAGTCCTGCTCCCAAATGCCGCAGCCGTAACTAGAGTCGAAGCGGTTTTCGTGAAAATGCGAGGTGAGCAGCAAATGAATGTGCTGGGCAATCGAGTCTTTGAGCGAACAGCGGGCGGCTTGCCGTTTGTCCACAATGGCATCTAGGCGGAGCGGCAAGGCGTAGTAAATGTCTTCGGCCATGGGGCGGGTAGTTTTAGTGATAAAAGTCCGGCGGCCGGGTAGGTATGACAGCCCCCATGCCCGGTCAGGTTTTCAAAATTAGGGCAAATGGTGGGGATCGCCAACCAAGGTGGGTTGGCCCGCCCGGCAAGTTTTGGCAAAATGGCATTTATTACTCAAATTTACTGTACTGAACTAAAAGCCATGAAACCCAACATTAACGTAACCCCACCGAGCATCCATGTTAGCACGCCCAGTGTGCCGGGCGTTAATATGCCCCAAATCAAACCGCCCAGGCTAAACGTAAACCCCAATTATAAAAAATCGGTGGTGTATGTACTGGTGATGGCCATGCTTTTTGCCGCCATTGGGGCGTTGGGGTTGCTCACCACGGCGGCCAATATCCAATGGATTTACCTGGCCATGCAACTCCTTTTTGTGGGCTTGGGCCTGTTGCACGTTTGGTTCATGTACCGGCAAAATAATTGGCTGGACAGCGAGCGTTTTTGGCCGGGCATTTGGTTCAGCCTCCTCATCATGGTGCTGGGCACGGCAGCCATGATTGGTGGCTACTTCGGCCTCAAGGAGCTTACCAACGTGCATTTGACCACCGCCGTGCTGGCCTTTCTGATCCCCTATTTGGTAACCCGCACCCTGGATTATTACCTGCAAATTCCGCGCAAGCAATACAAACAGTGGCATTACCCCATGGATCGCCGCACCCAAGATGCCATTGTGGATCGGTTGGATACCATCGACATGACCAAAATGCTGGTTTTGCAATTTGAATTCCCCAAGACCATTAAAGAAACCAAACACACGAACTTTAAAGCCAAAGCCCCGCTGGCCTTACTCTTTGGCGAGTTGTTCTTTGTGTTTTTGCACGACTACAACGAGCGGCACCCCGAAGGCCCGATCGACATCCTAACGTCGCAACAGGCTCCTCACGGCTGGGTGTTCTACAAAAAGCATCATTGGTGGCAACGTCGCCATTACATGGACCCGCACCTTACGTTCCCGGCCAACGGCATTGTGGACAACGACATTATCGTGGCCGAAAGAGCCGGGTAGTTCTCATGCGGAAATGAAGAGGAGCCGAATAAATATGGTTGTATTTGATTGTCAATCAATTACTTGACAACCAATCCGCATTTTTTGTTTGATTTTAACCTAAGATTTGGTTAGTAGCGGGCCGCAATGAGCCAGCCCGGCCGTGATTTTGGTCGATAAAGTAACCGGTTCGGGACTAGCCAAGGCAACATTTCCTCTTCCGTTTACCACGAGGTGGTCAACTGGTGCTCGCTCACCCGCGCGGGGGCGGCGGGGTTCACTTGGTAGGTGAATGGTAGGTGAACAAGGCCCCGTTCTGGGCCACCTCCACGATGCGGTAGCCCCGGTAGTCGGTGCCCCAGTTGCCGCCAAAGTGCCCGTCGAACAGGTGGGGCATTTGGCCCGCCCGGTGCAGCCCGTCTTGGTCGTGCTCGTGGCCGTGGAACACCGCCCCCACCGGGTAGCGGGCCGTCAGCTCGTCGAACCCGGCGCACTCGTGGCTGTGCTTGGCCCATTTGTGCGGGGGGATGTGGGCAAACACAAAAATGGGCCCGTGGTCTTGCTGGCTGGCCAGCAGCTTTTCCATCTGGGCCAGGTCGGGGCAGCGGAATTCGCCGGCCAGGTTGGAGGTGTCCAGCAGCACCACGCCCACGCCCTTGACGGTGAGCGCGTGGTTGGTGGGGTAGCCCCAGAGGTCGGCCCAGGCCTGGTCGGTGAGCCGGTCGTGGTTGCCCCGGGTGCAGAAATAGGGCATTTTGAGCTTGTCCAGATACGCTTTGGCCTGGGGCATAAACTCGGGCTTGTCATGGATCAGGTCGCCGTTGATCACCACCAGGTCGAGACGGGCCTTGCGCTTTTCGGCGTTGAGCCACTGCACCAACTGGGTAAAATGGGCCTGGTAATCAGTACCTTCCTGGCCAAAGTGGCCGTCGGAGGCCACGGCCAAGCGGAGGCGCGGGCGCGGGGCCGCCCCCACGGGCGCGAGCACCAACGCCCCGGCGGTGGCCAGTGCGCCCTGCAAAAACTGGCGGCGGGAAAAATGAGGCAAGTGCGACATGGCAGTGCGTTTGAGGTGGGCGCAAGGTAACCAATCGCTGGGCAATGAGCGGGCAACGCCCTGTGAATTGATCGTGAATTGTCGGGCCCTAAAATGACCTAACGATTGCCCACCGTTTATTTCCCAAGGCCCTGGCGGATTTTTTCTACTTGTTCAATGGAGAGGCCGGTGATCATCGCGATCATTTCATTGGCAAGCCCTTGCAGGATAGCGTTTTTGGCAATCTCAATATTCCTGCCCTCAATGGCATCTTCCACGGCGGCCTCCACCGCTTCTTCTACTGCCGTTTCTATGGCACTTTTCATGTCCCAGTACTGGATCAGGCTCATTTCGTAGCGGTCGCGCTGCTCGGCGGTGAGGTTGGTCAGCGCGGCCGTGCCAAACGCTTTTTTGAAGATCGGCTCGTTCAAAATGGCTGGGATGTGGTCAAAGCTTTCCAGGTTCTTCAAAAAAAAGCACCACTTGTCGAACCGGTCGGCCAGTTCGTGCTCCTTCTTGTGGAACAGGGGC
>JALONO010000285.1 GCA_025454895.1 Bernardetiaceae bacterium
TTCTACTGCTTTTTCAACCGCATCTTTGATGAAAGAATTCTGGTCTAGCCAAAATTTCTGTTGCGACTCGTAGTAGCGTTTTTCTTGTTCATCGAGGTACATTACGTCCAGTTGTTGGCTTGCCTTGCGTATTTCTTTTATCTCGGCTAGTTCTTTTGGTAAGCTTTTGTTATCATATCTATGAGCATTGTTCAAAAAAGTAATCCACCGCTCCAAGGTTGTTTTTACATGCTGGAGTTTGCCTTGGTATTTTTTCAGCTCAATGAAATACAAATCCAAATAATCCAAATCTTGGTGTTGCTCGTTGGTTTTACCGTCTTTGAGGGTATAAAAACGATGGTATTCAGGATCATCAAAGAAGTTAAAATCTATTAGACTGATGACGATGCACTTCTTGAGGCCAGAATAGCCCAATTTCCCTTGTTTTTCCAATTCGGCTAATTTTTCCAACTCGGAAATTTGTTCGTTTGCCGTAGAAAAGAGATTGATGTAATCCAATTGGGAGCCATACATCTTCGCCCAATAATACAGGGCACGCTTGCCATAAAATTTTGTGTCCCTGATTTGCATTTCTACGTCAAACAACCGCCCATCCTCCCCCTCAGCCTTAATGTCCAAAATGGACAATTTGCCCTCGGCGTAGTCTGACACGTTATAAGGGTTTTTGAGGGTAATCTTGGCAACCTGTTGTTCAATTGGCAAAATTGAGTTGATCAAAGAGATGAGGATATCTTTGTTCTCTTCTGAGCCAAAAAGTTTCTTAAATACTAAATCGATCTTCGGATTGACCTTGCTCATTTTTTTGAGATTTCTGACGCACGGGTAAAATTACTAAATTTTTGCTTCCAAGCCTACCCCCGCACCCCGATGAGGGCCCACATGCGTCCCGAGGCCGGGCCTACGTGGCGGTTGGGCCAGCCCGGCCAGGCATGGCCATTGCCGATGAAGCCCAGCAAAAGCTTTGGAATTTTTTGGGGAAGGAAAATAATGATGCGGGATAGAGATGCCACGCCGGGTGTTTTTACAGATAACGTGATGCACCGCGATGCTAAAACCAAATTTCTGGGAACACCGTGAGCCGAAGTGCGATAAAACGGGGAAGGCGGCTGCGCAATGTTGCGACCTGTTCGGTGACGGTTTGGCTCGCCTCCGGCAAATTGCGCTGGTTCAGCAAGTTATAAACAGCCACGGTGGCTTTCAGTTTATTGTTTTTGAACAAAAACCGGCTCAATTCCACATCGCCAATGACTACGGGGCGGCCACTGGTGGTGCCATTTACCATTGCAAGGTTGAGGCTGGGGGTAGCGTACCAATGCTGGGCAAAATTCCATTCCGATTTTAGGCGGTAGGTTTGTTGCAGCGTAAAGGCGTGGCTCTGAGGTGTGCTTTGGCCAAAAACAGACCATTGCCCGTCGAGGCCCACAAAAAATTTATCGCTGTGGATGTACTTGGCCGAAAGCGTTACATAAGAATGGAGGCTTCGCAGCCGGCTGATGGCGGGGCCAGTACCTTGGAGGTTTTCTTGCCAATTCACCATGCCAAACAGAAACCAGGTGAGTTTGCTAGCCAGCTTAACGTTTATCAAAACAAAATTGGCCGAGAGGCCCTGAGTGGCCAAGCTTGGCTGTTGGCCGTAGGTGAGCGTGGGCACGCCCAGCGCCGACACCCGGTTTTGGGTGTACACCGGCTGCTGGGTGCGCTGCCATCGGAGGGTGGCGCTAAAGTTCAGCCCACTACCGAAGACGGTGCCAAACCTGAATGACACTTGCGGTTGCAGCGAGTAGGTGAGCAGGGGGTTGCCCAATGTGACGAGTTGCAGGTTAGCGCTGTCGGGGAGGGGGAACAACTGGCTGGGCGCAGGCAAAATGGGTACGAGGCCGCCCTGCAGCGATACCCGGGTAACGCTCGACACCCGGTAGTCGACCGAAGCCCGGGGCAACCACCGCGCCACGGCCCGGGTGGGCAGGGCTTCGTCGGCTGTGCGGCGGCTATGCCAGTGCCACAGCGCCGCGCCCGCTATCACGTTCAGTTTGCGTCTTTTCCACAGCACGTTGGCTTGGGCCTGCCAGGTTTGGTCAGTGGTGGCAAAGGGGGCGGTTAGTCCGGGCACGGGCCGGGTAAAATCGGCGGTGGCAGCCTCATACGCCGCCCCCGTTTGCCGGTAGCCAAAGCTTTCCCAAGTCGTTTTGCCCCGCACCTCCACCAGCCATTGTTTATTCAGCGGCTCGCCGTGCAGCACCTCGGCTGTGGTAGAAAACTCGTTGGTAACCAGGTCGATGCGGTTATGGTTGGCCAGTACACCGCTAAGGGCCATTTGTTGGTTGCGGTAGGTGTCCAGGTCGGCGCCCAGGCCCGTGTACTGGTTTAAGTAGATGGACGTAAGCCGCCCGGGCCGCTCGTATTTTTTGGTTAATTGCAGTCGCAGTTGGTTGCGCAGCTCGCGGCCTTGGCGGGTGCGGTGTTGGCTCAGGCTGCTGGTTTGGAGCGGCGGCCCGTCGGTGCTATCGTTGGTCAGGGTGGCCGTTTGGGTCAGTTGGTCATCATTCTGGTACTGGCCCAGGTGGGTTTGGTTGCTCACCCGCAACGTGAGCCGGGCACTGGGCGACCAGCGGCCATTTAGCCCCGCCGAAACGGCGTAGCGCGCCTGGCTTTGGTCAGCGAGGCTGGTTTCGGCCTGGCGCAACGGCAGCAGCCACCGCAGCCGGTTGGTTTGGGTGGTAAGTTCGGTGTGCCGCCGTTCGGCCAGCACATAAACCCCAAATTCGCTTGTGCGGGTGCTGCGGCTGGTGCTTAGCCCGCCGCTAAAGCTGCGACTCACCCCCGGGGGTGAGCCTATCCAGTCGGTGGCATCCAGGCTGCGGGCGCGGGTACTGGGCGAGGCCGCGCCCAGGCGGCCTTCGTTGGCATCCACCACCGACGCCACGCCCGCCACGTCGTTTATCCACGAACGTTGCATCATTTGGAGGTAGTCCTGCTCCGAAAATGCCCGTTGGTTAAAGTTATTGTAGCCCGCAAAGGCATTGTAAAACTGGCCAGGGCGCAGCCGGTTGAGCCGGGTGGCCGCGCCCCACCGGCCAAAGCTGCCGCTAGTAGCGGCCAAGTCGCCGTACAATCCGTTCTTGCGGTTTGGTTTCAATTGTACGTTTACCGTGCGGGTGGTGCGGCCGTCGGCTTCCACCCGTTCCACTACTTCCAGCCGGGCGATCATGTCGGCGCGAAGGGCGTTGAGGGTAGCCAGCGCGTTGCCGCCGAACAGCGGCAGACCGTCCACGGTAAGGGTGCGCACCCCCTCGCCCAAGATGCTGAGCTGGCCCGAGCCAGATAGCGACAGCCCCGGAATTTTGTCGAACAACGCCGTGGCATCGGCGTGGGGCTGGGTGGGCACGCCTTCGGTGTTGATAAACAGCGTATCGCCCCGGCGGCTGAACCGCTCTTCGGGCCGGATGGTCACCTCCTTCAGTTCGGTGATTTTGTCTCGCACCAGCAGCTTAAAAACGTGGTTAGCGGCCAGGGTATCGGCCTGCCAGCGTAGGGTCACGGTTTCGGCCAGGTCGGTGGCCAGTTCCAGCAGGTAGGTGGCCCCGGGCTGGAGCGTAAACTGGAGGCAAGTGTCGCGGGCGGCCAAGGTTTGGGCAAGCAAATAGCGGTTGTTTTCATAAAGCCGCCATTGAGATTGCCGGTTGGCCTCGCGCGAGGCGTATTGCACGCACACCCGGCAGGGCTTGGGCACCTGGGCGGCCACCGCCTGGGCTAGCAGCAAAAAGCATAGCCACCAGCCAGCCCGGCGGAAAGCAAAGCAGACGAAGGCCGGGAAAAGTGGCATTGCGGGTGGGGTTAAACTGCTAGCTAATAAGGGCAGGTGATAAACCCTTGGCCTAAAAGTAGTCGATATAAACCAGAATTTTCCATATATTGGCTGCAATATTTGGATTTTTTTTCCCAAATTTTGCACGCAGAAATTTCGCCCGTACCATGAAAAATCTTTTTTCGCTCATTTTGATATCCCTGCTCACCAGCCTGGCCGCCCGGGCGCAGGTGGGGTCATGGGCCGACCAGCTCAAACCGCTCCTGGGCCGCCACCTGGTCAGCGTCATCGAGAAAACGACCAATACCGAGGAGGTGAAGGACAGCAAGCCCCTGGTCACCAGTGGTGGGACGACCTTTATCGTCAATTTTGCTGGCGGGGAACGGCGCAACAAATACTTCCTCTCCACCAAGCTGGCCAGCCAGCCGGCCGCCAACACCTGGACGCTGGCTACCCAGGTAAAACGTCTGCAAAGGCAAATACCCGTATTTGGTGGGGACATGATGGAGGTCGATACGGACAATAATTTTTCTGACGACCCCATCGCGAGCGAGGTAACCAACAACCAAGCCCGTTATATCAACCGACCCTACACGCTCACTTTTGACCAGCTTGGCAAATTGATCGAAGCCAAAGACGCCAAGCCCCCGGTGCGGTCTTATCTACGGGACGCCCGTTTGGCCATGCACCCCTTGGCCGACCTTTCGGGTATGCTCCAGCCTTTGCCTGGCAACTTCGGGGCAGGCACCAAGGCTTGGGCCGACACCATCACCAGCGAGCATGGTCGTTATGTAAACAAGTACCAGGTACTTGCTTACACTCCCCAGGCCGTTACCCTGCAACTGGAAAGCAACCTGCTGCCCGGTACTGGCTTGACAGAAACCGACACCCTGATGACGAAAGGAGCAGCCCAAAACATCCAGGCCTCCGATTTAAACAGGCGTACCCAAACCATCCGGCTGGGCTATACCGGCCAAATCACTTTTGACCCGAGTACGGGCCTCATCGGCGTAGCCAAACTGACTGGGGAGGCAGAAAGGGAAGTTACCCAAATCACCAACCGGATAGAAAAGTAAAGGCGATCTACCCCCGCACCCCGATGAGCGCCCACATGCGCCCCGAGGCCGGGCCTTCGTGGCGGTAAGAAAAATAGTGCGCATTGTCCACCACGGTGCAGTGCGGCGACACACCCACCCGCTCCGGGGGCACGCCCGCATCGAGCAGTTGCTGGCGGTTGGCGGCCTTGAGGGCGATGCAAAACTTGCCCGCTCCGGGCTGCCACCGCCGGAACGGCGGGGCAAACTGGGCGGCCACCTCCTCGCCCACTTCAAAGGCCGTGGGGCCGATGCAGGTGCCCACCTGGGCCACGCAGTCGGCGGCCACGGATTGACCCCCGACCTGATCCAGTACACCCATTTTGTGGCCCTGCGGGCGTTAGCCACCAAGGTGCCCCTAGGCAGGCACTTTAGCGGTACGGCAGTGCCCCAGGTGTTTTATTTGTCCCAAGATGGCCACACCGGCACTTACTGGAACGTGGTGCTCGAACTAGCCAAAAACCGGTTTCCGGTAACGGTGAACGCCAACCTGAGCCGAACCATTCGCTCCGAGATCGTGGGCAAGGAGTTTCTGTGGAGCGTGGGGCTGGTGTACAACATCAACCAGACCTATCGGCGGGTGGATTGAGTTGGGGATGCGTACTTGCGCGATAATTATTATCAAAAATATCACCTGATTTAAGTCAAAACAGCCAGCTTGTTTCGCCAGCGGCTGGCCCAGACCGACGAACCTACCCCACACCAACCAAGTGGAAAAGGACAAAACCTTAGTGCCCAGGCTAGCCCCAAAAACCTGCGGGCATGGAACGTAGGCGTTTAATCACCGCCTGACGGATTGTCCGCCAATCGGGCCACCAGCTCTAGCGACAGGCCAGTATATTTGGCTATCCTCTCGAGCGGCTCGTTGCTGGCCAACATCGCTTTGGCGAACTCAATTTTGCTGTTCATTTCTGCTTGTTCTACTGCCTTTTCTACCGCTTTTTCTACTGCTTTTTCAACCGCATCTTTGATGAAAGAATTCTGGTCTAGCCAAAATTTCTGTTGCGACTCGTAGTAGCGTTTTTCTTGTTCATCGAGGTA
>JALONO010000051.1 GCA_025454895.1 Bernardetiaceae bacterium
TTTGGGCAGGGGCAGCCACCAGTCCACTTTCAGGTTGGCCACGGTGGCGGTGTCCACGTCGGCCAGGGGGCTAAACCGCTGCTCGGAGTGGGTGCGCCCATAGGCCAGCCACTCGGCGGTGTTGGCCTCGTCGGCGATTTTTTGGTCTTCCGGGCTGAGTGCGGGGCGGGTGGTGCAGGCGGAGACGAAAGCCCCGGCGGCCAGGAGGTTGAGTAAGGCACGGCCAGTCATTTTGTTCGTTGTTTTCCTCAAGAATAAACGGTTTAACCCAAAAGTGGGAAATGGCGAAAAGTCCACAGGATTTGAGCGGAGGGCGAGCGGTGCGCCGTTTAACTTCTTCGCGACTTAAAAGTGCCTAGGTTTGTTGCCGATTCAATCCATCTGATTTCCATTTATGAAAACCTTTTTCTGCATAGATGCCCACACCTGCGGCAACCCGGTGCGGGTAGTGGCGGGCGGCGGCCCTCACCTGGCCGGGGCCAACATGGCCGAAAAGCGGGCCCACTTTGTGCGCGAGTACGACTGGGTGCGCCAGGCCCTCATGTTCGAGCCGCGCGGGCACGACATGATGAGCGGCAGCATATTGTACCCGCCCCACCAGCCCGAAAACGATGCGGCCGTCTTGTTTATCGAGACCAGCGGGTGCTTGCCCATGTGCGGGCATGGCACCATTGGCACGGTAACGGTGGCCATTGAGCAGGGCCTGGTGCAACCGCGCACGCCGGGCCACTTGCGGCTGGAGGTGCCCGCCGGCCTGGTGCTGGCCCAATACCACCAGGAAGGCGACCGGGTGAAGTGGGTCAAAATCACCAACGTGCCCTCGTTTGTGGCGGCCCAAGGGCTGCAAGTGGACTGCCCCGGCCTCGGCCCGCTCCAGTTCGATGTGGCCTACGGCGGCAACTTTTACGCCATCGTGGACCCGCAGCCCCATTTTGCGGGCCTGGAGCACTACCGGGCCGAGCAGTTGGTGGCCTGGAGCCGGGATCTGCGCCGCCTCATCAACGAAAAATACGAATTTGTCCACCCGGAGCAGGCTCATATCCGGGGCCTTAGCCACGTCCAGTGGACGGGGGCGGTGCTAGACCCTACGGCCACGGCCCGCAACGCGGTGTTTTACGGCGACAACGCCATCGACCGCTCGCCGTGCGGCACGGGCACCTCGGCCCGGTTGGCCCAGTGGTACGCCCAGGGGCGGCTGGGGCTGGGGCAGCCGTTTGTGCACGAGAGCATCATCGGGTCCAAGTTTGTGGGCCGGGTGGAGGCGGAAACCACCGTGGCGGGCCGTCCGGCCATCGTGCCCAGCATCGAGGGCTGGGCGGTGGTGTACGGCTTCAACCAAATCAGGCTTAACGACGACGACCCGTACCGGCTGGGTTTTCAAGTGATTTAAGCAAAGGATTGCCTGATTCTTATTCGTTAAAAAGGATTTCTCGCCAAGCCGCAGAGACGCAAAGGTGGTTTGGGGCTTTTGGGGGCGGCATTTCGGCTTTACGCTTATGCCAAAATCGAATAGAGCTTGTGCATTTTTAATGCTGTGAATAATTAGAGTTTTTGTATGTTGATAATGAGCATCTTAACTAAATTTGAAGGAAGCCCCTCCCCGACGGACGACCAAAACGAGAGTTTTGAGGCGAGGAAGTGCGGCTGGTTGGGGTGGGGCCAAGGCGGGCGGGTTAAATTGCGTTTATAAAATAAAATTCACTTAGAAACATATTAGTGGAAATTATATCAAAAGTCCACCCTTTTTGGCCCCACCCTGGCCCTCCCCGATGGACGACCAAAACGGGAGTTATGGGGCGAGCATGTGGGCTGGGACGCAATTTCGGAACGAGTAGGGGGTTATGTACAAAGTGGCATTTTGAACTAACCGTCTGACTTTCAATATGCAAAAACGCTAAGGAGAACAATCATTTAGTCATGCAATCATTAAGTCAAAAGATTGATCAATGCCCGCCGCCGCGCAGGGTTACCGGGGCCTTGGCGGCGGCCGGGTTAATGGTAATGCGCAGCACCAGCAGGGCGGCCACTACAATAAGCCCGCCCGCGAATTGGATGGCCAGGGCGGGGTCTTTGCCCAGCCACTGGTACACCCACTTGAAAGTGAGGGTTTGCAGCATCATTGGCAGCACAATAAACATGTTGAGGATGCCCATGTACACGCCCGTGCGCTCGGGCGGGATGCTGCCCGCCAGCATCACATAAGGAGTGCCCATCATGCTGGCCCAGCCAATGCCAAAGCCGATCATGGGCAGCACCAGCCAGGCCGGGTTGGTGAGGTAGGGCAGGCCCAGCAAGCCCAGGCCTGCCGCCAGCAGGGCCAGGAAATGCACGTTTTTCGCCCCGACTTTTTTGGCCAAATACGCCAATAAAAAGGCGACGCAAAAGGTAACAATGTTGTAAGTGCCGTTGAGGTTGCCGGTGAGCAACTGGGCCTGGCTGTAGCCCTCCGAGTCGGCGTCGGTGGTTTGGTAGATGGTTTTGGCCACGCAAAAAGTGATAAACTGCCAGTAAATAAACATGGCGTACCAGTTGAACAGATATACCCAGCCCAGTTGGCGCATGGTGCGCGGCATATCGCGGAACGCACTGAATATATCGGTGAACACGTGCAGCAAGCCCCGGGGCTGCCGCTTGATCTCCTCGATTTCCTCGGGGGTGAGGGGATGCTCCTTGGTGGTCCACACCGAGTAAGCGATGGACGAGATAGAAGCCACCGCCCCAATGAGGAAAGCGACGTAGGTGGTGTAAGTGATGTTGTTATCGCTGCGGGCGTTGGCATTGAGCACGCCCAGGGCCACCAGCAAGCCGGGGGTTAAGTTGGCCAAGGTAATGCCCAGGCCCGTAAAAAAACTCTGCGACAAAAACCCGGTGGCATGCTGTTGGGGCGGCAGTTTGTCGCTCACAAAGGCCCGGTACGGCTCCATGGTAATGTTGTTGCCTGCGTCCAAGATCCAAAGTAGCCCGGCGGCCATCCACAGGCTGCTGCTAAACGGCATAAAAAACAGGCAGATGCTGCACAAGATGGCCCCCACCAAAAAGTAGGGTCGGCGGCGGCCCCACGGGTGCAGGGTTTTGTCGCTCATGGCCCCCACAATGGGCTGCACGATCAGCCCCGTCATCGGCCCGGCCAGGTTAAGCAGCGGGATTTCCTCCGGGTTGGCCCCCAGGTAGGAGTAGATGGGGGTCATGTTGCTCTGCTGCAACCCAAAACTGTATTGGATGCCGAAAAAACCGACATTCATATTGATGATTTGCCAAAACGAGAGCGGAGGCTTGGCCAGTAAAGTCATGGGCGTTGTTTTCAAGGTAGGCTTAACGGCCAAAGGTAACCCACCGGGGCAAATTTCAAAATGTAGCCACTCCTGGCCTGGGGGCACCGATGGCCCATTGTTGTCCTCTCACAACCCTAAGCTTATAGGGGTTTGGCGGACGATCCAACTTGTCTAATTGAGGCAGTTTTCAACCCGGAGAGGGTGTCAAGATTATCGATTTCAGGTTATTCTTTGCTTTTCAACCCCGAAAGAGTGGCATTACTTCTGTCACCCTTTCAGGGTTTTGCTCGCTTCTTCGTCGTTTGTCTATAATCATGGCATCCCTCTGGGATTTTTCCACGCCGTCATCACAACCAGTCGAGACCCCTGACAAGATTAGCTTACAACCCAGGCTTCGTTCACTTTTTTTTAACTTAAACTAGCCTAAACTTGATTTTGCCAAGCCAAGCCAAAGCCTTACTTTAGCCCCATCAAACCATTTTAATTGTTAAACTATGGAACAAATTTACAAGTGGCTCACGGCGGTACTTTTACTGGCAGGGCTGGCCTTACCGGCCCTGGCCCAGCGCACCGTGAGCGGGCGGGTAACCGACCAAAACCGCGACCCCATGCCGGGGGTAAACGTTACCGTGAAAGGCCGGGCCTCGGTGGGCACGGTAACCGATGTGGACGGTAAGTTCAAATTGAGCCTGCCCGCCGAGGCGACTAGCTTGGTCTTCAGCTTTGTGGGCATGCGCACCCGTGAGGTGGCGGTGGGCAACCAAACCGAACTGGACGTGGTGCTGCAAGCCGACAGCCGGGAACTGAAAGAAGTGGTGGTTACCGCCTTCGGTATCGAGCGCAACAAGCAAGAAGTAAACTACTCGGTGCAAGAGGTGAAAGGCGAAGAAGTGGCCGAAACCCTGCGCCCCAACGTAGTGAACGGTTTGCAAGGCCGGGTGGCCGGGGTAACCGTGGGCCTCACCGGCGGCACGCCGGGCGCCTCGTCGCAGATCGTGATCCGGGGGGCCACCTCGCTGGACGGCAACAACCAGCCCCTGTTTGTGGTGGACGGCGTACCGGTGGACAACAGCACCCTGCGGGAAGGATTTTTGGTGGGCGAAGCCTCCAACCGGAGCACCGACTACACCAACCGCATTGCCGACCTGAACCCGAACGACATCGAGAGCATTACCGTGCTCAAAGGCCCGGCCGCTTCGGCCTTGTACGGCATTGATGCCGCCGCCGGGGCCATCGTGATCACCACCAAAAAGGGCAAAAAAGGCCCCATCCGGGTCGAGTACTCGGCCAATGCGATGTTCGAGCGCATCACCCGGTTTCCCGAGACCCAGCGCACCTTCGGCTTCAGTTCGGCCAACCTGGGCACGCTCACGGCCAACACCAGCACCGAGCGCGCGCCCAACGTGGTGATCGGCGGCTGGGGCCCGCCCATCGAGGCCAGCACCCCCACTTACGACAATGCCCGGGCGGTGTTTGGTTGGGGGGCTTCGCAAACCCACAACCTTAACTTGAGCGGGGGCAACAAATGGGTCAATTTCAACGTGTCGGGCAGCGCGTTTTTGCAAAACGGCTCCATTCCGTTTACCTCCAACAAACGCTACACGGCCCGCGCCAAGTTGGATTTCACCATCAGCAAAAAAATTACGGCGGGGGTTAACGCCCAGTACACCAATAACTTCGTGAAACGCCCGCCCGTTACCAAGGGCGCGGGCAGTGCCTACGACCTGGTGCTGCGCTGGCCCGTTACCCGCGACATGACCGACTGGCAACGCAGCGACGGCACGGTGATCCCCATCACCCCGGACGTGAACGGCGACGGGGCGGGCGACGATGCGTTTGACAACCCGTTTTTTAACCTGGAGCGCAACACCGTAACCGACCGCACCAACCGCCTATTGCTGGGCAGTTATATTAATTACAAGCCCACCGACTGGCTCAACTTTACGGCCCGGTTCAATTACGACCACGCCCACACCTTTGGCCAAACCATTTACGACCCGCTGTCGTTTGCCCGGTACCCCAACCGCAACATTAGCCGCCTGGTGGGGGGCAACATGGGCGAGTACGACTCGTGGACGCGCTTGTTCAACGCCTTTTTCCTGGCCACGGCCACCAAAAAATTTGGGGAGATAACGGCCACCGCCACCGTGGGCGTAAACCCCGAGATGCGGAATTTCCGGGCCGACTCGCGCTATGGCGAAAACTACCGCAACCGCGACTCGGCCAACTTCAACTTTATTTTGCCCACCCGCACCGAGGCCATTACCCGGGGCACCCGCCGCAACCTGGTGGGCGTGTTTGGCGAGCTGAAGCTCGACTACAAAAACATGCTGTATTTGAGCCTCACCGGCCGCAACGACTGGAGCTCGACCCTGCCGGTGGAGAACCGCAGTTTCTTCTACCCCTCGGTGAGCGCGGGCTTTGTGCTGTCCGAAGCCCTGGGCTGGGATGCCGCCGGGCCGCTGTCGTTCGCCAAAATCCGGGCCTCGTTTGCCCAGGTGGGTAAAGATGCCGCCCCCCACCAAGTGCTGCCCGCCTTGCAGCCGTTTATCCGCACCGGGGGCGGGGTAGCGGTGGGCTTCTTCGGCCCCAACGCGGGCATTATGCCCGAAACCACGGTGAGCTACGAAGCCGGGTTCGACCTGCGGTTTTTCAACAACCGCCTGGGGCTGGACGCCACCTATTATTACATGCAGAGCCGCAACCAAATTAGCCAGCCCCGCCTCAGCTACGCCAGCGGTTACATTTTGCAACTGGTAAACGCGGGCGTGGTGGAAAACCAAGGCTTGGAAGTTTTGCTCACGGCCGCGCCCGTGCGCAAAGAAGCCGGGTTTAACTGGGACGTAACCTTCAACTTTGGCCTCAACCGCAACAAGGTGTTGAGCCTGCCCGGCGACTTTACCGAGTTCTACCTCAGCGACACCTGGCTGGCCGGGGGTGCCCGGGCCGGTTACGTGCCCGGCCGCCCCATTACCACCATCACGGGCCATTCGTTTGCCCGCGATGCCAATGGCAACATTTTGGTGAACCGTACCGGCCCCCAGGCGGGCTACCCCATCCGCGATACCCGCTACCTCGAGATCGGCGACCGCCAACCGTTGTTTAACTTGGGCATTACCAACTCGTTCCGCTATAAAGGGTTCCGGCTCAACGTTTTGTGGGACATCCGCCGGGGCGGCGACGTGTTCAACGCCACCAACTGGGCCTTGACCAACTTTGGCTACAGCAACCGCACGCTGGATCGCGGCCAAACCATCACCTTTCCCGGAGTGTTCGCCGACGGCACGCCGAACAACATCCCCATCACCTTGGGCCAAACGTATTACAGCACCATCCAGAACCCGATTTTCACGGCCATTAACCCGCCGGGCCTTATCGAGGAGCAGTATATCGAGCGCGGCATCAACGCGCTGCGCCTGCGCGACGTAACGCTGAGCTACGCCTTGCCCGCCGCCTGGCTGGCCAAAGTGAAGCAGATCAAAAGCGTGGAACTGACCGCCACGGGCAACAACCTGTTGCTGTTTACCAACTACACCGGGCCTGATCCCGACGTAAACGGCCTCAATGCCTCGGCCCGGGGCAGCGGTGCCCAAGGGTTCGATTATTTCTCGGTGCCCGCCCCCATTGCCTTTGCCTTCGGTTTGCGGGCCAGGTTTTAAGCAGGGCTAATCGGGTTTTCCCGGTTTTTCAGCTTAATTGTTTGAAAGTACGCCAGCAACAAGAGAAGTTTTTTTATGACAAACGATTGATTTTAAAGTACTTGTCAAAGTAAAAATCCCTCTTATTGTTCTTTTAATCAAGAAGATGAAAAATCATGCAATCATGCAATCATGCAATCATGCAATCATGCAATCATGCAATAAAACATTGAATTAAAATGAAGAAGAAAATAGTGGCTTTTTTGTTGGCGGTGGGCTTGTTTACCGCCCCTGGCTGCAACCAGTACCTAGACGTGAACGTGGATCCCTTTTTGCCCCAGGAGGCCCCGCCCGACCAGTTTTTGCCCCAGATCATCTACGCCTTGGGCGAAGGCCCCATGTTCGACGTGCGCTTTGTGGGCCGCTACGCCCAGCACTGGCAGTGGACCACCGCCAACGATAATTACGACCGCCACGGGCGGCGCGGCCTGGGCGGCGGCCTGGCGGGCAGCCAAACCCACCGCAACCACTACTGGGCCATCGGGTCTAACCTGAACCAAATGGAGCAGCAGGCGGCCAAGCGCGGGTTTAACCGCTATGCGGGCATTGCCACGGCCATGCGGGCGTACAGTTGGCAAATCAGCACCGATTTGTTTGGCGAGATGCCCTACCAACAGGCCTGGGACAACAGCCGCACCAAGTTTGACTACGACACCCAAAAGTTCATTTACGAACAAGTGGATAAACTGTGCGACGAAGCCATTGCCAAGCTGGCCGACGACACCGGTACGCTGGACCCGCTGCTGGCCCGCATGGAGACCATTTACGGCGGCGACCCGCAGAAATGGACCCGGTTCATGTACGGCATTAAGGCCCGGCTGGCCCACCACGTGAGCAACAAGCGCAGCTACAACCCCCAGCGGGTGATCCAACTGGTGGACCAGGCCCTGCGCAGCAACGACGACGATGCCCGCACACCCTTTACGGCCGAACTGGGCCGCAACGCGGACTTTTACAGCTTTATGGGCCCGCTGCGCAACAACTTTTTGAACATGCGCCAAGGCAACACCATCGTGAACCTGCTGCGCGGCCAGTTTACCAACAACGTGCCGGACCCCCGGCTGCTGCTCATGTTCAACCCCGCCCTCGCCGACCAGCAGGTGCGGGGCCTGAACCCCACCCAGGGCATCCCCACCGGGCAAACGGCCAGTTTCCCGCTCATGTACGGCAAGGGCATTTTCCGCGATACGGAGCCGTACCCGCTGCTCACTTATGCCGAGCTGCAGTTTGTGAAAGCGGAGGCGGCCCTGCGGCTAGGCAACCGGGCCTTGGCTTTGACGGCGTTCCAAAACGGGGTGCGCGCCCACATGACGCGCCTGGGCGTGCCCGCCGCCGAGCAGGCCAACTTTTTGGCCACCGGCCTGCCCAGCACCGCCGAGGCCCTGGAACTGCGCCACATCATGAGCCAGAAGTACGTGGCCCTCTACGGCCAAATTGAGGTGTGGAGCGACCTGCGCCGCCACAACTACAACGGCCAGATTTTTATGGGCTACACCCTGCCCACCAACTTGGCCGCCGAGAACAACGGCAAGCCCGTGCAGCGGCTGCTGCCCCCCTCGTTTAGCGAGGAGGACTGGAACAGCGCGGCCTTCCGGGCCATTGGTGGTTACGACCTGGACTACCACACCAAGCCCGTGTGGTTTGCCACCACGGAGGAGTAGACCTCTTGCATATTACCCGCACTCGGGTCGAAGTTGCGTCCCCTCCCCGACGGGGAGGGATAGGGTGGGGCCAAAAAAGGGCGGGTATCGAACGAAAATTCCGGGTTTTCACCGGCCAAAAACCTAATCTGCAAGAGGTCCAGTAGTTGACACCCGGAAACGCACCGTCCTGCCTGCCAGGTTTTACCCCCCAAGCGTTTTAAATGCTTGGGGGGTTTTGTATTTGGAAGATGTTCAAGGGTTCAAACCATTTAAAAGCGACAATCCGGTGGAAACCTTACTAATGAAGCCACCCCTCCTGAGTGAGCGAGCGGTACGCCGGGCCGCCTTTTGAGGAGCTATAAACAAAAGTACTAATTACAAAATGTTGAAAATCAATTATTTATATTAAATTTAAGCAGTCAATTAATTTTTTATTAAAAAAGTCTCATAAAAATTTGCTTGTAACATTGCTCGTACATTACATTTGCCATAACTAACAAAACAGCTTACTGCCAATGACCCGCTGCCTACACCACTTGCTACTGCTCGTGCCTAACGAGCCAACTTTTTCAGATGCCTAAGTCAAGTCAGGCTAATTTTCTTCTTTTCGTTTTTGCCATTGCCGTGCCTGTTGCAACCCCGATTGATTAATCCGGGATTTGCCCCTGCTGGGCCGCTATTGGTTGCCCTACCCAACCCACTTTAGGGATACTCCCCTTGGCTTTGCCCGGCCTTACCGGACTTGGTCAACTATGCTTGCTTTTCAATTTTAATCCCGCCTTACCCAGGTTAGGTGCCAGGTTTGGTTTTGCCCTGGCTGGGATGAGGCAAAAGCATACTTTTTTGACTACCCGACCCCGTTGAATTTTTTTATCCCAGTTACCCGCATTTTTATGACCAGGTTTACGCTTTTTCTCTCCGTTTTGTTAGGATGGTTAGCCGCCGGCCCTACCGCCCAGGCCCAGTCGCTCAACATTGCCGCCCCTAACACGGCCGCGCTGGGCCGCCACGGCGACTACCCCGTGAACCTTTCCACGGGGGTGCCGGAGATCAGCATCCCCCTTTACACCATCCAAACCAAGGACATTACCGTGCCCATTACCCTGAGTTACCACGCCAGTGGCATCAAAGTGAGCGACGTGGCCTCCTGGGTGGGCCTGGGCTGGAGCCTCAACGCGGGCGGGGCCATCCGCCGCAAGGTGCAGGGCAAGCCCGACGAAAGCTCCGAGGGGTACCTAGCCCCGGCCATCCCTATCCGTAGCGACATTCAGCCAAGCGTGTCCTGTTGTGTGCAAACCAATGTTGATTACCTACGCGACGTTATGATTAACGCGAAAGACGGCCAGCCCGATGTGTTCCGGTACAACTTTCCCGGAGGAGATGGCAGTTTTGTGTTCAACAAACAAGGGCAAGCCATCAACATCCCCCTGTCACCGACCCGGGTCAGCTATCAGCGGCTCACGCCCAGCGGGGCTTTTGCCCAATTTGACTTAACGGCGAGCAATGGCACCCAGTTCACTTTTCAGGGTGCTGAGGGAGGGGCAAGCAATGGGCTTTCTTCGGCCTGGGTATTGAACAAAATCCGCTCGCCCTATAATGACGAGGTTAACTTTGCCTACCAAGCCAATAGCAGCGTGTCGTCTTACTCCAGACCTCCGGACCGGCTTACTGTTCGGGATCAATACATTGCTACTGGCCAGGCGAGTTGTGCCTCACTCCAGTCGGGTGTGTTGCCGGTAATCACTGGTAGCCAGCAGATAGAGCAATATCAAGAACAATTGTTGGACGAAATCACCTTTGCCCAGGGCCGGGTCAAGTTTTTTGCCGTCGCCGACCGCCAAGACTGGCTGGTAACCAATAAGCGACTGAGTGCCATTGAAGTGCAAGTGCGCCATCCGGTTACGGGCGCGTACCAACTACTACGCCGCATCGAGTTTGGGCATGGATACTTTATAGAAGGGCAAGCCTCTAACAGCCAAGGCAAACGTTTAAAATTGAACCAGGTAGTGATAAAAGGCAACGACGGAGCGGTGGTGCAAACTTACCGATTTGAGTACGACGAGCGGCCCTTGCCCAGCCCTAACACTACCGCCAAAGACTACTGGGGCTATTACAACGGTAAAACCAGTAATAAGGACTTAATTCCCAACCGGTCAATCCCTTTTATTGGTAATGGCGGGCAGTTACAACAGCTACCCATTGGAACGAACAATCACCCCCAGGGGCGCGATGCTGATCCGGCCTTTATGCAAGTGGGGGTGTTGAAGCGGATGTACTACCCCACGGGTGGGTTCACCGATTTTGAATATGAGACCAACCGCTATTTAGACCCAGCTACCCAGGCCCTCACCTACGCCGGGGGGCTGCGGGTGAAAAAGATCACCAGCCACCCACTTTCTGGTCAGGCGGTAAGTAAAATTTATAAATATGGTTTGAATGAAAGCGGGCTAGGCCGCCCCAATGCCCTAAACACGTCGCCAACCAATCCATTCCTTTTTACAAATGTCTCTACTAAAAAACGGAATGTGATAACTGGTCCATGCACCCTTTTCGGGGAGTCTCTTAGGGAGCGGACTATTTCTTCCGATCCAATCACAGAACTGGATGCTTATGATGGCACTTCGGTGTTTTATGAATATGTAACTGAATACTTGGGCAATGAGAACGGGGAGCAGGGCAAAACGGTTTATAAATTTAGTGATGTCCAAGACTTTGTGCGGTTCTTGCCCAGGTCTAGTTCACGGCCCTATCGGGAAAGCCGTCATTGGCTCCGCGGGCGACTTTTGGAAAAAACCGTGTTTAAGCAAGGAGATAACTGTTCGTTTAAGGCGGTAGCCCAAACCCAAAACGTCTATTCAACTAATCTCATAAGTTATGATAATGCGGGTATTGTGGTGGGCCAGCATACGGAAGATATAGGGGAAGTGGCGCAATGCAGTCCCACCCAGCCCGCCTATTGCGGCAACTATGAGTGGTTCAACTATTCGGTTGCCACCGGCGACAACCTCCTCACCAGCACCACCGAAACCCTCTACGACCAAGGGCCCACCAACAACACCTTGGTGAACACCACCACCTACACCTACAACAACTTCCAGCAACTGGTGCGCACCCAAACCACCGACAGCAAGGGCGAGGCCCTGACCAGCGAGACCCGCTACCCCACTGACTACAACCTGACCGCCCCCAACCCCACGCCCGCCGCCGCCGCCCTGCTGGCTTTGCAGGCCCAAAACCGGGTGGGCACCCCCGTGGAGCAGTTTAGCTACAAGGGCAGCTTGGCCAACGGCAACCGCCGGGTGCTGGGGGCCAGTGCCTATGTGTACCAGCGCAACCCGGCCGCCCCCGACCAGGTGGTGCTAGGGCAGGCCTACACGCTGGAAACCGCCCAGCCCCGCCTTTGGAACAACCAATGGAACGACAACTTTGCCCCGCTGATCGGGGCGGACGGCAACCTGCCCGCCACCGTGCCCGCGCACTACCCCCGCAAGGTGGACAACGTGCGGTTTGACGCCCGGGGCACCGTGCTGGAGACCGCCCCGGTGGACGGGGTGCGGATGGCGACCCTTTATGCCTACAAGGGCACCACCCCCGTGGCCCAAATGGCCCATAACGAGGCCGTGCCCGTGCAGCCGCCGCCCGGTAACCAACAAGTACAGGCCACGCTGTTTAACCCGGCCTATACGGCCGTTTGGACAGCGTTCCCCAACCTGCAAACCTTCACTTTGGCCGGGCCTAACCAGGTGATTGTAACGGTGGATATGGGCTGCCTCACACCGGGCTGCCCGCCCCTGGGCAGCGGGCTTTGTAGCTACCAGTTTGAAATGGCCCTGCAAAACACCGCCAACCCCGCCCTGCTTTACCCGGCCATTGCCAGCACCAGCACGGGCGGCAACTGTGGGTTCCGAACGGTGAGCAACCAGGTGGCCCTGCCCGCGGGCACCTACCGCCTGGTGTGGAAAGCCCCCGTGGCCAGCGGCCCCAGCAGCTACCAAATAAGCCCCCGGGTGGTGATCCCGGGCGTGGTGGCCACCCCCGGCCAAAACTACTGGCACTACACCAGCTTTGAAGAAGGCCCCAACGAGGGCACCGGCACCGACCCCCGGATAGTGCCCGGCGGCAAAACCGGCCGCTATGCCTACAACCTGGGCGGGGGCGGCAGCCTGGCCCTGCCCGGCAACTGGCTGGCCTTGGCCAACGGCAAAAAATACACCCTGAGCTACTGGTACCAAACTGCCGTGGGCGGCCCCTGGCTGCTGTTTGAGCAAAAGTACCTGCCCAGTGCCCTGCCCGCCAGCCTTACCCAGGCCGGCACGGGCGCCTTGCGGGTGGACGAGCTACGGGTGTTCCCCGAAGACGCGATGGTGAGCACCCTGACGGCCGACCCCCTGGTGGGCGTAACCAGCACCGCCGACGAGAACAACCTCACGGCCAGCACCGAGTACGACGCCGCCCAGCGTCCCCGCCTGGCCCGCGAGCAAGACGGTAACATCGTAAAAAAATGGGAGTACCAATTTACCACTGATAGTACCACGCCCGCCAGCCAAGCAGGTGCTATTAACTGGGCGACGGAGACTTGGAACATTCCAATCGCCCAAGAAGTATTTGTCACGGCCCTGGCTGATCTAGATAACAATGGCACTAAAGATTTGGCTATCCTCAACCGATCTGCCCAAAGCGTTCGCTTTTTCCGCTACAAACCTAACTGCGCCAATGGGGAGTGGGAAGAGGGCGCCCCTTTGGTGGTGCCTAATGAGGCGGGTGTGGTCAATATTACGGTGGGCGACTACAACCAAGATGGCACGCCCGATTTGGCCCTTATCCTTCACCCTCCCAATATTAACAGCAACGCCCGGCTCCAGATCAGGCTAGGTAATGGCTCACCATTTGTGCCTGGGGGGAGCTACAGCATAGCCGCCACTTATAACCTCGGCCCCCGCTGGGCTACCCAGCTTATCCAAACCGATCTCAATTTGGACGGTAAGTTGGATCTGGTAGCTACTCGTCTTTCCTTAGAGCCGGAAAATGAACGACTTTACTGGTTTATGGGCCAAGGAGATGGCACATTTACCCGCAATGCCGTAAATGTAGGTGCGACCGATATACAAGCGGCTTGGGACGTGGCCGCTGGCGACCTCAATGGCGATGGCTGGCCCGACCTAGCCCTACCTGTGGGGCACTCTAACTATATCTATATTTATCCCAATAACAAACAGGGAGGCTTCGATCCGCCTATATTATTCAATGCCACTCATCCCCAGGCAGGCACGTCTAGTCAATTCCATTTTATCAAATTGGCCGATCTTAACCAGGATGGTAAACTCGACATGATGGGTACAAGTCATCAAAATACCATGAACATTGTATCCTTCATTAATCAAGGCAATTTTACTTTTACTAAAAATAACTTGGTTGTTTATTCGGATTTGACAAATCTTTTCCAATTGTCTCAACCTGGCGATTACAATCAGGACGGCAAAATTGATTTAATGGTCAACCGGCGAGATGGGATTTATCTATACCCTGGTCAAGGCGACGGCACCTTTGCTAATACCCCGGTTTTTGCCGCCCCGGTGCTGGCCACTCAGTATTGGCAGAATACTTACACCATGCAATACCGTGACTTTGGTACTCCGCAGGACGTTAATGGAGACGGCATTCTAGACCTTGTGCTTACCCACCCAGGTAAGGTATCGATTTACCTCGGCCAGCGCGGGGCGGTAACCACCACGCCCCTGGCCAACCCCAGCTATGTGCGGGAGCACACCTACCTGGCCAAGGTGGCCGACGAGGCCAGCCTGGCCGGCCTCACCACGGCCGCCGGGCAGGTGCTCACCGGCACCCAGTATTACGACGGCCTGGGCCGCCCCTTGCAGGCGGTGGGCCATCAACTGTCGCCGGAGCTGAAGGACGTGGTGCAGCCCGTGGCCTACGACCCCTACGGCCGCCAGCCCCGGGCCTACCTGCCCTATACCGTGGCCCCCAACCTGGCCAACCGCTACCGGGCCAACGCCCTGGGCGGGGCCAACTACCCGGCCAGCGAGCAGTTTGCCTTTTACAACCCGGCCAACGCCGCCGCCAACCCCACCGTGGCCAAGGACAACTTCCCCTTTGCCGATACCGACTTTGAACGCTCGCCGCTGAGCCGCCCCCTGCGCCAGGGCGCCCCCGGGGCCGACTGGCAAATGCCCACCCAGCCCTGGGACTTTACCCCCAACCA
This sequence comes from Bernardetiaceae bacterium, assembly GCA_025454895.1. Taxonomy (GTDB): domain Bacteria; phylum Bacteroidota; class Bacteroidia; order Cytophagales; family Thermoflexibacteraceae; genus JALONO01. The sequence continues at coordinate 14,834 of JALONO010000051.1, forward strand.
AGCCACCGACCACACCGTGAAGGCGTTTGGCCGGGCCAACACCGCCGCCGACCAGGTGCGCATTTTGCGGGTGGACGGCCTGGACCCCGCCAACCTGGCCTGGCCCGTGATCGCGGCCAACGTGGGGCAGTACTACGCCCCCGGCCAGTTGTGGGTTACCACCAGCCACGACGAGGACAATAAAACCCTGCACCAGTTTACCGACCGCCTGGGCCGCCCCGTGCTGAAACGGGTGGAAACCGGCGACCCCGCCCGCCCCTGGGCCGAGACCGCCTACGTCTATGACGACCAGGAGCGGCTGGTGGCCGTGCTGCAGCCGGAGGCCGTAAAGCTGGTGCGCGACGCCAACGCGGCCAACGCGGCGGTGAGCATCAACAAGTTTACCCGCTACGCCTACCTGTACGTGTACGATGCCCGCGGCCGCCTGATCCACCACCTCACCCCGGACCAGGCCGAAAACAACTGGACCAGCCTGGTGTACGACCGCCGCGACCGGCCCGTGCTGAGCCAAGGCCCCCGCTACGTGGGCACCGGCCAGTGGCACGTAACCAAGTACGACCACCTGGACCGCCCGGTGCTGACCGGCTGGGCCACCCTGGCCAACCAAACCCGCGCCCAGTTGCAAACTACCTTGGACGGGGCCACCCACGCCTACGAGGTCCGGAGCAACGCCGCCGACAGCCGCTGGGGCCACAGCAACCGCACCTTCCCGGCCCTGGCGGCCAACCAGGTGTTTACCGCCAGTTATTACGACCTGTACGACCTGGACGGCGACGGCCAGCCCGACCCCGGCCTGGCCCCCTCGGCCAGCCCCGCCCTGAACGCGGCCGAGGTGCAGCCCACCACCAGCCTGGCCCACCGGGGCCGGGCCGTGGCCAGCCGCCGCGCCCGCCTACAGGGCGAGAGCAGCACCGTGCCCGGTACCGTGTACCAGGACCTGGTATATTACGACAAGTACGGCCGCCCCGTGCAAACCCAGGCCGATAACCACAGCGGCGGCCGCGAAACCGCCAGCCTGTGGTTCGACTACGCCGGGCGGCTGCGCCGCTCCCAGCAGGTGCACCTGCGCAGCCTCACCGCCCTGCCCGTGGTTACCGACCAGCGCTTTACCCTCGACCACGTGGGCCGCCCGCTGCGGGTGTTCCAGCGGGTAACGGCCAACGGCCAAGTGCAGCCCGAGGTGCTCACCGCCGCCCTCACCTACAACGAGCTGGGCCAAATGGTGCAAAAGCAACTGCACGCCACCGACAGTTGCACCTTTGCCCAGGCCATCGACTACCGCTACACCCTGCGCGGCTGGCTCAAGAGCATCAACGGCGAGGACGCCCCCGCCACCTCGGCCAAGCTGTTCCGCTTTAGGCTCACCTACCAGGACCACACCGATGCCGCCCGCCGCCGCTACAACGGCAACATTACCAGCACCGAGTGGCAAACCGCCCAGGCCGGCCAAAACAACGTGCGCCGGGGCTACGACTACACCTACGACGCCATGAACCGCCTGCTGGCGGCCAACTACAAGGTGCTGAACCCGGGCGGCAACACCCCCGGCCCGGCCCCCCTGCCCGGCGAGAACCACACCGTGGACAACCTCACCTACGACCGCAACGGCAACCTGCTCACCCTGCGCCGCTACGGCGCCACCACCGGCACCCCCGACCCCCAAACCGGCCGGGTGAACGCCACCGCCCACGGCGTGGTGGACCAGCTCACGTATGCGTACACGGCCGGCAGCAACCGCCTGCTCAACGTAACCGACGCCACCCCCACGGCCAACAACTTTGGCGGCCAAACCTGGCGGGCCGATTTCCACGACGGCGGCTACGGCAACCCCGACTACCTCTACGACGCGGCGGGCAACCTCACCGCCGACGGCAACCGGGGCCTGAGCGGGGTGCTGTACAACTACCTGGACCTGCCCTACCGCCAAAACGGCACCGACTACCGCACCACCCCCGCCCAAGGCTCGCGCCTGGGCCAGGTGCAGACCGACTACGACGCGGCCGGGGGCAAACTGCAAAAACGGGTGCTGGAATACGCCTGGGGCACCACCACCGTGACCAAGACCACCACCACCGACTACCACGGCGGCCTGGTGTACACCACCGTGGACGGCCTGCCCGCCGCCGCCCCCGACTTTATGGCCTTTGCCGACGGCCGGGTGGTGAACCCCGCCCTCCACCCCACCGGGCTGCCCGGCGGCGTGGGCTTTGGCCACCCCGCCACCTACGAGTACCATTACACCGACCACCAGGGCAACCTGCGCCACCCGCGATGCCACCCGCGCTCGGACGGGTACCCGCTCCGGCAAGTTGCCCGCCGGGGCCACCACCCGCTTGGGCAAGCTGGGCAGCCAGCGCCTGGCCGTGCAACCCGGCCAATTGCTCACGGCTGGCGTGTGGATATATACCACCGATACCCCACCGTTCGGCATCAACCGGGCCGCCGCCGGCCAACCCAAGACCGACGACGCCGTCGTTGGGGTGCCCACCAACAACAACTCCGCCAATGTCCTTGTCCCCACCGCAGGCGCGCAGTCGAACATCCAACCCTCGCCGCTGTCCGTGTCGCCGACGTCTGTGTCGCCGTTGTCGGTGTCGCCGACGTCCGTGTCCCCACGGACGTCCTTCAACTCCCTGTTCCCCCTGCTGCTGCCACCCATGAGCGGGCCCGCCCCCGGCAACGGCGAAGGCCAGGCCAAACCCCTGCCCCTGCCCCGGCTCAACCTGCTGGCCCTGCCCGGCCTGGTGAAGGCCCTCTTTGGCCGCAAGCCAGCCCCCGCGCCGGTGTCCGTGTCGCCGCCGCCGTTCGTGTCCCCACGAACGTCCAACATGTTGCCACCGACGTCCGTGTCGCCGACGTCCGTGTCGCCGCCGACGTTCGTGTCCCCACGAACGTCAGACGCCACCCCCCTGCGCGGCGCCATCCAGCCCGTGCTCACGGTGCAGTTCTACAACGCGGCCAACCAGCCCCTGGGCGCGCCCCAGACCCGCACGGGCAGCCAGGGCCCCACCTGGGCCCAGATGCTCCTGCGCGATGTGCCGGTGCCCTGCGGCGCGGCCTGGGCGGAGGTTTACGTAGAGCAAACGGCCACCGATTACCAGACCTGGCTTGACGACTTTGAAATTACCCTGCTGGGCGCGCCCGTGGCCGAGATCGTGCAGGAGAGCCACAACGACCCTTGGGGCCTGGAACTAAGTGGGCTGAATTACCAAACCGGCCGCAAAAACCAGTGGCAAGCGAACGGCAAGACCGAAAGAGAAAGTAACTTTGGCCTTAACGTACTGGAGACCGCATTTAGGGGTTATGACCCTGCACTCGGCCGCTTCCACCAGCCGGACGCCATTACGGATTTGCTGCCGGGCATCAGCAGCTACACGTTCGGGTTCAACAACCCGGTGTATTTTAACGACCCGACGGGGTTGGTGGGGGAGAGCCAAGCGGGGCCCGCCTACCGGAAGGCCTCCGAGCGCCCCGAAGACCCGGCCGGTTGGAGTTCGCGG
>JALONO010000389.1 GCA_025454895.1 Bernardetiaceae bacterium
GCGGGCCGCTGGGCCGCCCAGGCGGAAGCTACCCACTACCGCCTCTGGGTAACCGACTGGATCATCTGGCTGCCCCAGGCCGGTTTTTGGGCACCGGAAAACCTGCGGCGGGTCCACGGCCAAGGCGTGGAAATTTCGGCCCGGTTATCTTACCAAACCAAAAAATGGCGGCTGAGCGGCGGCGGCAATTACGCCTACACCCGTTCCACCAACCAAAACCGTCTGAACGAAAACGACCGCGCCCAGGGCAAACAACTGCCCTACGTACCGCTGCACCGGGCCACCCTTTACGCCCAGTGGCACTACGGGCCTTGGCACGCCCAGGCCAACTGGCAAGTTACCAGCGGCCGCTTCACCACCACCGATAACGACGAACTGCTGCCCAGCTTCGCCCTTTGGCACCTGGGCGCGGGCCGGGAGTGGGCACTCGGCCGCCTGCGGGCGCACGTAGGCCTGCGGGTCAACAATGCCCTCAACGCCGAGTACCAAAACCTACGCCTGCGGGCCATGCCCGGCCGCAGTTACCAAGCCAATTTGGTGCTAACGTGGTAGGTAGGGACAAGGCATGCCTTGTCCCTACGGGTGAATAATGCCCACTAAATGGTTGTTTGGATATTGCTGAAGACGGGCTATTCGGCTAGCAGCTTCTTGATCAACGAGATTTGACCAAGATGATAATAACTGTGTTCAATTTGAGCCTCAATATTTCTCAAATAACTTCCATATTCTTCTTTTACAAATGGCTGGTTCATTAAATCAGGTTCCAATTGTTCAACCCGCTTGATAAATCTTTCAGAATTGTTTACAAATTCCTGCACCAAATTTTGCCAATCCGTTTCAGACTTGATTTCAGGTAAGCGAAAACTATATTTATCTTTAATTTCAAGATTTCCACCCTCGAACACCTGAAGTATTCCTTTGATGTAGTAGTTTACGTGAAAGGTCAGTAAGGCAATGGTATTCAGGTTATTAACCTTTTTAATTGCTTGTTCCCAACTAGTTGCTTAAAGTTGGTGTTGGCAATCCATTGGCCTTCAAGCAAAACTTCTTTCAATCGGTTGGCCAGGTATTTATTCATCATTTTGTTGGGGTTGGTTGGGTGGGATTTGCCATTTTGCTGCCAGCAGCTTGCTTGATAATCATCAGACACTTGTGCTAAAATGAAATAGATGTTATGTATCTCCTATCTTTAAAAGATTGATGATAAGACGAAAGAAATAATTTAATCATGCAATCATTAAGTCATTGTAATGTTATCGCCCCTTTACCCGGCGGTACAGCGGCAGCAGGGTGTGCCGCCAAGGCGTGCGGTGCATTTGGCACAGCCAGCGGATTTTGCGCAACTGGGTGGCGGGTAGGTGGGGCGTAAGCGGCGATTGATGGAGCGCGGCCAGCGTAACCCCGCCCAGCCCCACAAAATGGGCGCACAGGCTGCCCCACCGGCGGGCCAGCAACCCGTGGAACGGGGCCGGGTCAAACTGCCGCCGCTGGTCGTTGGCCAGCTTGAGCCGGGCCAGCCACTGGGTCGCCGCCTGGAAAAACGCCGGGCCGTGGCCTAGTTCATGGTGGCCCACTTGTTGGTGCAAAGTCAGCTCGGCGGGGGTGGGGGCCTGGCCCAGCAACTGGGTGAGCTGCTGGGTAATAATGAGCTGGGTATGGTGCTGGGCCGCCTCGCGCTTGGTGAGGGTTACGTTGCCACCGTGGATGCGGTAGCCCACCAACCGCTGGGGCAACAACGCCAACGGAGCCTGCCGCCCTAACCGTACCCAAAATTCGTAGTCTTCTTGGATGGGGAAGGCCGGATCGTAAAGCTGCTGGGCGTAGCTGGCCCGCAGCATCACCGTAGAATGGTAAAAACAGTTGTGGAACAGCATCAATGCCGGGATTTCCTCGTCGGCCACGGCGAGTTGCATGGCCCCCAGGGTTTTGCCCTCCGCGTCAATTTCGTTGGCCCAGGTGCCGCAGAGGGCCACCGCCGGGTGTTGTTCCATAAACGCCACTTGCACGGCCAGCCGGTCCGGGTAGGCCACAGCCGGGCCAGGTAGCGGCCCTGGGCCAGCCCTATGCCCCGGTTGAGCGTGCGCGTAAGCCCCAAGTTACCGGGGTTGTCCACCAGCCGCACGCGCGGGTCGGTAAACTGTTGGGCCACGGCCCGCGTGCCGTCGGTGGAGCCGTCGTTGAGCAGCAGCAGCTCCCAGTCGGGGTAGGTTTGGGCCAGCACGCTGCCAATGGCCTCGGCCAAAAACCGCTCGGCGTTGTAGGCTGGCATGATCACGCTCACCGTGGGCATAAACACAGAGATAAAAAGGGCAAAATAAACGGTAATCCGAAAATGACGGGGCGTTTGTCGGATTTAATGTTTTTCTTCTTGATTATCAATGTTTTAAGAATTACTCAATCCACCACCTAACCTTGCTTTGGCGATCAGCCACCCAGCGGACCCGGTTAGGCAGTTCAGTTAGGCTTGGGCGGGGCCGTCGCTAACCTGCCCCGCCGTAACTTGCGGGCCAAAAACCGATGCGTTGGTGGCAACTTGTTTGGGGGGCGGGCCTAGTGGCCGGGTTGGCCGCTTGCCAAAGCGACTATGACCGGGTGCGGCACCTGATGGCCGGGGGGCAGGTTCAGTGGGCGGCCCCCACCGATACGCTCGCCCTCGAGTGGGCCGACGGCGTGCCCTGGGTGCAGGCCCAGGTGGCAGGCCAGCCCGCCCGCCTGCTGGTGGACACCGGCCTGCCCACGTTGCTGCTCCCCGAGCTGCTGCCCCAGGCCACCCCGTCCGGCCACCCTCTCCGCCGCGACGATAGCACTGTGCTGAGCCAGCATTTTGGCCTCGCACCTGCCATTGTGCTGAGGCGCACGCGGTTTATGGGCGTGGGTGCGGGCGTACCCACCGCGCCCGTGGTGGCGTACCTGCGCGCGCGGGGGGCCAGCGGGGTGCTGGGGGCCAGCCTCATGCAGCACGGGGTGTGGCACTTCCAGTTTGCGGCTAGCCGGTTGGTGTTGGCCCGGCAAATGCCTGCCGGGCCGTTGCCCCCGCCGCTGCCATTCATCCGCGACGAGTGGCGGGTACCCAAGCT
>JALONO010000286.1 GCA_025454895.1 Bernardetiaceae bacterium
CAGGGCGTTCAAAAAGTCAGCGGCCCCCTACCACTTGGTTACCACAATGTCGTTGCGGCGGTTTTGGCAAGTGGTGGCGTTATCGGCCACGGGTTTGCTGCCCGCGCCCTCGAACTTTAGTTGACTAGCAGGCACCCCCCGGGTAATCAACATCCGGTACAGGCACCGCGCCCTAATGGTGGACAGGTTGGCCCCGTCCGTAACGTCGGAGCCTCGGTACTGCTCGCTTTCGGTGGGGTCCACGTAGCCGTAAATGGTGATCTCCGCGTTGGGGTATTGCTTGAGCAGGCGGGCCAGGTTGTTCACGCTGGCCTTGGCGGCGGCACTCATGTGGTGGCTGTTGTTGCGGTAGCAGGCTTCCAGCGTAAACACCGGCGAGCTACCCGAAGGACTGCTGAGGAAGTTGGCCAAGCTCGCCTCGAACGTGCCCGCCCGGAAGCCCAACTTACGGGCATCGGGGCCGATCACCTTGGGTTTTTCTTCCCTGGGCGGGTCCACTGCCACCGGTTGAGGGGCCGGGGCGGCTTGTTGCTCCACTTTCACGGTATCGGGCGGGGGCACCACGAGCGGGGTAGTTTCCACGACCGGGGGCGGGGTGATCTCTTCCTCGGGCACGGTTGCCATTTGGCCTTCGGGCTGGCAACTGCGCAGGCCCCACCAAATGGCCGCGCCCACCAACAAAAGCAGCAGCAAAGGCAACAGCCAGCGCGCTGCGCCCGCACTCTCGCGAGCGGGTACGGGCGGAGGCAGGGCCACGGGTGGTTTTTTCATCACTACCGGCTCCGGTTTGGGCGGTTCCACCTTGGGCGGCTCCGGTTTTACCTCCACTTTGGGGGGTTCTGGCACCACCTCTACCTTGGGCGGGTCCGGGATGATTTCGGTGAGGATGGCCGCCGCCGCGAGGGGGGCCACCACTTCGGCCACACTGGTTTCAGCTTCCACCACGGGCGGGGGCAGTTCTACCACCGGCTCGGGGTCGGGCAGTTCCAGCACGGGGGGTTCTGGCTCCGGCGGGGGCGGCAGTTCGCCCGGTTCTTCCACCACCAGGGACGGCGGGGCCATCTCCATCACGGGTTCCGGCTCGGGGATGGGTGCTGGCTCCGGTTCGGGCAGGGGCACTTCCTCGGCTTGTACCTGGCCGGGGATGAGCGAGGCCGCTAGGCCCAGGCCCGCCGCCAGCAGGCCGGTTGCTACTTCCGGCTCGGTGCGCTCCAAAGTAAAGGTCTCGGTTTGGGTGGTGGTTTCTTCCACCACTTCTACCTGGTAAGTAACGGCCCAAATTTTCGCTTGGCCGATCATCCAGGCAATGGCGGCCTCCATCTCGGCGGCCGAGCTAAAGAAGGCACTGTGGGCGATTTCTTGTCGGTTGCCCGCCCGCAGCACGAAATAATGCTTGCCATCTTCCTCGTGCCGCTCGTAACGGGCCGAAAGGGCCGCGTTGCGCACCACGGCCCTGATGCCGTTATCGCGCGGGGCGGCCCCGGTGTAGCTTTGGCTGTACAAAATGGGGCGGCCCGCCTCGTTATTGAGCAGAAAGTAATGCCCCCGGTCTTTCGCGCTCTTAAAAGCATCGAAACCCGGCGTGCGTTGGGTGGGCTGCAACTCGAAATCGTACTGCTGCACCTTGTCTTTGTTGCGATGGTGCTTTTCTTTTTCCGGGTATTGCTCGGCCCAGGCGGGCATTTGGGCCTGCACGTAGCCCATGGCGGCTTCCGCCTCGGCCCGGTTGGCAAACCGGCGGCTGCGGGCAATCTCCTGGTTGTTGCGCTCTTTGAGGATAAAATAGTACTGCCCGTCGGCCTCCACCACCTCAAACCGCTGGGGGTTGCCCGCCGCCTTGATCACCTGGCGGATCCGCTTGTCGCGCCGCCCGGCTGTATCGAAACCCCGGCTGTAAAGCAACGCCTGGCCGCCCGCATCGTTGAAATGGAAATAAAAAAGTTGATCCTTTTCGGCTTGGAAAGGCTCAAAACCGGCCAGGTTGCTGCGCGAGAGCCGCAGGAAGTCGTAAAAATGGGCAAAATCGATCTCGGTGAGCGAGGGCAGCAGTTCTTCGCGGTAGTTGGTTACGGTGCTCACCAGTTCCACCGAGTAGCCGGTGGTCTCTTCGGCACTGGCCACTAGCTCGCTGGCGGCTTCGCTGGCCGCTGCCGGGCTGGCAAAGGCCGGGCTGCTGGCCAAACGCTGACCCGCCGCATTGGTTACCCCAAAAAACGCCTGCCCGCCTTCGCTGTAGGTTTGGTAGCGGGCCGCGTTAGGCAGTTGATCGATCAGCTCGCGGATACTGGCCGTGCCAGCCTCCCGGTCGGTAAAACCAGGGCTTTGGAGCAGTTCGTCTCCTTCGTCGGAAAGCAGGGAATAATAGAACAGATCGTCTTCCCGGCTTTGGAACATCCTAAACTTCATAAAAGGTGCGGTAAAGGTGTATGATAGGTTGTGGCTTGTTATATTTCGCTTGTATTCAATTAAAAAACGCAGGTGCCCGATTGAAGTTAGGAAAATCCGTCGGGCGGTAGCTTCCCCTCATCCTGTTTGTTGCTTTTTCAATAACTAACTCACTATCAAACAAATAGATTTTCCTAAACCGCTCCAATGCCCAATTTTTGGTCAAAATAGCAAAAAAATCATTCGGGCTAGCTTTTTCAACCCGATTTTTTGGTTTGGTTAATTTAAGGTTCATAAATGACCCAATAACCGCCGCAACAAAGTAAACCCTTGAAAGCCAAGGCTAAACCCGCTAGTGCATCCGGCCGGGGCGTTGGCCCAGTTGGGCAATAATCTGCGCCTCGGCGGCCAGGAACTCCTGCCAGCGGGCATCTACCTGGGCGCGCGGGTGCGCGTGCCGGGCCAGTTCGATAAACGTGGTGTAATGGCCCGCCTCCGACACCATCAGTTCATAATAAAACTGTTGTAGTTCGGGGTCGGCCAAGTTTTGCCATAACAGTTTAAACCGCTCACAACTGCGGGCTTCCACCAGGGCGCACACCAGCAGCTTATCCACCAGCCGCTGAGTGGGGCTGCCACCCTTGGTAATGTGCTGCTGCAAGGCCACCACGTACTCGTCGCGGCGTTGGCGGCCCAGTTGGCCCCCGCGCTGCTTAATTTGGGCCAGCACCCGTTCAAAATGGTTCCACTCCTCGGCCACAATGGGCGCGAGCGTATCCACCAGGCCGGGGTGCTCGGGGTACTCCACAATGAGCGAAATGCAGGTGGACGCGGCTTTTTGCTCGCAATAGGCGTGGTCGGTGAGGATGTCGAGCACATCCAGGCCCGCCACATCGACCCAGCGGGGATCGGTAGGGAGTTTGAGGTGTAGCATACGCAAATTTAAGCCATATCGCGGGCCGCCCCGGCCGGGCACGGGTTGCATAAATGGATTTTTTGGCTAAATTGCAACAAGGCCCGGGTTTAGCCCGCCCCACCCGGTACCGATCCATTTTTTTCTTGCTTTCGCCATGAAACCTCGGCAACTCCTCCCCACTCTTCTCTGCCTATTTGGCCTGGCTGGCCCAGGGCAAGCCCAAACCGACAGCACCCAAGCCGCCCCCAGCCCCGTGCACATCGACAAACGGATCGAACTGGAAATCAACGCGCGCCGGGGCAGCAACTACCGGGTAATGCCCTTAGGCCCCACCGGGATGCTGCTCTTTTTCGAGAACGAAGAGCCGCTGCGCAGCTTTAAAAAGGAGGTGATCATTGGCAAATACAGTCCCGACCTGAACCTGCAGTGGGCCCAAACCTTTGCTTTGGAAACTACCAGCAACCTCAACATTTACGCCATGCAGGGCGACTGGCTGTATTTTTTGGTACCCAAGCTGGAAAAAAACTACGAGATTCTGCGGCTCAACGTGCGTTCGGGGGCGTTCTCGCTGGTCAAATACCCCAAAATTTTGGACATGGACGTTACCCAATTCGCCGTGCTCAACGAAGTGTTTTACCTAGGTGGCATGGTAAACGGCAACCCGGTGGTGGTACATTACAACCACCAAGCGGGCAAACCCAAGGTGCTGCCGGGCATTAACCAGCTCAAAGCCACCCTCAACCGGTTGGATGTGGACGCGCCCTCCGGTCGGCTGTCGGTGATGCTCACCAGCAACCAGCGCCGCAAAGCCGCCTTTTATTACCTGCTTTACGACAACGAGGGCAAGGCCATCAGCAACTACACCGCCCCTTACGAAAAGGAGTACACCCTGTTCACCTTTAGGCCACATTATTTGAACGCCCAGGAACAACTCATTTATGGCCTGTACTCCCTCTCAGCCAAGGACAAAGCCCAGGGCGTGTACGTGGCCAAACTCAAGAACAATGAGCAAGAGTCGCTCAAATTTTACGATTTCGGTTACTTCAAAAACTTTTTCAATTACCTGGTGCCCCGCCGTAAGGAGCGGCTGCTCTCCCGCCTGCGCGACCGCCGCGACGAAGGAAAAATCTACAAGCACGACTATAATTTTTTCATGCGCGACCTCCAGTTCGTGGGCGATAAAACCATTTTGGTGGCCGAGTCGTACACGCCTATTTTTACCGAAGGCACGCCCGGCCTGCGGCCTTACACCACCGGCTTGTGGGGGGCCGCCCCTTGGGCACTTACCCCCAGCGCGTTCGCGTTCAACAACCCGGCCCTCGATCCGTTTGGCCGCCCTAGCAACCGCACCCCGGTGGGCTATCGGTTTAAGCACGCTTTTGTGTGCGCGTTTGATGCCAGCGGCAAACTCCTGTGGGACAACGGCTACGAGTTCAAGGACTTGGAAAGCACCCAGCCCGACCAGTTTGTGCA
>JALONO010000287.1 GCA_025454895.1 Bernardetiaceae bacterium
GCCCTGGCGCACCACCGCGCCCGACTCGCGCACGATGCGCTTGATGTTGCCGCCCTCGATGGCATCGATAAACACCGTTTGCAGGGGCAGCACGTTGCCTGTTTGCACAATAAACTCCTGGAACGGGCCGCGCTGCACGGTGGCGATGCTGATTTTTTCGGCCTCTACGTTGAGCTTGCTGCGCTTGTCGGCAAAAAAGGCCAGGTAGGCGATACAACCCAGCAATAGTAGCCCGCCTGCGTAAGTGAGCAACCGCCGCCCCGTCCAGTACTTCTTAGGAATTTTACGATCCATGCTATCGCTCATGGGGGAATGGGTTTTGCGGGGAAACTCGTCAAGTTCGGGCATCATGGCTAAGGTAAAATAACGGTTGGAACGCCTGGTAAGAATTTTTGCCCAACTTGACCGTAGCCCGAGGCTGCCTGACCAGGCAATAAACGTTAGCCAAGGAATATGCCAAATAATAACTAATTGATTATCAATAATTTAAAAAATTGAAGAGATCGCCGAACCGTCCGAAAGCGGACGTTTTTGCACGGCAGCGGAGGGTGGGGGAGCCGCGAAGGCGGTCCGCTTGCCCCCAGCGGCCTAGAACCGCAACGTAAACACGGTGCGGCCCGGCCGCGATTGCACCGTGAGCGAGCCTTTGTGCATTTGCATGATCTGGCGGCTCCAACTCAGGCCAATGCCGGAACCTTCGGCCTTGGTGGTAAAAAAGGGGATGAAGATGTTGTCCAACGCCTCGGGAATAATGCCGGGGCCGTTGTCCTCCACCTCTAGCAGCACGTGGTGGTCGTAGCTTTCGCGGGCGCGCAGCCAAATGCGCGGCTCGGGCGTGTCCACCAGGGCCTCGGCGGCGTTTTTGATCAGGTTGATGAGCACCATTTCCAACTGTTCGGCATCGGCGAACAGTTCCAGGCCGGAGGTTTCTTCTTCGTAAACAAAACTGACGTTGGCCTCGCGCAGGTCGGGGAGCATAAGGGTGCGCAGGCGGTCGGCCAGGGTTTTTACGGCCAGCCGTTCCAGGTTGGGGGCCGGGATGTTGGTAAACGTGCGGTAGGTGTTGATGAAGTTGATCAGCCCTTTGCTGCGGCTCTCGATGGTGGCCAGGCCCTCGCGCAGGTCGGCCACGGTTTCGCCCTCGAGCACAAAATCGGCGTTTTGGGGCCGCAAGTCGTGCACCATGATGTCGTTCAGGGTGGACACCAACGAGGAGATGGGTGTTACCGAGTTCATGATCTCGTGGCGGAGCACTTTGGATAGGTTTTGCCAGGCCTCGATTTCTTTTTCTTGGAGTTCCGACTGGATGTTTTGCAGGGCGATGATGCGGTGGGTGCGTTCGCGCAGCCGCAGCTCGGTGGCCGAAATGGACAGTTGCAGCTCCGTACTGGGGCGGAACAACGTGTTGCGGCCCGGCGGCAATTGCACAATGGTTTGGTAAAGATCGGGCTGGCTGGTTTGCAACTCGCTGAGGTTGCGCAGGGTAGGGGCGGTTAAAAAACGGCGGGCGGTGTTGTTCAGCAGCTCTATCCGCCCCTCGCCGTCGTAGGAGAGCAGGCCCACGCTGATGTGCTGCACCACCGTGTGCAGGTATTGCCAGTGCTCCTCCTTCTCGGCCCGGGTTTGGCGAAAAGCGTCCATTACCTCGGTGAGGGCCTGGTTCAACTCGCGGAAACTGGCCCCGGCCCGGTCGTCGCCGGCAAACCCCGAGGTGAAATCGGCATATTTGATCGACTCTAGAAAGCGCGTGAGCTTGCGGTTGGTCCCATCCACGTAATTGAACAAGTTGTACAATTGGAACAACCAAACCACCGCGCAAAGGCCCGCCATGGGGTAGGCCCGTTGGTAGCCTAGCCAAATAACAAGCACTCCATTGGCCAGTAGGCTCAGTAAGCGCCAAGTAAGCCCCCAACGAAAATGGCTGAGTACCATCCCTGATTTTTTTGGTAAAGGTATATTGCTTTGAGGGGATGTGGTTACCCGGCCCTGATTTTGCTGGCCGGGCGCGCCTGAACATTGTTCCCTATTTTGCCTTAGTTTTGGCGCATGAGTAAAAAGTTACTGACTTTTAGCGCGCTTTTGTTGGTCTTGGGCGGGGCCTTACTCGCGTATGCGGCCAGTTTGTACAGCGGCATCCAACAGTTTCGCAAACATTACGAAAAAACCCAGGGCGTGGTGAGCAAGGTGAGCACTACGGACAGCGTCAATTTTTACCCCCATCTGAAATTCAAGACCCTGGACAACCAGCGGCTCAACCTGAAGTTGCGCCGCCCGGAGGCCTCGTTGGCCGAAGGCGACACCGTGGAAGTGTACTACGACCTGGTAAACCCCGCCGACCTCCATTTGGCCATTCACCAAAGCCCCCACTTGGCCCAACGCTGGGGCCTGTTGGGCATCCTCCTGTTTTTGCCGGGCCTCATGCTGCTGGGTTGGCTGGGCTGGCACCACCGCCGGGTGGCCCGGTTGCGGCAGCGGGGCCAGGTGGTAAACGCGGACTTTTTGCGGGCCGAACCCCAGTTGGCCTGGGCCTGGACGGGCCTGCGTCCGCACCGCATCGTGTGCGCCTGGACTGACCCTGCGCAACCTGCCCGCCCCCGCGTGTTCGAGAGCGGCTGGGTGCTGGGCGACCCCACGGCCCAAGCCTTGGCCACCGAGCTAAAGGTGCTGCTAGACCCCGCCCAACCGGATCGTTACCACGTGGACCTCTCGTTTTTGCCTGCTGCCCGCTATTTATTTTAATTGATGGGCGGAACAGTGATGACCCCGTCGGTTCGTCGCTTGGAGCGACCCAGCGGTCGCCAATCGCTGGTTATTCGGCGCAAAAGCCCAGCTGGTGCGTATAATTAGCTTGACAAAGTGTAATTTTGCCCGTTATTGACTAACCAAGTTACTTGGCCCGTCAATCAAAAAAGCTATTTTAGCCGGTTGTTCATTTTATAAATCAATCTTCAGGAAGTGGATTTATTCGAGAAGCTACATCAAGACAAAGGGCCGTTGGGTAAACACGCCTCGGTGGGCCACGGGTATTTTATGTTCCCTAAGTTGGAGGGCGAAATTGCCCCCCGCATGAAGTTCCGGGGCCGCGAAATGCTCACCTGGAGCCTCAATAACTACCTGGGCCTGGCCAACCACCCCGAGGTGCGCCAAGCCGACACCGAAGCCACGGTCAAGTACGGCCTGGCCTACCCCATGGGTGCCCGAATGATGTCGGGCAACTCCAACATTTTGGAAGAATTTGAGAAACAGCTTTCCGACTTTACGGGCAAGCAAGACACGATGGTGATGAACTACGGTTACCAAGGTATCATGTCCATCATCGATGCCATGCTGGACCGCCGCGACGTGGTCGTGTACGACTCCGAGTGCCACGCCTGCATCATCGACGGCCTGCGGATGCACATCGGCAAGCGCTTCGTTTTCCCGCACAACGACATTGCCAGTTGCGAGAAACAATTGCAACGGGCCACCAAGCTGGCCCAAGAAACCGGGGGCGGCATTTTGGTTATCACCGAGGGCGTGTTCGGGATGCTGGGCGACCTGGGCAAGATCGACGAGATCGTGGCCTTGAAGCAGAAGTACCAGTTCCGCCTGCTCATCGACGATGCCCACGGCTTCGGCACCATGGGCAAAACCGGCATCGGTACCCCCGAGCACCTGGGCGTGATGGACGGCGTGGACCTGTATTTCTCCACCTTTGCCAAGTCGATGGCCAGCATCGGGGCCTTTGTTTCGGGCGAGGAGTACGTGATCGATTACCTGCGCTACAATACCCGCTCGCAGATTTACGCCAAAACCCTGCCCATGCCCATCGTGGTGGGCAACATGAAGCGGTTGGAGCTGCTCCGCACCCGCCCCGAACTGCGCGAGCAACTTTGGAACGTGGTGAACACCCTCCAAAGCGGGCTGCGGGCCAAAGGTTTCGACCTGGGCAAAACCGAGTCGCCGGTAACCCCGGTGTTCCTCAAGGGCGGCACCAACGAGGCGGGCAACCTCATTATCGACCTCCGCGAAAACCACCACATTTTCTGCTCGGTGGTGATTTACCCCGTGGTGCCCAAGGACGTGATCATGCTCCGCCTCATCCCCACGGCCAGCCACACCATGACCGACGTGCAAGAGACCATCTCGGCCTTCGAGAGCATTGCCGTTAAACTCCAAAGCGGCGTGTATGCCAACGCCGAACTGACCATGGCGGCCTAAGCACCCAGTAGATTTTAAACGACCTTTCGCACCTCCCGGCTACCGATCTTGGAACCTGGGAGGTTTTTTTGGGCGTTTTAACTGAAAAATTAACGCTTTTAGAGTGATTTTGGGTCAAAAACCCTAATTTCGGGCCATAGCCCCTTCCCCTCTCACTTCTTTTCGGCCATCAAGGCGTAACCCGCGCTTTTTGGTAATTCACTTTTTTTGTTACTCATTCCACCATTAAATTAAAAGTCATGACGAATCGGTTTGCCGAAATCCAACAACTGATCGCTTCGCTTGAGGCAGATTTCACTAAATTCTACGAAAAAGAAAACCAAGCGGCGGGCACCCGGGTGCGCCAGGGCATGCAAGAGTTAAAAGTGCTGGCCCAAAATATCCGCGAGCAGATCCAGGACAAGAAAAACGAGGAGAAGCAAGAGGTTGCGCCAAAAAAAACGGCCGCCAAGAAAAAGTAAGCTCCTTATTTTGGATGAAAAAGCGGGCGGGTAATCGTCCGCTTTTTTATTAGCCCTCATT
>JALONO010000288.1 GCA_025454895.1 Bernardetiaceae bacterium
TTATCCAGCAAAAATTGGCGAATAACAAGCCGCTACAACGTGCCCGCGAGTTCTACCTTGGCGGCGTTGCGGGCGGGTAATAGCATCGATAAAAAAGTGATGGCCAGCACGGTGATGCTCACATAAACGAAGTCGAGCCCCACTAACTTGACCGGGTACGACTGCACCACGTGCGACTGGGTGCCCAGGCCCACCAGCCCGAACTGGGCTTGCAAAAATACCGCTGCAAAGCCCACCACCAGCCCAATCACGGTGCCGCCCACGGCAATGAGCAGCCCTTCGGCCAGGAAGATGCGCCGGATGAGCCGCCGCCCCGCGCCCATGGCAAACAGCACGGCAATGTCATGCTGTTTCTCGATCACGAGCATAGTGAGGGAAAAAAAGATGTTGAACGAGGCCACCGCCACAATGAACGACAGGGTGATGTAAGCAAACAGTTTTTCCAGTTCCACGGCGCGCAAGATGCTGGCCTGCTGTTCGTTGCTGTTGCGCACTAGGTAAGCCGGGCCGAGCCGGGCCTGGAGGGTCGCCTGAACGGAGGCGACCTGGTCGGGGCCGGTGGTGCTGATCTCCAACGAGGTGCGCCGGGTGCCGTAGCCCATCAGTTGGTTGGCCCAGGCCAGGGGCACCAGCACCAGGTTATTGTCAAATTGCTGCTCGATGGCCAGCACGCCGCCGGGCATAATCGGCTCGCGGTTAAACGATTGGCTGGGGTCGGTGAGGTTGACTTTGGCCCGCTTGCGCGGATACCAAAATACCATCGCCACCATGTCATCTTCTAAATCAATAGAAAGCTGGGCTTGTACGCCAATACCCATCAGGGCCTGGGGCACGCTGTCGCGCCAGAGGGCGAACTCGCCGCCCACGAGCTTACTGCCCATGTCGTACTGTTGGGCAAAGTTCTCGCTCACGCCTTTCACGTTCACGGCCATTTGCACGTCGTCGTAGCGGAGCAGGGCGTTGTCCTCGATCACCTCGGTAACGGCGGCCACGCCCGCGATGCCCCGCAAAACGGCCCGCAGGCTGTCGGTAACTTCAAACGATTTGTCTTCGGCGGGCGTGATCTGGATTTGCGGGTGGTAGGCCGTGTACAGCCCTACCGTAAGCTCGCGCAGGCCGTTGAACACCGACAGTACTATGATGAGGGCTGCCGTGCCCACCGCCACGCCCACCACGGCAATGATGGAGATGATGTTGATGAAGTTCTTCTTCTTTTTAGAAAATAAATAACGACGGGCGATGAAGTAAGCGGCATTCATGCAGGAAAATTAAGCGGGTTTTGGTTGATGTAATGCACCGCTGGGCCAAGGGTGGCCGCTAGCCCGGCAAACGCGCCGGGAACGGTTGCAAAATGGGCGAGTTAAACGATTACCATTCAATATTTTATCATCAATTTTAGGAGATATGTAGTAACATTGCCGCTCATCCGATTTTTAATGCATTGCCCATGAACTTTGAAGTAAAAGGCAAGTTAATTGTCAAATACAATACCCAACAAGTAACCGAGAAATTCCGCAAGCGGGAGTTTGTGCTCGAGATCCCCAACGGGGCGTACAGCGAGTCGGTCAAGTTTCAGCTCACGCAAGACAAGTGCAGCCTGCTCGACGAGTTTGAGGTGGGCCAAGACGTGAAGGCATTCTTCTCGCTGCGGGGCCGCCCTTACACCAAGGGCAACGAAACCACCTATTTTACCAACCTGGAAGCTTGGAAAGTCGAGAGTGCCGGGGCCGCCGCTGGTAAAGACGAGCCGGATCCGTTTAACCAAGACACGAGCGGGTTTAGCTTCCCCAGCGAGGCCGCAGCGGCCGACGACCTGCCGTTTTAAAGGCGGGCGGAAGTGGAGGTAGTCTCATCCCCTTTTCATTGCCTATGAAATACATCCTCACGCTCGACCAAGGCACCACCAGTTGCCGTAGCATCGTGTTCAACGAAAACGGGCGGCAAGTGAGCATGGCCCAGCGCGAACTCACCCAAATTTACCCGCAGCCGGGCTGGGTGGAGCACAACGCCCTGGAAATTTGGCACACCCAATGGCAAACCATGAAGGAAGCCGTGCAGACCGCGCTGCTCACCTTTGCCGACATTGCCGCCATTGGCATCACCAACCAGCGCGAAACCACCGTGTTGTGGGACAAACGCACCGGCGAACCCGTCCACAACGCCATTGTGTGGCAAGACCGCCGCACCGCCGAAGCCTGCGAGCGGTTGAAACGCACCGAGGGCCTGGCCGACTACGTGCGCGAAAACACCGGCTTGGTGATCGATGCCTATTTTTCGGCCACCAAGCTGCAATGGCTGCTGGCCAACGTGCCCGAGGCCCGGGCCAAGGCCGAAGCGGGCGACCTGCTGTTCGGCACCATCGACACCTGGTTGGTGTGGAAACTCACCGGGGGCTGGCTCCACGCCACTGACTACTCCAATGCCTCCCGCACCATGCTGTACAACATCCGTACTTTGGACTGGGACGCTACCATTTTGCAAGCCCTCGACATTCCCCGCAACCTGCTGCCCGAGGTGCGGCCCAGCAGCGGTTCGTTCGAAGCCACCGACGGGAAATTGTTCGACGGGCGGGAAATCCCAATTACCGGGCTGGCGGGCGACCAGCAGGCGGCCCTGTTTGGCCAAGCCTGTTTTAGCCCCGGCTCGGCCAAAAACACCTACGGTACCGGCTGTTTTATGCTGGGTCACACCGGCGAGCGGCTGGTCAAGTCGCGGGCGGGCTTGCTCAGTACCATTGCCTGGGGCCTGGGCGGCAAGGTTGAATACGCCCTGGAGGGCAGTGTGTTCATTGCCGGGGCGGCCGTGCAGTGGCTGCGCGACGGCTTGCGGCTGCTCGACAGCACCGCCGATAGCGAGTACTTTGCCCAAAAAGTGCCCGACTCGGGCGGGGTGTACGTAGTGCCCGCCTTCGCGGGCCTGGGCACGCCCCACTGGGACATGTACGCGCGCGGGGCCATTTTCGGCCTCACGGGGGGCACCACCAAAAACCACCTCATCCGCGCCACCCTGGAGGCCCTGGCTTACCAAACCCGCGACGTGCTGCAAACCATGCAACAAGAGGCCGGCTTGCAACTCCAAAACCTGCGAGTGGACGGCGGGGCCGCCGCCAACAACCTCGTTATGCAGTTCCAGGCCGATATTTTGGGGGTAGAAGTGCAGCGGCCCCAAATTATCGAGAGCACCGCCCGGGGTGCGGCCTTTTTGGCGGGCATCGGCGCGGGCATCTGGACTAAAGACCAGGTGGCCCACCTCTGGAAACTGGATCGGGCCTTCCGCCCCCAGATCAGCGGCTTTGAGGCCGACAAACTGTATCGCGGCTGGAGCCAGGCCGTGCGCCGGACTATGAACTGGGCCAAGGACGTGGAGTAAACGGGGGATATTGCCGTGAGGCGACCTAGCAGACCAAAGGCCATTGGCACTTCCGCTTTGGGTAAAAGGTGGGCGCGCGGTAGCCACCAAGTTTGCCCGGCCTGGCCCTCACCTCGGTGAAGGGTTTCGGGAAACTACTCACTATCTTGCACCCTCAATCAATCCCGATCAACATGCGCTGGATCAATCGGTTAATGGTGGGGGCCGCTTGCTTGCTGGCCGCAGCGGCCTGTAAAAAAACGCTGGTGTCCACCTTGCCCACCAACGGCCCGGCCAAAACCCCGGCCAAAACGGTGGCTACCCTGCCCCTGACCGAGTTGCAGCGGGCGGGGCAGGCCAATTTTAACTATTGGTCATCCAAGGGCAAGCTCTACTTCAAAAATGAACGGTCGGAGCAAAATGCCTCCTTCGATTTGCGGATGAAGAAGGACAGCCTAATTTGGCTGTCGGTGCGGGTGCTCAGCATCGAGGGCCTGCGGGTGATGATCACGACCGACTCGCTCCTGATCATCGACAAGATGAACCGCGACCAAGTGGCCCTGGGCCTCGACTCGGTATCGCGCGGGTTGGGCATCCAGGTCGACTTTGCCCTGGCCCAGGCTGCCATTGTGGGCAACTTGCCCTTTGTGCTGCCCGACTCGGCCCGGTTGCAGCCCCTCGAACCGGATCAACTGCTGGCCCAGCACGACCAAAGTCAAGTGCGGTTTTTGGCTTATTTAAATCGCCTCACGTCTAAGCTGATGCGTTTACAGGCCACGGCGGCCCGCTCCGGCAACCGGGTGGAGGCTAATTACGCTGCCTTTGCCGAGGCCAACGGGGTGTTGTTACCCTTCCAAACCACCACGCTCATCAGTTACAGCAATACCCAGGGCGCGCCAGTGAACATGCAGTTTAACCTCACCCATAACAAAATTACCTTGGGCGACGAGCCGCTGGAGTTTCCGTTTACCCGGAGGTGAGGAAGTTGCTTGCGGCTGGTAGGGGCGGGCCTTGTGCCCGCCCTGGTGGCCAATGAACGCCCGCCCTCCACCACTCCCAGGGGCTATCGCCCACTGGTAGGGTTTTCGGGCCTTGGTCTAGCTAGAGCAAATGTGAGCCGCTTTTTTAGGTGAGAATGCCAGACAGGATTACCCTACAATCAAATTTAGACTGCCTACTTCTTATCTTGTAAATGATTGATAACCAAGTAAAAAAATCACTTGGTCAGGCAATCATTCAGTCATTTAATTAAGCAAACGCCTGGATACCCGTAATTTCCTTGCCCAGGATGAGCAGGTGGATGTCGTGCGTGCCCTCGTAGGTAACCACCGACTCGAGGTTCATCATGTGGCGCATGATGGGGTACCCATCGAGATTTGGGCGGTGGTGGCTCTGCCCTCGTTTTTGAGCACGCCCAGCCGCCAGTTGACCAGTTGGGCCTTGGTGATTTCGGTGAGCATTTCGGCCAGTTTCTTTTGCTGCAACTGGAACCCGCCGATGGGCTTGCCGAACTGGATGCGCTCGATGGAATAGCGGCGGGCGGTCTCGTAGCAGTCCATGGCCGCGCCGATGGCCCCCCAGGCTATGCCGTAGCGGGCACTGTCGAGGCACATCATGGGCGCGCCCAGGCCGCTTTTGCCGGGCAGCAGGTTGGCCTTGGGCACCCGCACGTTATCGAACACTAGCTCGCCGGTGCAACTGGCCCGCAGCGACCATTTGTTGTGGGTTTCGGGAGTGCTGAAGCCCGCCATGCCGCGCTCCACGATGAGGCCGTGGATGCGGCCTTCCTCGTTTTTGGCCCAAACTACCGCCAAATCGGCCTCGGGGGCGTTG
>JALONO010000289.1 GCA_025454895.1 Bernardetiaceae bacterium
ACCTGCCGCCCCAGCGACAAGCCCACGACCACCATCAGGGCCATGTACACGCCTACGGCGGTATAGTCGAGCGTTTTCAAGCAGGAGAAGTTTGTTTGGGTATGGAAATCAATTAACTAAAAAATCTTCACCTTCCCACCGTTTCCTCCTCGCCCCTGCCACACTTTCCTTCCCCAAACTCTCATCGGGGTTGTCGGGTGGGCAGGGGTTTCTCGGCACATCGATTGAAAATGGACAAAAGATCGCGGTGCTGTCAAAGTCGGGAGGGAAGTTTGTTGGATGTTTGTTTCTTAAAACCTCGTTCGGTTAGTAGCCCTGGTTCTGGGTCAACGCCCGGTTGAGGTCAATCTCGCGCTGCGGAATGGGGTAGAACCGGTGGAACGCCTGGGCGCGCAGCCCCTTGCCGTTGAGCACGGGCAAAAAGCGCTCGGTGCGGACCAGGTCGAACCAGCGGTGGTTCTCGAACGCCAGTTCTACCCGGCGCTCTTGCTCCAGGGCCAGGCGCATTTCGGCTTGGCCGAGGCTGGTAAGGTCGGCCAGGCCGGCCCGGCGGCGCACTTGGTTCAGAAGGGTGGCCGCCTCGGCGGTTTGCCCGGTTTCGTTCATGGCCTCGGCATACATGAGCAGCACGTCGGCATAGCGCAAAATGGGGAAGTCCACGTCCGAGTCGCCCGCCAAGGCCCCCTGCTGGCGGAACTTGACCACGTAGTTGGCACTGACCACCGCCCCGGCCGCGTTGCGGTACGAGGTGAGCATGGAGGCCTCTTTGCGCAGGTCGCCCGGCTCGTAGGCCCGCTCCATGTCGGCGGTGGGGCGGTTGAAGCCGTTGCCCGTGCCGCCGCCCACGCCCAGCAGCGGAATGCCCGCATTGAACGGGGCCCACTCAGACCACATGTTGCCACCCTGGCCAATTTGGCCCGACAGGTTCTGCACCGCAAAAATGACCTCGCGGTTGGCCACAAACGAGGTGGTGTGGGCAAAAACCGCCGCGTAGCTGGGCAGCAGGTCATGCGCCCGGGCATCGATCACCTCCTTTAGCTTGGCGGCGGCCGGGGCAAACTGGCGCTGGGTGAGCAGTACCTTGCCCAGCAGGGTTTTGGCGGCCCAGCGCGAGGCCCGGCCAGCTTCGCCCGCCGGGATGGTGGCGGGCAGTTTCTCCTCGGCGGCGCGCAAGTCGCTCAGGATCAGCTCATACACCTGGGCGGCGAGCGAGCGGGGCAGGTCGTTGGCCCCGTAAGGCGAGGTAATTTCCTTGGTTACCAACTGCACATCGCCAAAAAAACGCACCAGGTTGAAATAAAACAACGCCCGCATAAACTTGGCCTCGCCCTCGAAACGGTCTTTGCTGGCCTGCGGGACGTTGGCCGTGGGCAGCCGGTCCAAGATGGCATTGGTGCGGGCCACGCCCTGGTAATGGCCGATCCAGCACGAAGTTACCACCGTGTTGCTGATGGTTACCAGGTAGTCGTCGATTTCAAAAAGCCCGATCAGGAGCGGCACCCGGGTGGTGCCCAGGTCGGTATTGTCGGTGCTGATCTCACTCATGGAGAACAGCGAACCATTGCCCGGGCCATACAGCCCCCCGTTCCTCAGGGTGGCGTACAGGCCAATCACGGCATTGTTAAAATCGGCCGTGGTTTGGTAAAAATTGGCTTCGCTCCGTTGCGAAAGTGGCACTTGGTCCAAAAAGCTTTGGTTGCACGCGGTGCTCCCAAACAGGGCCAGGGCCGCGATGAATATCTTGATTTTCATTTTCAGGAAAATAAAAAATTAACTGTTGAATGATTGACAAACAATAAGTTGGCTGGTGCCCCGGCTAGAAACTGGCACTCACGCCCAGGGTGAACGTGCGCGCCTGCGGGTAGGTGCCAAAGTCGAGGCCTGCCGCCCGCACATCGTCGCCCGAGCCGCTCACTTCGGGGTCGAACCCGTTGTAATTGGTAAAGGTGAACAGGTTGGTGGCCGTGGTGTACACCCGCACGGTGTTCATCTTCCAGCGGTTGGTGAGGGTGGCGGGCAGGTTGTAGGCCAGGGTTACGTTGCGCACGCGCAGGAACGAGCCGTCAAAAATGAAGGCATCGCTCAGCACTACGTTGTTGTTGCGCCCGCCCCGGATACTGCGGCCGTAGCGGCCGTTGCCGGGCTGCTCGGGCGAAACAAAGCGGCCCTCGAACACCTCTTGGAGTTGGTTTTGCACCCCCGAGTTGTTGATGGAGAAGGTTTGGTTGAAGATTTTTTGACCAAACATGCCGTTCATCATGATATCGAGGCTGAAACCTTTCCAAGAAAACGAGTTGGTAAGGCCCAAAAAGTAGCGGGGATGAGGGCTGCCCAGCACCACCCGGTCGTTGTCGTCGATGCGGCCGTCGTTGTTCACGTCTTCCCACTTAAAGTCCCCGGCCCGGGCCACGGGCTGTTTGCCGTAGGCGGTGGCCTCCTCGTTGGTGCGGAACACGCCCAGGAACCGGCGGCCAAAAAAGCTGCCGATGGGGTCGCCCACCTGGGTAACGGCGTAGGCCGGCCGGCCCAGGGCCGCGCTGAAAATCCGCTCGGCCTCGTTGCTCATGGCCAGCACCTTGTTTTGGTTAAAGGTGATGTTGAAGTTGGTAGTCCACTGGAACTCTTTGACCAGGTTGCGGCTCACCAGCGACAGTTCCACGCCCCGGTTTTGTACCTCGCCCAGGTTTACCAGTGCCCCGGTGAGGCCGGTGGCGGCCGGAGTTTGGATGACAAAGAGCATATCGGTGTTGCGCTTGTCGTAGTAGTCGGCCACTACGCTCAGGCGGCTGTTGAACAGGGCAAAATCGACCCCGATGTCGGTTTGCACCATCGACTCCCAGCCCAATATGGGGTTGGTGAACGACGACCGGCCCACGCCCGAAATGAGGGCATTGCCCAGGTTGTAGTTGAGGTTGGCCAGTTGGCCAATGGCCCGGTAATCGCCAATGGCGTTGTTGCCCGTGAGGCCGTAGCTGGCCCGCAGTTTTAGGTCGGTCATGAACTTCACGTTTTTCATGAACGGCTCCTCCGACACCCGCCAGCCGACCGAGAACGAGGGGAACGTGCCCCACTGGTTGGCCGAGCCAAAGCGCGACGAGCCGTCGCGGCGGATGGTGGCGGTGAGCAGGTACTTGTCTTTGTAGGCATAGTTGACCCGGCCCAGGTACGAGATCATGTTGTGGATCGTGATGTTCTCGCCCCCGCTGGCCACCAGGCCCCCGTTAATGTTGGTGAGCAGGTTGTCGGGGAAACGGTTGGCCGAGGCGTTGAGGATGTTGGTGTACGCCTTTTGGGCCGTGAAACCCGCCACCACGTCGAGAGCGTGGCCGCCCAGCACCTTGCGGTAGGTCAGGGTGTTCTCGTTGAGCCAGTTGTTCGACTCGTTGTTGGTGGCCTGGGCGTTGGTTTGGATGTTGGCCGGGTTAATGGTCGAGGGCTGGAACCGGCGGCTTTTGGCATAGTTGAGGTCGGTACCGATGGTGGCGCGCAGTTTCAGGTCCTTCAAGATTTCGTACTCGGCGTAGGCATTGCCAAAAAAGCGGAACTGGGTGCCGGTGAGCAGCAGTTCGTTGGCCAGTTGCACCGGGTGCGGGTAGGCGATGTCGCCCTCGGTGGGTTGGTTGGTAATGGTGTAGCTGCCGTCGGGCTGGTAAATGGGCAGGTAGGGGGGCATGGCAATGGCCGCTTGCACCACCGCGTCGTTGGAGTGGCCAATGGCCTCCACGTCGTCTTGGATGGTGAAACTGGGCAACATGGTGATGCCAAAGCTCATTTTCTTGCTCAACTTGCCGTCCAGGTTGGCCCTAAAGCTGTACCGCTCCAAGCCCGAGCTGATCACGATGCCCTGCTGGTTAAAATACCCGCCCGAAACGGCATAGCGGAAGTTTTCGTTCCCGCCCGAGGCCGAGATTTGGTAGTTCTGGATCGGGGCGGTGCGGAAAATCGCGTCCTGCCAGTCATAATTGGGCAGTTGGGCCAGGTCGCCCTGCAAAATCGTGGGGATCTGGAAAGAATTTCCCCGGCGCGAGTTGGGGTCGGTAATGCTGGCGGTGGGGTTGTTGTCCAGGTAGCCGTTGTTGCGCCCGTCGATCACAAACTGAGCAAACTCCTGGGCGTTCATCAGCTTCAGCTTTTTGGTCACCTGTTGCAGGCCGGTGTACACATCCACCTCGATCCGGGTTTTGCCCGCTTTGCCGCGCTTGGTGGTGATCATGATGACCCCGTTGGACCCCCGGGAGCCGTAGATAGCCGTGGCCGAAGCGTCTTTGAGCACATCGATGGTCTCGATGTCGTTGGGGTTGATGGTGTTGAGCGGGTTGCCGATGCCAGAGTTGGTTACCGGGTAGCCATCGATGACGAACAGCGGCTCGTTGCCCCCCGAAATGGAGCCAATGCCCCGGATGAGGATGTTCGTGTTGCCACCGGGGGCCCCGTTGCTCTGGCTAATTTGCAGGCCCGCCACCTGGCCCTGCAAGGCTTGGTCCAGCCCCGGCACGGGCACTTTGGTAATTTCTTTGGTGCCCACCGAGGCAATGGCCCCCGTGATCTCCTTCTTTTCCTGCGTGCCGTAGCCCACTACCACCACCTCGCCAATGGTCTTGACATCGGGGTCTAGTGCCACGTCCACCACCGTTTGGGTGCCCACGGTCACCTCCTTGGTCATCATGCCCACAAAC
>JALONO010000052.1 GCA_025454895.1 Bernardetiaceae bacterium
ACGCCGCCGCCACTTAAACATTTGGATTTGCGAAAATAAATTCAAAACTTACCGCGCTTAATCCATTAGGTAAGTTAAATGCTTGATTTTGAGGAATATTTGCGAAAGAAAAAAATCAATCCAGAGCGGTTCAAAGCCGATGAGCCAGCGCGCTTTGCCGAGTTTGGGCAATTGTTTGACCTGATGCACCCCGATAGTTTTACGGCCCAGAAACTTTTTTTGATCAATCAGATAAGGCGGCGGTACCCATTGCCGCCGCCCGCCCCTCCGCCCACTGCCGATAGCCAAGATACGCCCCCTCCACCTACCAAGCGGCCGGTGATCGTCCGCAAATGATTTTCTCACTAAACACAATGAAAATTTACACCGCCTTGCACAAAGGCCAGCAACACCCCGACTTTTGTGGCGATTTTTTGCTGACGCTCAACCTGGGCGAGGGGCTGTTTGTCGGGGTCGTGTCAGACGGGTGCTCGGGCGGGCGCGACCCGCACTTGGCCTCTACGCTCACTTGCAAGCTCACTGGCGAATCAGGTGCTAGGCCAGTTTATGGAAGAATTGCGGGCTGCCCAAACCCAGTTGGGCTTGGAAACCAACGAGTTACTGGCTACCCTCATGCTGCTGGTGTACAGCCAGGCCCACCAGCAGGCCCATATTGCCGCCCTGGGCGACGGGGCCATTTGCTTCGATAACCAGATTTACCAGATCGACCAGGACAACGTGCCTGACTACCCGGCCTACCACCTGCAAGACCCGGAAGAAGGCCTGCAAAGTTATTTGTACCAAAATACGTTTACCATCGAGAACCCGGCCCAGGTGAGCATTGCCACCGACGGCATTTTTAGCTTCCGGCCCACCGAGCCAGGCGAGACGGCCTCGGTGATGGCCCCCGTGGAGTACCTGCTCAAAAACCGTGAACTGCCCGGCCCTGACGATCTGCTCAACCGCAAGTTGACCCTGCTGCGCAATAGCCGCCAGCTCGAGCCGGTGGACGACCTGGCCATTATCCAGCTTTTGATCGATTGACGCGAAGGGCGGACGGCCTAGGAGACCGGCCTGCTCTTTCTTAGGTTTCAGCCGCTGTGGCTTTTTGCCCACCGCCCATTAGGTTAGATTGAGCGAGGCATTAATTGGATTAGACTAAAATGACTTAATGATTGCATGATTGCTCTGCTTGTTTACCAACCGTTTACAGCATTAGGAACGCGCAATTATTGTTTGATTTCGGCATTTTTAATTTAACTTCGGTATTACTAATTTTTAAAATAGAAACGCCCATTTCTCACTTTCTTTTGAGTTTATCCTGATTGTTCAACCAGATTTTCGTCTCCCATTTTGGGTAACCGCTATCAGTACGCTGCCGCCACTTAGAGGAGCCTTGATTTTATAATGACCCGTTTTTATGGCCTATTTCATCCGTCGGGGCACGCCCGCCGACCTGCCCGCCGCCTTTGACCTGATTATGGAACTGGCCGTTTACGAAAAAGCTCCCGAACAGGTAACCAACACCCCCGAGTTGATGCTGCGCGACGGTTTTGGGCCGCAACCCGCCTTCGGGTTCTTTGTGGCCGAGGCCCCCGAAGGTTCGGTGGTAGCTTTGGCCCTTTATTTCACCCGCTACTCCACCTGGAAGGGCCGCCGTCTTTATTTGGAAGACCTGATTGTTACCGATAGCCACCGCCGCCAGGGGCTGGGCAAGCTGCTGTTGGATGCCGTGGTGCGCGAAGCCCTGGAACAAGACATGAGCGGCGTAGTGTGGCAAGCCCTGGACTGGAACACGCCCGCCCTTGATTTTTATCGCAAGCTAGGGGCTGAGTTTGACAACGAATGGGTCAATTGCAGCCTTAGCCGCGCCACCATCGAGGCCTGGCAGTACGGATTGTGAGCCAATGGGCCGCTCCGGTCGTCGCTTTTTTCCGTGGCGGGTGGCCAGACCATTCCGGGCAATTGGGCCTACCTTTGTCGGTGCCTAGTAACGCTTCCCCTGCCCGTGCTCGCTTGGAAATTTAAAATCCGATTGCTGATTTTGGCCTTGTTGACGGGCGGGTTGCTCACGTTGCTCAAGTTTTACGCCTATTACATTACCGCTTCCAACGCCATTTTTACCGATGCCCTGGAATCGATCGCCAATTTGGCGGCCGGGGCCATGGCCCTGTACAGCATGTGGGTGGCCGCCAAACCGCGCGACGTGGAGCATCCCTACGGCCACGGGAAAATCGAGTTCCTCTCGTCGGGGTTCGAGGCCGTGCTGATCATGGCCGCCGGGCTGGCTATGGTGGCCAAAGCCGGGTTGGGCCTGCTGCACCCACCCCAGCTACGGGCCTTAGACCTGGGCCTGGGCATTACCGCCGTGGCCGGGGCCGTTAATTTTGGCATGGGCTGGTATTTGCACCGCCAAGGGGGGCGCCATCATTCGCTCACCTTGCAGGCCAACGGCAAGCACCTCATGAGCGACGGGTACAGCAGTGCCGGGCTAGTGCTGGGTTTGCTTGCGGTGTACCTGGGCCGCGCCTACTGGCTCGACAACGTGCTGGCCATCGGTTTTGGGGCGTTTATTTTCTACACGGGCTGGCGGGTGTTCCGCCAGGCCATTTCCGGGGTGATGGACGAGGCCGATACCCAGTTGATCGAGCGGGTGGTGGGCATTTTGAACCAGCACCGCCGCCCGGCCTGGATCGATGCGCACAACTTACGGATCATCAAGTTTGGCCCCCAACTGCACATCGATTGCCACGTTACCTTGCCTTGGTACCTAAGCGTGCAAGAAGCCCACGAAGAGATCAAACAACTGGAACTCATCATTAACCGGGAAATGGAGAACCGGGTAGAGGTGTTCATCCATACCGACCCTTGTGTGCCCACCTGCTGCGCCCTTTGCGCGGTGGAGCCTTGTCCGCACCGGAAACAGGCGTTTCAGCAAACCGTAACCTGGACCCCGCAAAACGTAATGACCAACCGCAAGCACCAAGTTTGAGCAACTACTCATGCTCAAATCAAGGCCCGGTTAGCTACTTATTCATTGCAAATATTTGATAATCAATAATTTGGTTATTTGTTAAAATCAATGTGGGATTGCGTGAGCCTGATGCTACAAATAGTTGACGGCCAAGAAGAGAAACTCGGCACTGAGAATAATCGGCTAGCAATCCGTCTTCAACTATTTAAAAATCGCAGTTTTAAAGAATAGGCATCCGTGATTTTTGAACACTACCGAAAAAGCATTTGATCAGGCCATTTAGTCTTATTGTTATTACGCTATTGGTTCCAGTAAATTTTGAGGTTGTTGGTAGCGCGCCCGGCGGCCACGATATCCAGCTTGCCGTCGGCGTTGAGGTCGGCGATTTGGAGGTCCTCGCAGGCCATGCCGCCCTCGTCCACCAGCCAGGGCCGCCATTGGTTGAGGCCCTCATCGGTAGGTTCGTAAAGGCGGATGCCAGTTTTGCGGCCCCCATTGGGCAGCCGCCAACCCACCACCACTTGGGGGCGGCCCAGGCCCAGCAGGTCGGCAAAGGCCAGGGCGTGCCCCTGGGCCAGGTCGTCGGCGAGGAGTTGGCGGCGGTAGCCGTTTCCGGTAGCCTGCCAAACCGACACCACGTTGCCGTGAAAAGGCTCCACGGCGGCAAATTGGCCGGCGGGACCGCGCTTGAGTTCGCTTACCCCGTGGGTTTGCTGCACCCAGCCCTGGGCTTGCCAGCCGTTGCCCGTAGTGAACAAGATTTTGATCCCTTCGGCCCCGCCCAGGTACAGTTTGGTGCCTTGTTCGGTTTCCTCGGTATCGAAGTTGTGGGTAATGTGCAAGGTGCTGTCCACCAGGCGGCGGGCCCAAGGGCCGGTGGGTTGGGCGGGCCAGCCGGTGGGCGGCTCGTAGGCCCACACGCGCACGCCCGCGCCGCGCCCGTCGCGGTTGCCGCGCCCGTGCAAGGGGGCCACCACCAAACTAAACCGGCCGGGGGCGGTGCGCACCCAGCGCATCCGGTGTACGGTGGGCTCGGCGGGCAGCGGGTGGGCGGCCCAGGGCTGAGTGGGGTCGGCGGGGCGTTGCAGCCAAAACACCGCGCCCGACTGGGTAGTGTCGCTCGTTTCGGCGGGGTTCCACTGCGCCCCCACCGCGATCTCGACCCGGCCGTCGCCGTCCAAGTCGCGGGCGGCCAGGCACACGTTGTCGTGTTGGGTCAGGTTTTCGGCCAGGACAAAGCGCCGCCAGTCGCCGTTGCGGTACCAAACAAATTGCTTTTTGTCGGCCAGCAAAATATCGGGGCGGCCGTCGCCGTCCACCTCGCCAATGGCCAGGCCGTAACCGATGGCCACGCTATCGCTGATCAGTTGGGCGCGGAACTTGGCCAGGGGCTGGGCCAAACCGGGGAGGGCGGTGCAGGCAAGCAGCAAAAAGCCGAAAGTTTTCATGGCTAGGGTGGTTTAAAACAAGCAGGGCCTAAGTTCGGTTAAAAGCCGTAGCTACCAACGAGCGCAGCAGCTTTATCACGGCTCAGAGGCCCTAAATGAGGCCAAAACGAGCGAAAAATTAAAAAAATCAACAAAAAAGCCGAACGACATTTGGAAATATTGACTTTAAGCCTGAATATTGGTTCGATTAACTAATCACTAAATAACCATGAGCAAATTTGATGAGGCTATTGCTTCGTACAAGGCCGAACTGGACAAAGTAGGCGTAAAAATCGACGACACCCTTTTGACTGCTGTAGCCAAAGGCTTAGGCCCTTCTATCTACAACAACGACTCTTCGCGGGTATCTTGCTCGGATAATACAGAGTTGGAGCGGGTGAAGAAAAATTACTTAATTGGCAAGCTGGGCTTAGCCGACGGCCCCGAGCTAGACAAAGCCATTAAAGAAGTTTGCGAAAAACTGGGCAGTGCCAACAAAAACAAGTTCCGCGCAATTTTCTACGCCATGCTGGTGCAGAAATTCAAGAAGGAAGGCTTCTACGCCAAGTAATTAACCGCGTACATTTAGCTGGAACCCGCCGGGCTTGGCCCGGTGGGTTTTTTGTTGCGGTTCGAGGGTTGCGGTAACCGCAAAGTGGGTTGGATATGAAAGCGGTTTTTCCCAGAAAATATTAGATAATTGATCTCTGGTATTTTTTATTGACACCATTCCGCGAAAGGGCCTATCTTTGTCGCCCACCATTGCCCTTGCCGCCTTGCCTCATTTGTTGTCTAATATCGCTGCCACCTCATCGCCCACCGAGCGGGTGATCTTGGGCGTGGACCCGGGCACCCAGGTAATGGGCTACGGGGTAGTGAAACTCAGCGGCCGCCAAATCGAGGTGCGGCAGTACGGCGTGATCCACCTCAAACAGTATGACGGCCACGCGCTGAAGCTGGGCAAAATTCACGAGCGCATGAGCCAACTGGTGGAAGAGTACTGCCCCGACGAAATGGCCCTCGAGGCCCCGTTTTATGGCAAAAACGTGCAGGTCATGCTCAAACTGGGGCGCGCCCAGGGCGTGGCGATGGCCGTGGCCCTGGCCCGGCAAATCCCCATTGTGGAATACGCGCCCAAAAAAGTAAAACAGTCCGTAACCGGCAACGGTAACGCCGCCAAAGAGCAAGTAGCGGCCATGCTGGTTGCCCAGTTTAAATTACAGGAAGTGCCCGCCCTGCTCGATGCCACCGATGCCCTGGCCGTGGCCGTATGCCACGCCTACCAGCAGCAGTGGGCCGGCGGCGGGCGGGCCAAAAGCTGGGCGGCCTTCCTCAACGAAAACCCCCACCGGAGGAAATAGGGCCAGCCTGCTAAGGGAGCTTGCGATCTTGCTCCTTTGTTTTACGACGGATGGAAGAAGCGAAAGCGAGAATTTTTTGCCCAGAATCCAATGCGGATTGCCTAAGCATTTCTTGTAAATGCCTGATCATCAAAGGAGAAGTCGCTTGATCATGCAATCATTGGGTCATTTTGAGAATCACTCAAAAATCACCGTTTTGTTGCCGATCACGAAAATCCGGTCCTCGCACACCAGCTTGAGGGCCTTGGCCAGCACGATTTTTTCCACGTCGCGGCCGGCCTGGGCCATTTCGGTGGCGGTTTTGCTGTGGTCCACCCGCACCACGTCTTGCCCGATGATGGGGCCTTCGTCCAGGTGCTCGTTCACGAAGTGGGCCGTGGCCCCGATGATCTTGACCCCGCGCTCGAACGCCTGGCGGTACGGGTTGGCCCCCACAAAAGCGGGCAAAAACGAGTGGTGGATGTTGACCATCCGGTGCGGAAAACGGGCCATCAGCTCGGGCGAGAGCACGCGCATGTACTTGGCTAGCACCACGTAATCAGGCTGGTAAGGCTCTAGACAAGCCAGTAACTGGGCTTCGTGGGCGGCCCGTTCCAGCCCCTCGTGCGGCAAATAGTGGAAGGGCAGCCCAAACTTGGCCACCAGCGGGCCTAGCGTGGCGTGGTTGCTCACCACGGCCAGCACTTGGGCGTTTAGCTCGCCAAACTCGTGGCGCAGCAACAGGTCGCTGAGGCAGTGGTGCTCCTTGGTGGCCAAAATCACCAGCCGCTTAGGTTGGCGGTCGGTAAACTGGATGTTGGCCCCGTGCGGGAGCAGCCCCCACAGCCCGGCCACCACTTTTTCGGCCTGAGGCGGTTCGGCACGCTGCGGGGCCACTTCAGCCCGGAAGAAAAAATGCTGGTGGGCGCGGTCCACAAACTCGTCGTTGCGCACAATGTTGAGGCCGTGGTGGTAAAGCACGCCCGTAATTTTGTAGATCAGCCCCGGTTCGTCCCGGCAATCAACCCGCAAAATATTCGTAAAGTCCATGGGAAAGTAAGCTTAGGCCAGCCCGGCTGGGCATTTGAGCCGCTAGTTACGCAAAAGCCTCGGCAGTTGATCGGCGGGGTGCTGGCTCATCGCTTCCTGCTCCTCGCGCGCGCGTTCCCGCTCTTGGCGGCGGGCCAGCCGCTGGCCCCGGTTGCCCAGGGCTAGCCGCAGCGAAAGTTCGTGGGTACCATTAGCCGTATTGCCGCCCAGATTGCCCAGGGCAAACTCATAGGCATAGCCCACACTCATCTTGCCCAAATGGAAACCTAGGCTGGCCGCCGCCCCGTAACGATGGCGGTACAATGCCCCTGCCCACACGCGGTCGTTCCACTCGGCGTGGAGCGAGGCATCAAACCGGCCCACCCCGTGCGGCAAGGTGTTGGCCCCAAGCCTTGCCAAAACCGCTGGCTTCACCAGCACGGTTTCGCTGGCCCGCCAACCGTAAGTGGCAGTGGCCACCACCTGGCCCAAGTTGGCAAAGGCAGAGGTGGTAGCCGTGGTCTGCTGCCTAAATATGGTCAATTGCGGGAAAGTCACCCCCAATTGTAAGCCCTGGTTGGCGTAAACGGCCCCAAAACCAGCGTTGATCTGCCAGCGGTTGTCCAGGTTGTAAAGGGCGGGGTCCACGTAATCGCTGGCGGTGAGCACGTCCCACCGCACGCTGCTTTGCCCAGCCCCCAGCGAAAGCCCAAACCGCAGGGCCTGCCGCCGGTTAAAGTTGACCTGGTGGGCATAAGTGCCTTGCACGCCGGTGCGGCTAAACACCCCCGCTTGTTGGCTGTGCAGGCGTAGGCCCAGGCCCATATTTTGCCGGGGATCGTTTTGTAAGGTGAACACCCGTGTCTCGGGCGCGTTGGCCACGGCGGCCCATTGCCTCCGGTAAGCTAACTGGGCGGTAAGCCCGCCCCGGCCCGCTTGTGCAGGGTTGACCAAATATTCATTTTGGCCATAGAGGGCGAACATCGCCTGGTCTTGCCCAAAAGCAGGTAAAGCCAAGCTGGCAGACAATACAATTGCCTTAGTAAGTGCAGATAAGTAACGCATTAAAAAATGTTCATGCTAAACTTTTACCTGCTTAAATACAATTTTTGGGCTAGAGCGGATTTGCTTTGTTATAATCGAGGCTACCCTAGGTAGATTTGCGGGTAGGTTCGGGCTGATTGGGTCAAAAAACGATTGTACCTTGTTATTTATTACGCAAGAAAAAGGCTAGATTAGGTAAATTATATTAACAAAATTGTTGATTATCAGTTTATTAAGAGAGTAAGATTAATTATAACAATGTATAAACAAGCCAAATATCGCAAGGGTAGATTTCCGGGACTTGCCCAACTATTCCAGGGCAAGACTGGGCACTTCACAACCGCCAAACTATGCTCTCCAACTGCCGTAAGTGGGGCCAGCCCGAGGATGCCAATAAAAAACCGCCGCTGGGCTAAACCCAGCGGCGGCTTAATCTAGTCAAAAAACTATTGTTTAAAGCTTGCGCTTGATCTCGCGTTCCTCAAAGGCCTCGATAATGTCGCCCATGTGGATGTCATTGAACCCTTTGATGCTAATACCGCATTCGTAACCAGTTTTCACCTCGCTGGCATCTTCTTTAAAACGTTTAAGGGCCATGATCTCAGCTCCGCCTTTGTCGCCAAAGGCCACGATGCCGTCGCGCACTACGCGCACCCGCACATTACGTTTAATGGTGCCATTGGTAACGTAGCAACCGGCTACAGTGCCCACTTTGGCAATCCGGAACACCTCGCGGACTTCGGCATTGCCCAAAATATGTTCTTCAACGGTGGGGGCCAGCAGGCCTTCCATCGCGTCTTTCACCTCGTTGATGGCATCGTAAATAATGGAGTACATCCTAATTTCCACCTGCTCGCGTTCGGCCATTTCCCGGGCTTTGGCCGAGGGGCGCACCTGGAAGCCGATCAGCACGGCATCGGAGGCGGCGGCCAGGGTTACATCGCTCTCGGTGATCTGGCCCACGCCTTTGTGGATGATATTCACCTCCACTTCTTCGGTGGACAACCGGAGCAACGAGTCGGACAGGGCTTCTACCGAGCCATCCACGTCGCCTTTGACCACAATGTTCAACTGTTTAAAATTGCCCAGGGCAATGCGGCGACCAATATCGCTCAAGGTGGTGCGTTTGGTAGCCCGGATGCCCTGTTCGCGCAGCAAGCGTTCGCGTTCTTCGGCTACTTGGCGGGCATCCCGCTCGCTATCCACTACGTTAAACTTGTCGCCAGCTTGCGGGGCACCGTTAAGGCCCAGTACTTGCACGGGCGTAGCCGGCCCAGCCTGTTTCACCATTTGGCCCCGGTGGTCCATCAGGGCTTTTACGCGGCCGTAGTGCGCCCCGGCCAAAATGATATCGCCTTTGCGGAGGGTGCCGCCCTGCACCATTACGGTGGCCACGTAGCCTTTGCCCTTATCGAGCAACGCTTCGATAACCGCGCCGGTGGCGTTTTTGTCAGGGTTGGCCTTTAGCTCCAACATTTCGGCCTCGAGCAGCACCTTTTCCAGCAGTTCGTCAATCCCCAAGCCTTTTTTGGCGGAGATTTCTTGCGACTGGTATTTGCCGCCCCAGTCTTCAACCAAAATATTGATCTTTGACAGCGACTCTTTGATCTTTTCCGGTTTGGCGTCGGCCTTGTCCACTTTATTGATCGCGAATACCATCGGCACCCCGGCCACTTGGGCATGGTTGATGGCTTCCACGGTTTGGGGCATCACGTCGTCGTCGGCGGCCACCACGATGATGGCCACGTCGGTCAGTTTGGCCCCGCGCGCGCGCATGGCGGTAAAGGCTTCGTGGCCAGGCGTATCCAAAAACGCGATCCGCTTGCCACTTTTGGTGGTAACGTCGTAGGCCCCAATGTGCTGGGTGATGCCCCCGGCCTCGCCTTTTACTACGTTGGCGTTACGGATAAAGTCAAGAAGTGAAGTTTTGCCGTGGTCCACGTGGCCCATGATGGTAACAATGGGGCCACGGGGTTGCAGTTCTTCGGGATCGTCTTCTTGTTCGTCTAGGCTGGCCGCCACCTCTTCTTCGGCCGAAATGAACTCGACCTGGTAGCCAAACTCGTCGGTGATGATGGTGATGGCCTCGGCATCCAGCCGTTGGTTAATGGACACGAACATGCCGAACGATAAGCACTTGGCAATCACGGTATTAACGGGCACATCCATCAGGTTGGCCAGTTCGCTGGCCGAGATGAATTCCGTTACGCGAAGTACGTTGGCATCGGCCTGCTCACGGAGCAGATCGGCCTCCATTTTGGCGTTGATGGCCTGGCGTTTGTCGCGGCGGATTTGTTTTTTGACGGCCGTTTTCTGCCCCTTGCCCCCACTTAAGCGGGCCAAGGTATTTTTGATGGCGTCTTGGATGTCCTTGTCGGTGATCTCTCCTTTGGGCGGAGGCAGTGGGCCGCGTTGCTGCCCCCCTCGGTTGTTAGGGTGCTGGCGGTTGTTCGCATTGTTATTGCCACCGCGCTGGTTATTATTGTTGTTGCCCCCGCGCTGCTGGTTATTGTTATTAACGCCGCCGCGCTGGTTGTTGTTGCCGCCTTGCTGGCTACTGCCCACTTGTTGGCCCCCATTTCTTTGATTGGGGTCATTGATGACGGTGGCACCGCTGGCCGCATTTTTGATCCGCTTGCGCTTGCGCTTTCCGTTCTTGTCTTTCTCGTCTGACGAGGTAACGGGCTTGCCGCCCGAGCCGGCTCCGGACTTTTTGCGCCCGTTATCTACGGGTAACTCAATTTTACCCAACACTTTAAGCCCTTGCAGTTTTTCGGCTTCGGCCCGGATCACCTCTATGGGTGCTTCCGCCTCTTCCAACACGGGGGTTTTTACCTCTGGCTTGCTCACGGGGGGCGGAGCCACCGGGGGCACCTCCACCTTTTGAACCACGGGCTGGGCCACGGGCTTTACCGGGGCCTGAGTAACCGCCGGGGTTTGTTTCTCGGCCACAGGCGGCTCGGTAGGTTTGGCCTCGACGACGGTTTTAGGCGGCTCGGAAACCTGCACAACGGCAGGCGGAGTGGTTACGGACGGCTTTACTTCCGCTACCGGAAGGATTACCTCCGGCTCTACCTTGGCCACTGGCTGGCTTTTCTCCACCACCGGGGCCTCCAGGTGCTTTTTCTCGGCCGCAACCTTAGTTTCAACCGGAGGCTTAACGGGGTTAATGTCAATTTTCCCTAGCACTTTGAGGCCGGTGGGCCGCGAAGAGATTGATTCGGGTTCCTTTTTCTCTACCACTTTCGTTTCGTCCTTGCGGGCGGTGGTAAAAACATTGGTTTTGATGGTAACGAAATCATCGTCGTCGTCGTCGTGCTTCTTGCTCGGTTGATTTTCGGAACTGATCACGAAATTCTCGCCAACCGATTTGCCGATACTGATATTGGACGCCTCTTTTTTAACGGCTGCCGAAGCGGCAAACTCTTTTTCGGCCATGGCGTATTCTTCGGCCGTAATTTTAGTATTGGGATTATTGTCCACCTTATGGCCTTTTTTGGCCATGAACTCGGAGATCATGGTGGTGGTAACCCCAAAATTACGGGCCGCTTGGCCAAGCCTATACGTTTTTACTTCTGACATACTGGGGGGTCTCTGCGTTTGAGAGTAGTGCAAAAAATCGTTTTGCTTCCGTTTAGTACTTTAACTACAAAATTAAGACTTATTAACCAGCCCGGCAAATTTTACTTAGGGCCTAAGATTGGAACAAAAAACAACGAAAAATAATTGCACTGTGGTTAAACAAAAGCGGAAAAATATGCGGAAGAGGGGGCGTCAGCGTAGTGGTTTTAAAGCAAGCCTGGCAACTAAACATCACGCGCGAGGCTATTTTCCGGTCGGCAACTTTGAGACGTAAAAAACTTAAAATCAATCAGATACTAGTTAAAAGAAGAGATTTAGCGGTTAACCGCTTCGCTTAAAAAGCAAAACCTGCCACGCCAGCGCGCAACAGGTTTTGCCAATGCGTAGTCTATTTGGCAAGGACTACTCGAATTCTTTTTTCAGAATATCCAGTACAAAATCTACGGTTTCTTCTTCCAAGTCGGTTCGTTTTACCAGAAAGTCTTTGCCTTTGGCCAGCACGCTTTTGGCGGTATCCAGGCCGATGTTCTGTAGTTCCTCGATGATCCACTGGTCGATGGCATCGGTAAACTCGGTCAGTTCCACGTCCTCCTCGTCCTCTTCGGCATCGCCAAGGTCGCGGAAAACGTCGATTTCCAGGCCAACTAGTTTGCTGGCCAGTTTGATGTTTTGGCCGCCCTTGCCAATGGCCAGCGATACTTGGTCGCGCTTGAGGAACACCGAAGCGCGCTGGCGGGCCTCATCGATTTTAATGCTGGTTACCTTGGCCGGGCTAAGCGAGCGGGCAATGAGTAGCTCGGTGTTGTCGGTAAAGTTGATGACATCGATGTTCTCGTTGTCCAGCTCGCGCACCACCGCATGGATGCGGGAGCCTTTCATGCCTACGCAGGCACCTACGGGGTCAATCCGGTCGTCGTAAGACTCGACGGCTACCTTGGCCCGTTCGCCCGGCTCGCGCACCACCCGGCGGATGGTGATCAGGCCGTCGTACACCTCGGGCACTTCGCGCTCGAACAGGCGCTCCATAAACACGGGCGAGGTACGGGAGAGGATGATTTTGGGCGTGCCGTTTACCATTTCTACTTGTTTGACCACGGCGGTGGCAAAATCACCTTTGCGGTAACGGTCCTTGAATATCTGCTCCGACTTGGGCATGACCAATTCGTTGCCTTCGTTGTCGCGCAAAATGGTTTCCTTGGGCAGGGTTTGGTACACCTCGCAAGTAACAATTTGGCCCACGGCGTTCCGGTACTTGTTGAACAGGTTATCCTTCTCCAAGTCCTTGATTTTCTGGATCAGGGTTTGGCGGGCGGTTTGCACCAGGCGGCGGCCAAAATCAATGATCCGCACGTTCTCGGCCACTTCTTCGCCCACGCTAAAGTCGGGGTCGATTTTATGGGCATCGGCTTCTTTGATTTGCAAGTTCTCGTCATACTCTTCAACATCGTTGGGCACTACTTGCCGGTAACGCAAAATTTCCAGGTCGCCTTTGTCGAGGTTGATGATGACATCGAAATTGTCATCCACCAAATACTTTTTCTTGATCATGGTGCGGAACACATCTTCTAATATGCGCAACATGGTGGGGCGGTCCACACTTTTGGTCTTAGCAAATTCCTGGAACGATTCGATTAATGCTCCATTTTCCATTGTAACCTCTTGCTTTTGAATTGGTTGTGCAAGTATTTTAAATAAAAATAGGGGCCAAGCCCCCATCGTAAAATTCCACGAAAGTGGGCAAAGTTACCCCACTTTTCTCAAAAAACCAAACGAGTTTTACAGCCCATGCTTTTCTAACCGCCGGTATAACGAGGCCCGGGTAAGGCCCAGGGCTTTGGCTGCTTGCGAAATATTGCCCGCGTGTTTGCTGATCGCCTTTTGGATCACCATTTTTTCCACCGTTTCCAGGTTGTAGTCGGTCAGGTCAAACTCGGCACTTTCGCCTTTTTGGAGGAGGAACAAGAAATCGCCGGGTTGTAGGTCATCCTCGTCGCTCATGATCACGGCCCGCTCAATGGCGTGCTGGAGTTCGCGCACGTTGCCGGGCCAATGGTATTTCTGCAATTTTCTCACGGTGGCCGGGGCCAGCCCCTTGTCGGGCATCTTATAACGCTCGCAGTACGATTTCATGTAATGTTCGGCCAGGAGTGGAATGTCTTCCTCGCGCTCGCGTAAGGGGGGCAGGTGTAGTTCAACGGTATTGATCCGGTAGAGCAAATCTTGGCGGAACTCGCTGGTATCCACCATGTTGTACACGGGCATATTGGTGGCGCACACTAACCGGATGTCGATACTAATGGGCTGGTTAGTGCCCACGCGCACCACCTCGCGGCGTTGCAGCACGGTCAGCAGTTTCGACTGCATGGGCAGCGGCAGGTTGCCAATCTCGTCCAAAAAGAGCGTGCCCCCGTTGGCGGCCTCAAACCGGCCGGGGCGGTCTTCTTTGGCATCGGTAAAGGCCCCTTTTTTATGGCCGAAGAGTTCGCTCTCGAACAGGGTTTCGGTAATGGCCCCCATGTCGACGGTTACAAAGGGCTTGCCTTTGCGGTGCGAGGCTTGGTGGATGGCCTGGGCAATCACCTCCTTGCCCGTACCGTTTTCGCCCAGGATGAGGATGTTGGCATCGGTAGTGGCCACCTTGCGGATGATCGTAAACAGGCTTTGCATCGACTCGCTAGTGCCAATGATGCCCGCAAACGGGTTGTCGACGGGGGTTTTCTTGGTTTCTTCTTTGGCTTTTTTGGCCGCGACCGGGGTTTTGGCGGCCCGTTTGGTTTGGATGGCGTTTTCCAGCGTGGCCACCAGCTTATCGTTTTGCCAGGGTTTTAACACAAAATCGGTGGCGCCCGCCTTGAGGGCCCGCACGGCCATTTCCACATCGCCGTAAGCAGTGATCATGACCACCGCCACGTGGGGGTCGCGCTCGGTGATTTGCTCGAGCCAGTAAAAGCCCTCTTTGCCCGTAGTGGTGTCTTTGCTGAAGTTCATGTCCAGCAAAATGGCATCATACTTTTCGGTATTCAACAAAAAAGGGATTTTGCGGGGATCCCGCTCGGTTTGCACGGCCAAAGCCACTTTTTTGAGTAACAAGCGGGCGGCCAGCAAAATATCTTCGTTATCGTCAATGACCAGGATTCTACCCAACTGATTGTCCATACTAACCCGAATGCGAAATGATTTTTGTGGCTCAAAATAAACCTATTGGCAATAAAGAATTGGCTTTTTTTCGTTTTTCTTTGTGTAGCAACCCCTTTGTACCGCCACGTTACCGCTTCTAGTTATCTGCCTTTGGCCAACTTATGTTTGCTTTGAACTTGCCCGCTTTTGATCACCAAACGAAGCAAGCCGGGGGCAAATGGTACATTTTGGACCGCTGCCGGCAAAAGTGGGTGATGCTAACCCCCGAAGAGTGGGTGCGGCAACATTTTATTCACCATTTACTGGCAGCGGGCTACCCCCAACCGCTGCTGAGCCTAGAGCGCGGCCTGCGCTACCACGGCTTGCCCCGCCGCAGCGACATTGTGGCTTACGACCGGGCCATGCGGCCGTTTTTACTGGTAGAGTGCAAAGCCCCGCAAGTGCCACTAAATGAAAAAGTATTGGCCCAGGCCCTAACCTACAACCACGTGCTGCAAGCCCGCTATGTAGCCATTACCAACGGGCTGGCCCACTGCTATTTTGAACGCCAAACCGAACCGCCTGCCCACTTACCACTGGCCGCTTTGCCTGAGTTTGGTTAGGTTTTTGTAATTTTGCTAGAATTAATTGCATCTCATGCGTACTTCCTCTCTGTTGATATCCGGTCTGCTGGTTTTACAAGTCCTCGGCTCGTGCGGTGGTTACCGCAATTCGGTGCTGTTCCAAGACCCGGAGGGCCTGGCCACCAACGCCGCCTTCAATGCCTTGATCCAAGAAGCGAAGGCCAATTATTCGCTCCGCAAGTTTGACCGCATTACTTACGAGGTGTTTACCAACAAAGGCGAGCGCATTACCGACCCTAACGGCGAGTTTAACCGGTTGGGGGCACCCCAGGGCACTAACCAAAACATCAACCCCAACGTCCAGCCGGGCATTGGGGCGGTGGGCGGGGCTGGCTCATTTTCCATCCTGCGCGATTACATGATCGAGCAAGATGGCAATGCCTATTTGCCCGTTTTGGGCGCGGTGAAGTTGGAGGGGCTTA
The DNA here is from genome assembly GCA_025454895.1 of Bernardetiaceae bacterium. GTDB lineage: Bacteria > Bacteroidota > Bacteroidia > Cytophagales > Thermoflexibacteraceae > JALONO01. The sequence continues at coordinate 15,559 of JALONO010000052.1, forward strand.
AACTTTTTCAGGTGGACAGTTTGTTGTCTAAACTCTATGGCGGCGTGGGCGGCGTGTACGAAAACCCTTATGTGGTGAGCCGCATTACCAACCGCCGGGCCACGGTACTGGGCGCCCTCGGCAACCGGATTGTGCCGCTCACCGAAGAAAACATGAGCTTGCTGGAAGTAGTTTCCACGTTTGGGAACATGGATTTTCGGGTGCAGGCTAACCAGATCAAGGTGATCCGAAATTGGGACAGCAAGCCCGTGGTACAAAACGTGGACTTGAGCACCTTGGCCGGGCTGCAGGCGGCCAACTTGCGCGTAGAACCAAACGACATTATCTACATCACCCCCCGCCGGGCTTTGGGGCGGCGGGAGGGCGTGGCCGATGTAAACAGCGTGATTGCCCCCATCCTCTCAGTGCTGGGTATTATTAGTTCAACGGTGGGCACCGTGGCTATTATCAGGAGTCTCAATCCATAACCATAACTTAAAAGGGGCGTATCAACTAGTCCCCCTCTACCTGATTAAATGTATTCCGAAAACGGCAAATACACCAACGGCCAGGCCAACGGAAAGCCCCTCCAACTTAGCGAGGAGGAAGATACCGACTTGCTCAGCCAGCTCGACCTGGGCAAGTTGCTGCTGGTGGTGCAGAAAAACCTGACCTGGATCCTGCTGATTTTCGCCGTTTGCGTGGGCACCTCGTTTGTTTACCTGCGCTACACCGAAGCGATTTTTGAAGCCGGTAGCACCTTACAAATGGAGGTAAGTGGCTCCGAGCCGAGCATGGGCCTGGGGATTTTCAAAACCGAGAACACGCTAAACGAATACCTTTTGGGCGAGGTGCAAATGTTGCGTTCCAAAGTGGTGCTGGACGAAGTGATCAAAAACCTCCAACTCGAGATCGCCTACTACCGCAAAGGCCGGATTTTGTACGAAGAAAAGTTCTTCAACAATCCCTTTAAGGTAGAAGCTCCGGAGATCCTCAACCCTGATTTTTACGATACGCAATTTTTTGTGGAGGTGATTGACACCACCCGCTACGAACTTACTTACGATTACCAAGGTGAGACTTTTACCCAAGAATACCGGTTTGGGCAAGCCGTGGCCACGCCTCACTTTCGTTTTCAATTGGCCACCAACCTCTCCAAGAGCGTGCCCGATTTACCTGCCGGCGACTATTATTTTACCATTCACAGCCAAGACTGGCTCCAAAACTATTTGGCCGCCAACTTAACCGTAGCCATTGCCGACATTAAGGCCCGCACCATCGTGGTGTCGTTTCGCGACCC
>JALONO010000290.1 GCA_025454895.1 Bernardetiaceae bacterium
GTGGGCTGGCCCGGCTCGCAGGCCACGGTGGGGCCTTCCAGCGTGCGCTCGGGCAGCATTTCGTAGGCACTGGGGGCCACGTTATCGATAAAGCCCATGAGCCGGCCGCTGCCCATATCGGCCTTGGCGGCCAGGCAGAACACGGGGAACACGTCGTGGTGCAACATGCCCAGCCGCAGGCCCTCGCGCAGTTCGTCCTCGTCCAGGTTGCCCTGGGCAAAGTACCGCTCCATCAGTTGCTCGTCGTTCTCAGCGGCCTTTTCCACCAGTTCGTTGTGCAGGCGGTCGGCCCGCTCGCGCTCGCTGGCCGGGATGGGCAGCTTCTCCGGCTTGCCGCCCTGGGGCCCAAACTGGTACATGGTCATTTTGAGCAGGTCGATAATGGCCCGGAAGCCCGGCCCAGTCTCCACGGGGTACTGCACGGCCACCACCGCCGGGCCAAAGCTCCGCTTGGCACTGGCCAGGGCGGCCTCAAAGTCGGCCTTGGGGTGGTCTAACTGGTTGATGACCAGGATGGTAGGCTTGCGGAACTGGTCGATGTAGTTCCAGGCCAGTTCGGTGCCCACCTCCACCCCGTGCTGGGCGTTGAGCAGCACCACGCAGGTATCGGCCACGCGCACCGCGCTCACCACCTCGCCCACAAACTCGTCCAGCCCCGGGGTATCGATCACGTTGATCTTGTAGTCCTTCCAATCCAAGTGCAAAGGCGTGGCATACACCGAGTTGCCCCGCTCTTGCTCGATTTTGTGGAAGTCCGACACGGTATTGCCCTCTTCCACGGTGCCCCGGCGGTTGATAATGCCGGCCTCGTACAGCATCGCCTCGGCCAAAGTGGTTTTGCCCGCTTTGGCCGCGCCGACCAATACGATGTTTTTCACATGTTGTTTGTCGTAAGTTTTCATAAAGAGAAGAGAATAGAACCATAGTCACCACCCTGGGGTTAGCCCCAGGGAAAGCGCGAAAAGGTTGGCCCAAACTGGCCAACTATCATTAAAATGCCGAAGCCGGTAAAAAAAGAAGTCCCGTTTTGCCCGCCGTAGCCGGGCTTTCAGTAACGAATAGGGCGGGAACAGAAGGGCCGCCAAGCCCTGGTTTAAGGTTTGCCGCACTATGGGCTACCACGCGGCTAAGGTGGGGGTTCAAGGGCAATTTTCCAAATAAAATGGCAATTAATTTAAGCCCTGGGGCAATCCCTGCTCGAGCTTGAGGCCGTCGGCCAGAGCGGCCCCATCCTGACGGCGGTGGCCCTCCCCACCCCCATTCACATCCTTTGCTTTTGGCGCCGGATGCCGTGGGTTTTCATAGCCAACCACGGTGCGGCGCCCTCCAGGGTGCGCTATCGCTCCCGTGCGTGGGCGGGCGGGGCGGGCACACCCACCCCAGTGCAACCCCGCGCCCGCCCCGCCCGCCCACGCACCAGGGGCCCCACCCTGCCTTTCGGTCGCCGGGCGTTGGGCCAGCGGTTCCCAGGATCCCAATTTCTCGGCATACGTTCTACAATCGCACCAAAAAAATTTGCCCGCCTTGGCGGGCGGGCGGGCAACTCGCCTTAATTTTGGCTAAAAGCTGAACCCATGAGCCAAATCTCCTTAACCGACGAACACTTATTGGCCGTGATCGAGTTGCTCGAACTGGGCCGGTTGCCCCAGGCGGTGGCGGCGGTCCACGCCGTGGCCGGGGGCGAACTGGCCGCCGCCAAAAGCTTCGTGGACGACGTGGCCGAGCGGCGCGAGCAGCTCAAGGCCGAAGCCATAGCCCGGCTGACTTCGCCGCCCGCTAGGCCGCAGTCGCTCAAGCGGCAGCTCACCGACCTGGAACCCCACGAGTTGGCCGAACTGCAGCGACTGGTGGAACGCAACGACAAGGTGGGCACGGTATCCAAACTGCACGAGCTTACCCAGGCGGGCCTGCGCCAAGCCAAGGAATGGGCCGATAAAATGTTTGCCAACTACCAAGCCGAGCGGCATAAAAAGTAAGCCTGTCTGTTCCAACTTTGCGCGGCCGCAGCGCAAGTCTCCCATTGGCCGTTGAATGAACATCCTAACCACTAAAATCGAGTACCTCAAAGGCGTTGGCCCCCAGCGTGCGCTGTTGTTAAATACTGAAATCCAGGTATTTACTTACGGCGATTTGCTGGAGCACTACCCGTTTCGCCACGAAGACCGCTCGCGGTTTTACACCATCGCCGAAATTACCGAAGACTACCCCTACGTGCAGTTGCGCGGGCGCATCAGCCAGCTTAAACTGCTGGGCGAAGGCAGCAAAAAACGCCTCAGTGCCGAACTGGAAGATGCCACCGGCACCGTGGAACTGGTGTGGTTCAAGGGCATTCAGTGGGTGCAGCCCAAGCTCAAAAACGGGCAGGAATACGTGGTGTTTGGCAAGCCCCAGTTGTTTGGCCGCCGGTTTAACCTAGCCCACCCCGAAATTGAGCCGTTTGTGGCGGGCCAAACCGCCGAAACCGGCCTCATGCCCCTCTATCACACCACCGAAAAGATGAAAAGGCGGTTCCTGGACAGCAAGGGCCTGGGCGTGTTGGTCAAAAACTGCTTGGAAATCAGTTACAAACAGATCGAGGAGACCCTGCCCGCCGCCATTTTGGAAAAGTACAAGCTGCCCGCCCGCGCCCAGGCGTTGTGGGGCATCCATTTCCCCAAAGAGGCGGGCCAGTTAAAGCGGGCGTTGGGCCGCCTCAAATTTGAGGAACTGTTTTTCATCCAGTTGCGGATGCTCATGGCCAAGCAGGTGCGCAAGCAAAACTACCGGGGCCTGGTGTTTAGCCGGGTGGCCTTGCTCACCGAGTTTTACAACCGACACCTGCCCTTTGCCCTTACCGAAGCCCAAAAGCGGGTGATCAAGGAAATTTACGCCGACCTCAAGTCGGGCCGCCAGATGAACCGTTTACTCCAGGGCGACGTGGGCAGCGGCAAAACCATTGTGGCCTTTATTTGTATGTTGGTCGCGCTGGACAACCAAGCCCAGGCATGCCTCATGGCCCCCACCGAAATTTTGGCCGACCAGCACTACCACGGCCTGCGCGCGTACGCCGACCGATTGGGCCTGGGCATTGCCCGCCTCACGGGTAGCACCAAAACCAGCGAGCGGCGGGTGATTTTAGAAAAACTTTCCAGCGGGGAGTTGCACATTGTGGTGGGCACCCACGCCCTTATTGAAGACGACGTGCAGTTCCAAAACCTGGGCCTGTGCGTGATCGACGAGCAGCACCGGTTTGGGGTGGAACAGCGGGCCAAGCTGTGGAAAAAGAACCCCAACGTGTACCCTCACGTACTGGTGATGACGGCCACGCCCATCCCCCGTACCCTGGCCATGACCCTCTACGGCGACCTGGACGTGTCGGTGATCGACCAACTGCCGGCGGGCCGCAAGCCCATCAAAACCCTCCATTATTACGACAGCCACCGGCTCAAAGTCTTCGGGTTTATGCGCCAGCAGATCGACCTGGGCCGCCAGGTGTACGTGGTTTATCCGCTCATCGAGGAATCGGAGAAAAGCGACCTCAAAAACCTGGAGGACGGCTACGAGAGCGTGTGCCGGGCGTTCCCCAACTACCGGGTCAGCATTGTGCACGGCAAAATGCGCTCGGTGGACAAAGACTTTGAAATGCAGCGGTTTGTGAAGGGCGAAACCCACATTATGGTGGCCACTACGGTGATTGAGGTGGGGGTAAACGTGCCCAACGCCAGCGTGATGGTGATCGAGAACGCCGAACGGTTTGGCCTGGCCCAGTTGCACCAGTTGCGCGGGCGCGTGGGCCGGGGCGCGGAGCAGAGCTATTGCCTGCTCATGAGCAAGCCCCAACTGAGCAAAGAGGGCAAAGTCCGCCTGGAGACGATGGTGCGCACCACCAACGGCTTCGAGATCGCCGACGTGGACCTGAAGCTCCGCGGCCCCGGCGACCTGCAAGGCACCCAACAGAGCGGCGTGCTGGACCTGCGCCTGGCCGACATCTCGCAAGACCAGAAAATTTTGCAGGCGGCCCGCCAAACCGTGGAAGAACTATTGGCCCAAGACCCGGACCTGGCCGACCCCGCCCACGCGGTGCTAAAGAAACAGTTGGCCACTAGCCGCCCGGTGCGGGGGTGGAGCCGCATTAGTTGATTTGTTAAATCGGTGATTTTTTGATGTTTATTGAGCAACCATCTCAAATTTAATCTAGGTCAAAAAAAGATATTGGGTAATGTAGCTCCCAGGCACGACGTTTAGCCCCGCCCGGCGACCAGAGGGCAGGGTAGGGCCCCTGGTGGGCGGGCGCATGGGGTGGGTGCAGGGCCGGATGTGCGCAGGGGTGCCCACCCCATGCGCCCGCCCACGGGAGCGGTAGCGTACCCCGGCGGGCGCCGCACCAAGGTCTGCTATGGAAAGCCGCCGGGGCTGGCGCAATAAGCCAATCATCTACATTTTGTAACCCAACCAAGATTTACAACCCGTTTTAAATAAACTGGCCCCAAATTTTGCCGTTGGCCCCCTGTGGATGGGGGCTTTTTTGTATAACCCGGTGATTTTGCTCATTTTTGGCCAAACGACTTGCCCAACTTAACCCCACCTGCCCCCGATATGTGGAACCAACTTTTCCGCCGCAAGCAAATAGCTGACATTTTGCGCAACCATGAGGACGGCCACGCCCTGGCCGACGAGGGCAACGGCCTCAAGCGCAGCCTTACCCTCACCGACCTTACGGCGTTTGGCATTGCGGCCATTATCGGGGCGGGCATTTTCAGCACCATTGGCAATGCCAGTGCCGACGGCGGCCCGGCCGTGATCACGCTCTATATTTTCACCGCTGTGGCCTGCGGGTTCTCGGCCATGTGCTACGCCGAGTTTGCCTCGTCCATCCCCGTGTCGGGCAGCGCGTACACCTATGCCTATGCCTCGTTTGGCGAGCTGGTGGCCTGGATCATCGGTTGGAACCTGGTGATCGAATACGCGGTGGGCAACATTGCGGTGGCCATTTCTTGGAGCGATTATTTTACGACGTTGCTGGCCGGGTTCAACCTCGAGTTGCCCCTCCATTTTACCATGGACTACGTAACGGCCTACCGCACCTTTAACGAAGTGAGTGCCGAACTGGTCAAAGGCACTGACTTGGCCACCTTGCCAAAGTACCAACAGGAAGCCTACCAGGCCTGGCAAACCGCCCCCAGTTTAGGCCCGCTCAAGTTGATCGCCGACTTGCCTGCCTTGCTCATTACGGTACTCATTACCGCGCTGGTTTATATTGGCATTAAAGAAACCCGGAACGCTTCTAACTTTCTGGTTTTGTTTAAGTTATTGGTGATTGTGGGTGTCATTGGGGTAGGCGTGTTTTACGTTACGCCGGCCAACTGGGTGCCCTTTGCGCCCAACGGCATGGACGGGGTGCTCAAGAGCGTGTCGGCGGTGTTTTTC
>JALONO010000053.1 GCA_025454895.1 Bernardetiaceae bacterium
ACGAAGAGCTGAGCAAGAAGAAACTGCAACAAGTAATTTCTAATGTGTTCAAGGTGGTGGGCATGGCCCGCACCGCCCAGTTCTTGGACGACATCAAGTACCTTGGTTTCCAAACCGCTTACAAAGGCGGGCTTTCCATCGGCTTGGGCGACGTACAGGTGCCTGCCAATAAAGAGGCCCTGATTGCCGATGCCAAGAAAGAAGTCGATAGTGTTTGGAACAACTACTACGCTGGTTTAATCACCGATAACGAACGGTATAATCAAGTTATCGACATCTGGACCCGCGTTAACAACAGCCTCACCAATGTGCTGCTGAAGCAGTTGGAGGAAGACCGTCAAGGCTTCAACCCCATTTACATGATGATGCACTCCGGTGCGCGCGGCTCGCGCGAGCAGGTGCGGCAACTGGGCGGGATGCGGGGCCTCATGGCTAAGCCCCAGAAAAACCTCCAAGGTTCGGTGGGCGAGATCATCGAGAACCCCATTTTGTCCAACTTCAAAGAAGGGCTGGACGTAGTGGAATACTTCATCTCCACCCACGGTGCCCGGAAAGGTTTGGCCGACACCGCCCTGAAAACCGCCGACGCGGGCTACCTGACCCGCCGCCTGGTGGACGTGGCCCAAGACGTGGTGATCAACGAGGAAGATTGCGGTACGCTGCGCGGTATTTTCATGGAAGCCCTCAAAGATCAAGAAGATATCATCGAGAAGCTCTCTGAGCGGGTGCTGGGCCGTACCAGCGTACACGATGTGTTCGACCCCATTACGGGCGAGATGATCGTGGCTTCCGGCCAAGAAATTGACGAAGACATCGCCAAAAAGATCGACGAAACAGCCATCGACGGCATCGAGATCCGCTCGGTGCTCACCTGCGAAACCAAGCAGGGCGTGTGCGGCAAGTGCTACGGCCGCAACCTGGCCACCGGCCGCATTGCCCAAATCGGCGATGCGGTGGGGGTAGTGGCCGCCCAGTCCATCGGCGAGCCGGGCACGCAGTTGACCCTCCGTACCTTCCACGTAGGTGGCGCGGCATCCAACATTGCCGTTGACTCGACCATCACGGCCAAATTTGCGGGCCGGGTAGAGTTTGAAGAAATGCGCAAGGTAACCACTACCAACACCGAAGGCGAACCCATCGAAGTGGTGATGGCTCGTACCGCCGAACTCCGCATCGTGAACCCGCAAACTGGGCAAACTTTGATCACCAACAACGTGCCTTACGGTTCGTTCTTGAAAATCAAAGAGGGCGATTTGGTAGAAAAAGGCCAAGAATTGTGCAGTTGGGATCCATTCAACGCTGTCATCCTGTCGCAGTACGATGGTCGGGTTGAGTTTGAAGCCATTGAGGAAGGCATCACCTACCAAGAAGAGTATGACGAGCAGACCGGCCACCGGGAAAAAGTGATCATCGAGACCCGCGACAAGGCCAAAAACCCCGCGATTTTGGTGATCAACGACAAAACCGGGGAGCACACCAGCAGTAACTTGCCCGTGGGTTCGCACTTGGCCGTGGAAGATAAACAAACCATCAAAGCGGGTCAGGTGCTGGTGAAAATCCCGCGCTCGATTGGCAAGATGCGGGACATCACGGGTGGTCTGCCTCGGGTAACCGAACTGTTCGAGGCCCGCAACCCGTCTAACCCGGCCGTGGTGAGCGAAATCGACGGCGTGGTGAGCTACGGCGCGGTAAAACGCGGTAACCGGGAAATCTACGTGGAGTCGCGAGAGGGTGTGCGCATGAAGTACATGGTGCCGCTGTCCAAGCACATTTTGGTGCAAGAAAACGACTACGTAAAGGCCGGCATGGCCTTGTCTGACGGGGCCATTACCCCGGCCGACATCCTGGCGATCAAAGGCCCGACGGCCGTGCAAGAGTACCTTGTGAACGAAATCCAAGAAGTTTACCGCCTGCAAGGGGTAAAAATCAACGACAAGCACATCGAGGTAATCGTTCGGCAAATGATGCAAAAAGTGGAGATCATCGACGCGGGCGACACCATATTCCTGCCTGGCAACGTGGTGGATAAGTGGACCTTCCGCGACGCCAACGACGGCATTCTGGACAAGAAGGTGGTGGTAGATCCGGGCGATTCCGATAGTATGAAGAAAGGGATGATCATCACCTCGCGCAAATTCCGCGACGAGAACTCGAGCCTCAAACGCCGCGACCTGAAGCAAGTAAAAGTCCGCGATGCCCAACCGGCCGTATCTAAACCTACCTTGCAAGGGATTACCCAAGCCTCGTTGGGCACTAAGTCGTGGATTTCGGCTGCCTCGTTCCAAGAAACCACCAAGGTACTCAGCGAAGCCGCCATCCGGGGCAAAACCGACTACCTCATTGGCCTCAAGGAAAACGTGATCGTAGGGCACTTGATCCCGGCTGGTACCGGCCTCCGCGATTTCCAAGAAGCCAAGGTGTTCTCGACCGAGGAACTGGAAGAGCAAAAAAACACCAAGGAACTGGCCGCCCGCCGGATCCGCGATTATCAGGATTAAGTTTGGTTAATTCATAAATCAATCGGCCCCGCCCCACCCGGCGGGGCTTTTTGTTGCTTGTGCAACGATGACTTGATAAATCTCTTGTAGATTGGGTTTTGACTGGGCAAAAGCCCGAAATTTCGTTCAAAAACCGCTCTCTTTGGCCCACCCTGGTCGGCCGCACTTCCTCGCCCCCAAAGCTCATTCGCTTTTGGTCGTCCGTCGGGCAGGGCTGATCCGTTCAAAAATATTGCTCGCAAAGTCGCTAAGACGCAAAGCTAGTTTTGGGCTTTTGCCCATGTCAAGTTGATATAAATGGCCTATTCCGAGCCGCCAAAAATAGAAGGTATAGCCCCTGGCCGTCGGGGAGGGAACGCAATTCCGACCCGAGTGCGGGTAATATGCCAGGGATTTATTAAGTCATTTTAGTATTACGCCTCCAGAGAAAACCCGCCAGAAGTTCCAAACTCTTGGCGGGTTTTCTTTAACTGTGAACCATTGGTAACTAATGGGTTACTGCTTCAGCCACCGCCGTAAAGAGCGCTGGCCGTTGAAGTGGGTTTCCACCAGGTAAACCCCGGCGGCCAAGGGAGTTAAGGCTACCGTTTGCCGGAAGGTGTAACGGTTTTTCACGAGGCTTACCGCAGCCACTGGCTGGCCAGCCAGGTTGAGCACCCGTACCTGTACGGGGCCATCGGTTGGCCCCTCCAGCCGCAAGGTGAACTCCGACTTTTCGGTTGGGCTGGGGTAGAGGTGCAGCGCGGCTTCCAAGCCACCGTCGTCCTCGTTCGGGGATGCAGGCGGGCGCAGCAGCAACGTAAAACGCTCGTTGTCGCGGCCGGGCTTAGTCAGCGTAAACGGATAGGCCCCAGTGGCCAGACGATGGTAGGTTTGCTGTTCCCGATCGTGGAGCAGGGCTTCCACCCCGGCGGGTAGGGCCAGTTCGTCTAACCGCAGTTGGTAGGCCCCCGGTTGGGTGGCGTTAAAACCTAATTCAATGGTTTGCGGGCCGTTGAGGGTGCCCAGGGCTTGGATGGCCAGTGGTGCCCCCGCCTGCGTGCTCAAAGAATAGAAGGCAAAGGCCGGGTTGGCTTCTAACTTGAGGGCATCGTAGCCGTGGTCCAGCCCTTCGCCCCAGCCAGGCCCGAAAGTGAGCAGCAGGTGATTGGCTGCTTGGGTTGGGCCGTGCAGGCTCAGCCGCACGCGGGCGGCCCCGTCGGCTTCGGGGCGGAAAAAGCGGTCGTTGCCAATGCGGCCGCCGCCGTTGTAAAGGCGCATGGCGTTGGTGAACCGCAGGATGTTGTTATTGGCGGCAGCGCGCACCAAAAAGCCTTGGGCTACCGGGATGTACCCGTTAGTGCCGTTGGCAAAGTTATCACTCCCGGCCACGTATTGGGGCGAGCCGGTACAACCGGCCAGGGTACACACGGTGTAGTCGTCGGTATTGGTGGCACTGTTGCCCCGGTTGGTGAGGTTGTTGTTATCGTCTTGCCAAAAGTACAAACCGGTGCCACTGCTCAGCTTAGCCAGGTTGCTGGTAGTGGTACTGGCCTCGGGATAAGTAACGTTCAAAAACCGCTCGATAGACAGGGGGGAAGGGAACGGATTGCCCACCAAGTTAAAGCCCTCCCAGGCGGGTAAATTGGCACTGGCCGTGCGGGAGAGCGTAACCTGGAGGGGCGCGGCATTGTCAGGCCCGTTGTTGAATGGCCCGCCAAAGCTGGCGGCCTGGCCCCCCGCCACGGCGTAGCCCTGGCCCACGTTCATCACATCGGTGGGGCTGAGCACTTGCCACAGGTTGTTGTAGTCAGCGTAATTGGGCTGGTTACTAAACTGATAGCGGAAAATCGCCTTGGGGTCGCCCGCCAGGTTATCCGGGAAACGGTAGGGGTTGGCAAAAACCGCATCGGCCACGGGCGCGCGCACGGGCGATGACCAGTAATTGTAACGCAGGGCCGAGGTGGGATGGACGGTGTACACACCGCCGTTAGGGGTGCCGTTGCGCACGTAGCGGCCGTAAGTTTCCCAAATAATGGGGAAAGTGAGCGAGTTGTCGGCCCAACTACAAGGGCCTTCCACAAAACTGGCCCGGTTGGTCAATTGTAAATAGGGGTGGGTAAGCCCGGCGGTGCCAAAAGAGGGGTTTACGGCAAAGTTGAAGGCGGAAGTACGCAGCGAGGCTTGGTCGTTTACTTCCAGCGTAGCCCGGGCGGTTGGGTTGAGAACGGTAATTTGCCGGAAAATATTGCCGAACTGCAATTGGTAAATGCGGGCGTGGGTGCCCGTCGGGATTATCGGGAAACGGGTTACCGTGCTGCCGGTGCCTTGGTGCGGGATGATCACCGTTTGCGCGCCCGTGCTGCTGGGCACGCCACCCGTGCGGAAGCGGCCCACTTCGGTGCCCCAGTTGGTGCCGGGGTTTTCGGCCCGAGTGGGGAAGGCCGGCGGCGTGGCACTGGTAGTAGCCGTCCAGTTTTCGGGGTCGTTCCAGTTGGTGTCCTTGGCTCCGGTCCACACGGTTACCAAGCCTTCTTTGTACAAATACTCCACTTCGCATTCGTTGATCACCCGCCGGTAGAGGCGGAACTCGGCCAGGCGGCCATCAAACGGATAATGGTCCCGTAATACGCCAAACGACATATCGTCGCGGGTGCCTCGCAAGGCCCGCCCCAGGCCCCAGGCCCAGGTGCCGCCCACGGGCAGTTCGGTGGGGCTAATCACTTTATCCACCGCGACAGCATTGCTGGGCAATCCGCCAATGGGCGGCAAAACCGGCGGGCCGAGGGTTTCGGCTAGCGGGATGGGCACGCCATTGAGGAACAAACGGATAACAGTTTGACCCACGGAGCGTTGCCAAGTTACCACCAGGTGGTTCCAAGACCCGTTAGGCGTAGCGTTAACGGGCGCGGTGGTACTGGTAGTAAGCGGCGCAAGTAGGTTACCAGGCGCGGTGGCGTTGGTGCCCCCGAAAAAAATGCTAAAACCGGGGGGATTGATGCCGTCGCCGTGGGCAAAGCCGATTTGGAACGTATGCTCGCCGCCCTCGTATGGTAGGCCGTTGTTGACAATGACCTCGGTAAAGGTTTTATTGGCTCCCTTGGCCCAGTTGGCCCGTTGTGCCCAAATGGAAATCGTGCCCGACTCGGGGAAGCTGTACCCGCCACCGGTGTAGTCGGCCTGCCGCAGTTCAATGTAGTTATCAAAGCCCCCGTCGTCGGCGGGATTGGTAACACTGTTGTAGTTGGCGGTGCTGGTATGCACCATTTGCAGGCTTTCGTTGTCCGGGTCAATGTAGCGGTCCTCGGCCTCGGCCAGTTGCTGGTTGCCAGGGGCAGTGGCTACGTTGCTCACGAAGGCGGCCTGGGAGCGGCTAGGCCCAAAGCCCGGCGGGGGGGGGAACCCGCCGATCAGATAAGTGGGCGTGGTGGTGGTAGTCGCCGTGGGGTTGGCCAACGTCCACAAAGGGTAAAAGAACTCCAAATCGGCCGCGGGGCGGATTTGGGCCTGAGCCACCAAGGCCAACATTGCCAAGAGCGCGGAAAGGGGTAGCTTTTTTTGCATTTTTCAACCAAAAATCAAGAGTAAGCAAAGGTAGATTTTTCGCTGAAATGGGCAAACTTTCGGATGAAATATGATAAAATGTCGTTGGTTTAACCAAAATCTGACAACTTTGGCTGATTTTTGTGAGAAAATTTTGCACTTGATGTTGGTGAGGCGGCCCATCAGCCCTCGATGATCATGAGCTTGGCAAAACTGAGCAGCAGGGTTTTTTCCCCGGCCTGGTCAAATTGGATGGTGGCTCGTTTATCGGCTCCTTGCAGGTCTAGTTTTTTAATTTGGCCAAAGCCGAATTTGGCGTGCTCGACCCGCTGGCCTTCGCGGAGCTTGGCCGGGTCGCTGGCCGCAAAGTTGGCCGATACCTTGTGCAGCCCGCCCGTCGGTTGGTTGCTGGCCGGGCGGCTGATCAGGTTTTTGGCGTAGTTGGTCATAGGCCGGCCGTAACCGCCGCTTTCGGGCCGGGGCTGGGGCACGCCGTACACGTCGCCCCCGGCGGTGGGCCGCCCCAGCCGGTTGATCTGCACGTGCCGCTGGTCCACCTCCTCCAAGAACCGGCTTGGCTCGCAGGGGCGCAGGTTACCAAACCGGTAGCGTTGCAAGGCGTAGCTGAGGGTGAGCTTTTGCTCGGCCCGGGTTATGGCTACGTAAAACAGGCGGCGTTCTTCTTCCAGGTCGTCGCGGCTGGCCAGCATCATCTGGCTCGGGAAGAGGTCTTCTTCCAACCCTACCACATATACATACTTGAATTCCAGCCCTTTGGCCATGTGGATGGTCATCAACGTGATGCAGTCGTCGTCTTGGTCGGCATCTTCCACGCTGGTGAGCAGGGCCACTTCTTGTAAAAACGCGCCCAGGCTTTTGTCTTCGCGTTCTTGGGTGGTAAAGTCTTTGATGGCGTTCAGCAATTCCTGTACGTTTTCGTAACGGGCGCGGCCTTCGGGGGTTTTGTCCTCGTAAAGTTCTTTGAGTAGGCCCGACTTTTGGGCCATGTGTTGGGCGGCTTCGTAGGCATCCTTTTTCTCCATCGTGATTTTGAACTCTTTGATGAGGTTGGCAAAATCGTCGATGGCGGCGGCGGCCCGGTTTTTGCCCAGGTGCTGGCCCGCGTTGGCCACCACTTCCCAAATGGGCAAGTCGGCCTCGGCAGCGGTTACCACAATTTTGTTCACGGTGGTATCGCCTATGCCCCGGCGCGGCAGGTTGATGATGCGGCGGAAGGCCTCCTCGTCGCGCTGGTTGGTAACAAAGCGGAAGTAGCCCAGCAGGTCCTTGATCTCCTTGCGCTGGTAAAACGACAGCCCGCCGTAGATTTTGTAGCGCAGGCCTTGTTTGCGCAGGGCTTCTTCAAAAGCCCGGCTTTGGGCGTTGGTGCGGTACAAAATCGCAAAATCGGTATTGGGGGCCTGGTGTTTCATTTTCTCCTCAAAAATGGAGACGGTTACCAGGCGGCCCTCTTCGTTGTCGGTGGCGGCTTTGATCACCTCGATGTACTGCCCTTCGGCGTTGGCCGTCCACACGCTTTTGGGCAGTTGGTTGCGGTTGTTGGCAATTACTTGGTTGGCCACCTGCACTATTTTTTGAGTGGAGCGGTAGTTCTGCTCCAGTTTTACGGTGTACAGGTCGGGGTAATCTTTGGCAAAGTTGAGGATGTTCTGGATGTCGGCCCCGCGGAACGAGTAGATGCTCTGCGCGTCGTCGCCCACCACGCAAATGTTTTGGAAACGCCCGGCTAGGCGGCGGGTGATCACGTACTGGGCCTGGTTGGTGTCCTGGAACTCGTCCACCATCACGTAGCGGAACTTGTGCTGGTACTTGTTGAGCACCTCCGGAAAGTCGCGCAGCAGTACGTCCATGTTAAACAACAGGTCGTCGAAGTCCATCGCGTTAGCCTTGAAGCAGCGCAAAACGTACAGTTTGTACAATTCGCCCAGGCGGGGCTTGGCGGCTTCGGTGTCGTCGGCCAGGTAAAACGGGTTGGCGGTGTATTCCTGCCAACTGATCAGTTTGTTTTTGGCCCACGAAATCCGGTTTTGCACGGCGGCGGGCTTATACACTTTGTCGTCCAGGCCCAGTTCGTGCACCAGGTTTTTGATCACCGAGCGGCTGTCTTCGGTATCGTAAATGGTGAAGTTGCTGGTGTAGCCCATGCGCGCGCCCTCGATGCGCAAAATTTTGGCGAAAATGGAGTGGAAAGTGCCCATCCAGAGGTTGCGGGCTTCCTGGCCCACCACTTTCTCGATCCGGTGGCGCATTTCGCGGGCGGCCTTGTTGGTAAACGTGAGGGCCAAAATGTGGAAAGGCTCCACCCCCTGTTGCATCAGGTGGGCGATGCGGTAGGTAAGCACGCGGGTTTTGCCCGAACCAGCCCCGGCAATGATCATCACCGGGCCGTCGGTATGGGTAACGGCCAGCCGTTGCGGCTCGTTTAGTTGGTCTAAGTAACTGCTCATGGGTAAAGCGGCCCGGCCCGGGCCAAGCACCCACGAAGTTAAGTAAACGGGCGTTAACCAGGGGGGATACCCCTAAACAATCGGCCAAGTCCGGGGCGGGGGTAGTCGTAATTTACGCTAAAAATCAGTATTGAATAATTGTAGATCAATTAGTTAGATCAATTTAGATTTGCTGCCTAGTTTTGGGGCCGCGCCGGGGTAGCCCCGGCCGCCCTTTTATGTTGCCCGCCCGCATTGTGCTTTATGGCCCGGAAAGTACGGGCAAAACCACCCTGGCCCGCCACCTGGCCGCCGTTTTTGGCAGTATTTGGGCCCCCGAATACGCCCGGTTTTACCTGGAGCAGCAAAACCGCCTCACGGGCCGCTTTGCCCAGGGTGTGGTGTCCACCCTGGCCGACCTGGAGCCGATGGCCGTTGGCCAAGCCGCCCTGGAAGATGCCCTGGCCGCGCAGTTGCCCCCCGGCGTGGACTGGCTGTTTTTAGACACCAACCTGCTCACCAATTGGGTGTACGCCCGTTATTATTTTGGTGAAGCTCCTGCCTGGTTGCCCGCCGAGATTGCCCGGCGGGGGTACGATTTTTACCTGCTGCTGCACCCGGACGTGCCCTGGCAGCCCGACGGCCAGCGCGACCGCCCGGAGGCCCGGCAGGCGTTGTTCGACCTGTTTAAGGCCGAGTTGATGGCCACCAGTCGGCCGTTTGTGGAGGTGAGCGGGGGTTACCCCGCCCGCACCGCGCAGGCTGAAACCGCCGTGCGGCATTTTTTGGCCCACCGCTAGGCTTTGGCCAAGATTTACGGAATTTTGCCTGAGCAATTCTACCTTAATCTCCCACATCTCCGACCAAAAATGCCCGTTTGGGATGGTCAACCGTAAGCGACTTTGTCTGTATTTGTTTTAAATTTTTATAAAATATTGAATTTTCACTCACCTGCCCATCAGTCACTCACCTACTCACTTACCCATCACTCCCTCACCCTTCGTTCCCTCCCATCTTATGAAACCAAAAGTAGTGCTGGCCTTTAGCGGCGGCCTCGATACCTCGTTCTGCGCCAAGTACCTTACCGAAGACCGGGGGATGGAAGTCCATTCGGCCATTGTGCAAACGGGCGGTTTTAGCCAGGCCGAACTCCAAAGCATCGAGGAAAAAGCCTACCGGCTGGGCGTAACCCACCACACCACGCTCGACGAAACCCTGAACTACTACCGCAGTTGCATCCGGTTTATGGTGTACGGCAACGTGCTGCGTAACCAGACCTACCCGCTGTCGGTGAGCGCGGAGCGGATGTTCCAGGCCTTGGCCATTGTACGCCACGCCAAGCAAGTGGGCGCGCAATACGTGGCCCACGGCAGCACCGGGGCGGGCAACGACCAGGTGCGGTTCGATATGGTGTTCCAGATCCTGGCTCCCGAGATCGGGATCATCACCCCCATCCGCGACCTGCGCCTCTCGCGCGAGGCCGAGATCGAGTACCTGAAAAAACACGGCGTGGAGGCCAACTGGGAAAAGGCCCAATATTCCATCAACCAGGGCATTTGGGGCACCAGCGTGGGCGGCAAGGAAACCCTCACTTCGCACCTGCCCCTGCCCGAGGCGGCGTTTCCCCACCAACTGGCCCAAACCGAACCGCAAACCGTGGAGCTTACCTTTGAGCGTGGCGAAGTGGTGGCCCTCAACGGCCAGGGCCACGGCGGCCCCGTGGGCGTGATCCAGCAACTGAACGAGTTGGCTGCCGACTATGCCATCGGCCGCGACATCCACGTGGGCGACACCATCATCGGGATCAAGGGCCGGGTGGGCTTCGAGGCGGCCGCCCCCCTCATCATCATCAAAGCCCACCACGCTTTAGAAA
The DNA here is from genome assembly GCA_025454895.1 of Bernardetiaceae bacterium. Taxonomy (GTDB): domain Bacteria; phylum Bacteroidota; class Bacteroidia; order Cytophagales; family Thermoflexibacteraceae; genus JALONO01. Next base: position 10,341 of record JALONO010000053.1, read on the forward strand.
AACACACCCTCACCAAATGGCAGGCGTATTGGAAAGAACAACTCGCCAACTGGTACGGCATGTTGCTGCACGAAGGCCAATACTTGGAGCCGGTAATGCGCAACATCGAGACCTTTTTGGCCGACACCCAGCAAAACGTGAGCGGGAAGGTAACCGTGCAGCTGCACCCGTACCGCTTTCAAATTCAGGGCATTAGCTCCCCGCACGACCTCATGGCCAGCAAGTTTGGCCAGTACGGCGAAATGAACAACGCCTGGACGGGCGAAGAAGTAAAGGGCTTCACTAAAATTGTGAGCAACCAAATGAAAATCTTTTTCCAAACCAACGGCCTGCAATAACGAGGATGGTATTGACCCAACCCCAAGGGTTTTGAAAATCCTTGGGGTTTTTTATGGAGTATTGGAGACAAAACCGCCTTTTCCCCACCAAAGAGTAGCCAAAATAAAATAGGCTATTCCTATTATTTTTAAATTTATAGTAAATAATTCACCATTCACCATTCACCATTCACCATTCACCATTCACCATTCACCATTCACCATTCACCATTCACCATTCACCATTCACCATTCACCATTCACCCATTAGAGTTGTTGTGTTTTGATAATGAGCATCTTAATTGAATTCGGAGGAAGCCCCTCCCCGACGGGGAGGGGTTGGGCTAAGGCGATTGGGCTAGAATGAGCTTTTGCAATAAAAATCACCATATTATCTAATAACTTCTACTAAGTTCAAAAATCCTACCTTTTTGGCCCCACCCTGGCCCTCCCCGTCGGGGAGGGGACGCAATTTTGGAATGAGCAGGAGGTTGTGAACAAAGAGCGTTTTTAATTAACCGCCTGATTTTCAAGGTGCAAAAACTCTATTCACCATTCACCCATTTTTCAAAATCACCAACCGCCAGCGGAAGGCCCACTGCCAGCGCAACTGGTAGCGGCTAACACCGCATTGGTGCATCAACTGTTCCAACTCGGCCCGGCTAAACGCCCGCAGTACCGACAGCGGGGCATCGTGCTGCACCAAGTACGAGCCGCGGAACAGCCAGGTGAGGGCCTTGATGCTGTAATAGGCCAGCCAATGGCGGTGTAGATCGTTGATAATCAACACTTTGTTTGCCTGGCTGAGCAATTTGGGCAGCAGTTCGGCCAGTTGGGCGGTGGTAAAATGGTGGCAAAATAGGCTGCACAGCAGCACGTCGGCCCGGTGTTGGGCCAACTCCGGGCCAAAAACGTCAGCTTGGTAAAAGGCTAGGGTAGGGGAGGCCGCCGCCTTTTGCCGGGCAAAGTCGAGCATAAAGGTGTTAGCGTCCAGCCCGGCCAGTTGCAGAGGCCGCTGCCGCCGGGCCGCCCAGCGGTGGAGTTGCCGCAGCGTGTCGCCGCCCCCGCAGCCAATGTCGAGCAGGGAGGCGGGCTGGTGCGGGTCTAGCACCCCTTGGCTGTACAGCCAGGCCAGGGCATCAAACACGGTTTGGTAGCCGCCCAGCCGGGTGTTAATGGTTTCCAGTTCTTCCAGGTTTTGCCGCAGGGCATCCGAGGCTAGGCCCAGGTCGTCCATCAGTTCGGGCTGGGTAGAGCGCCGCGAAAAATCGGGCATGGCTAGTTGAGGGGTTGGGCCGGGGCGGTCTCGTTGTACAGCGTTTGCAGCACGGTTTGGCCCACGGCCTTGAGCGTGGCCCGGTCTATCACATCCATGTTATCGCCCTGGGTGTGCCAGCTAGGGTGAAACCCGCCCGAGGCGGAGTGGTACTGCACGATGTCAATGGTGGGAATGCCCGCCATTTCGTTGATGTACCGGTGGTCGTCGATGATGCCGTCGGTGCTTTCGCGGATAAAGAACGCGCCGTAGCCCAGTTGGTGGCCGATGTTCCACACTTTTTGCACGATGCTGGGCGCGTACTCGAGCGATACGCCTTCTTGGTAAAATTTGGCCCCGGGCGCGCCCACCATATCGAGCAAAATGCCGTAAAAGCCTTGATAACCAGGCACGTGCTTGTTTTGGGCCCAGTGCTTGGAGCCGAGGCACCAGCTATCGGGGTTGTTTACGGAACGGTCAAACTCGGGTTGGCCGTGGTCCTCGCTGTCAAAGAAGATAAAGTCGACCCCGAAGCCGAGCTTGGCCGAGTCGGGGGCCATTAACCGGGCAATTTCCAGGAGCACGCCCACGCCGCTGCCGCCGTCGTTGGCCCCCAAAATGGGCTTTTGCCAGTTGGCCGAATCCTTGTCATGGTCAGCCACGTGGCGGCTGTCCCAGTGGGCGCACAGCAAAATGCGCTTTTTGGCGTTGGGGTTAATGGCACCGATCAAGTTGCGGGAGCGCAAGATGGTGCCGTTGTAGGCAGCCACCTCGAATGCCTGGTTGTGGGTTTTAAGGCCGTAACGCTGGAGCGAAGCCAGCAGAAAATCGGCGCATTGTTGGTGGGCGGGCGTGTTGGGCACGCGCGGGCCGAAGTTAACTTGCTGTTGCACAAACCAATAGGCCGTATCGGCATTGAAGTTGGGGGCCGGGGCCAGTACCAGCGGTGGGTCGGTTACCTTGGTTTCGCCGCCGGAACCGGTGGTTTTATCACAACTGGTTAGCCCGATTAGCAGCAGCAATAGGGTAGCAGCGAGCGCGAACCAGGCCCCGTAAATTCGAGAAAAAGACATGTGCCTAATGGTTAAACGCCCCAAAAGTACGCCAGCCGGGCGGGTTTTGGGGCATACCCAGAGGTTTTAGAAACCATTAGGGCTTTTTTGCAATTGGGGAGGGCTTTTTTATGGCCAGTAGAAATTGACCTCGTTGCGTGGTGGGGGTCGCTCAAAAGCCTTTTGCCTCAAAAAGCGACAGGCCGCCGTCCCGTCAAAACCAGTTGCGCTGTTTGATAAAGATCACCATGCCCGTGGCGATGGCCGCCATGAGGCCCAGGGCTAGGTAGTAGCCGTTGGGCCAGTTGAGTTCGGGCATGTGCTTGAAATTCATGCCGTAAACGCCCACGATAAAAGTGAGCGGGATAAAAATACTGGTGATCACGGTGAGGGTTTTCATCACCGCGTTCATGCTGTGGCTCAGGTTGGAGAGGTACAGGTCCATCAGGCCGTACAGCATCTCGCGGAACGATTCGAAACTACTGGTGAGGTTACGCAAATGGTCCAGCACGTCTTTAAAATAAGGCAAAGTGCTGGCTTGGATAAACTCCGACTCGTCGCGTACCAGCCGGTCCAGTTCTTCTTGCAACGGGAAAATCATTTTGCGGATGAGCGAGAACTGTTTTTTGAGGTGGGCGATGTCGTTCACGATGTTGCGCTGTGGTTCCTCGAGCATGTCTTCCTCGAGGTTCTCGACCCGCTGGCGAATGTTTTCCAACACAAAAAAGTAATGATCCACCACGGCATCGATGAGCAAAAAGCACAAGTAGTCGGCATTGAGGCGGCATACCCGGCCTTTATTGGTTTTAATGCGCTCGCGGATGTTATCGAACACATCGCCTTTCTTGTCTTCCTGGAACGAAATCAGGTAGTTATCGCCCAGCACCACGCTCACGTGCTCGATGTCGATGGAGCCGTCGGCGGCATCCACCACCAGCATTTTCAGGGCCACAAACAGGTGTTTGTCGTACTCCTGCACGCGGGGCATTTGTTCGGTGTTCACAATGTCCTCGGCCATGAGGGGGTGGAAACCGAAATGCTCCGCCAGGGCCTTGAGCTTGGCCAGATCGGACACGCCCTCCACGTCAAACCAGGTTACCCGGTGGTTGCGGGCAAAATTGGCCAGGTGCCCCGGCTCCTCGATATGGGTAAAATGCTGGGTCTTTTCGTCGTAGCTCACGACCCGGATAGAGGTGGGCTTACCTTCTTTATCGCCCACGTACACCATCTCGCCGGGGATTTGCCCCACTTTTTGGGCGTAGTTGTGGGTTTTGGTGGCGCGGAGGGCCAGGCGGCGTTGCTTGCGCGTCATGGGCGGGTTTGGGTGATGCAGGGCAAAAATATTGGCTTTCGGGCTAATTTTGGCGGCTAATCCGGCTTAGGTGATCCATGACCATGACTACTTATAAAAATACCCCCGGCATTGCCCGCACCATTTTTGGGCGGGGCAGTTTTGCCCAACTGGGCCAAGTGGTGGACGACCGCCGTACCGACGGCCAATCGTTTGCCGTTTTTTTGGTGGATAATTACTTTGCCGACCAGCCCTTGCGCGCGCGCGTGCCCGCCCAGGGGCGCGACCTGGTGCTGCTGGTGGACGTGGACCCCCACGAACCCACCACCCAGCAAGTGGACCAACTGCGCGACGAGATTCTGCGCCAGGGGCTGCCCGTGGCCGTGGTGGGCATTGGTGGCGGCAGCATCATGGATATTGCCAAGGCGGTGGCCCTCATGCTCACCAACGAAGGCCCGTCTAAAAACTACCAGGGCCTCAACTTGATCAAAAAGCCGGGCGTGTACCACATCGGAGTGCCCACCATCTCGGGCACCGGGGCCGAGGTGTCGATGACGGCCGTGCTCACCGGCCCGGAGAAAAAGCTGGGCCTCAAGTGCCAATGGACGGTGTTTGACCAAGTGGTGCTCGACTCCGAACTGACCGCCAGCGTGCCGCGCAACCAGTGGTTTTACACCGGTATGGACACCTACATCCATTGTGTGGAGTCGATGACCGGGCAGTTTAAAAACGCTTACAGCGAAGCCTATGGCTACAAAGCGATGGACCTGTGCCGCGAGGTGTACCTAGGGCCGCAGCACGGCCAAAACCCGGACAACGACGAAAAGCTGATGGTGGCCTCGCTGTTCGGCGGGCTGAGCCTCACTTATTCGGAGGTGGGGGTGTGCCACGCGCTCAGCTACGGACTGTCGTATGTGTTTGGCACCCGCCACTGCCTGGCCAACTGCATCATTTTTGAGCAGTTGGAAGATTATTACCCCGAGGGGGTGCGCGAGTTCCGCGAAATGGTGAAGAAAAACGACATCTTCATCCCCCAAAATTTGGCGAAGGACTGGACCGACGCGCAAATTGAGAAAATGATCGACGTAACCTGGGCCTTGACCCACATGTGGAACCACGCCATCGGGTACGACTGGCAACAGAAGATCACCCGAGCCGACATCCGCCGTTTGTACGAGCGCATGTAGGGCATGGCTAAACATTGTTAAGCCTAGGTTTTTTGCCTGATTCTCTGTAATTTTACACGTAGAATTACTTTTTAACGTTAATTTAATGAGGGGAAGGATGTTTTAATCTGATAACCCTCATCACTCAATTTTTTGAGCTTTGGCACACACCGAAAAATGTTCTTTCTGCGGCGAACCGAAAAGCCGCGTAACCCTCCTAGTCTCGGGCGACGACGCGCACATCTGCGATAGCTGCATTGTGCAGGCTTATGATATTTTAATGCAGGAGACGCAGAAAAAGCCTGATCTACCACCTATCCAAAACCGGCTCAGGCCCACGGAAATCAAACTCCACCTGGACCAATACGTGATCGGGCAAGACAAGGCCAAAAAGACCCTGGCCGTGGCCGTTTACAACCATTACAAACGCCTTGGCCAAAAAAGTACCGACGACGGGGTGCAGGTAGAAAAAGCCAATTTGTTATTGATCGGCGAAACCGGTACCGGCAAAACCCTGCTGGCCCGCACCTTGGCCAAAGTGCTGGACGTGCCGTTCTGCATTGCCGATGCCACCGTGCTTACCGAGGCTGGTTACGTGGGCGAAGATGTGGAAACCATCCTCACCCGCCTGTTGCAAGCCGCCAACTACGACGTGGCCACCGCCGAGCGCGGCATCGTTTACATTGACGAAATCGATAAAATTGCCCGCAAAGGCGATAACCCCTCCATTACCCGCGACGTGAGCGGCGAAGGCGTGCAGCAGGCCCTGCTGAAACTACTGGAAGGAACCGTGGTGAACGTGCCCCCCCAAGGTGGCCGCAAACACCCGGACGCGCGCATGGTTTTTGACGGCCTGGGGCGCGTGATCGCCTCGCGGCTCAATGCCCAGCCCATTGGCTTCACGGGGGCCAGCCGCCCAGGCACCGACCCGGAAAAAGACAATTTGCTGGCCCACGTTTCGGCCCAGGACTTGCGTGGCTTTGGCCTCATCCCTGAGTTGATCGGTCGGTTGCCGGTGGTGGCCCACCTGGATCCCTTGGATCGGGCCGCCCTGCGCCGCATCCTCACCGAGCCGAAGAACGCGATCATCCGCCAGTACACCAAACTGTTTGAGATGGAGGGCATCCGCCTGGTGGTAACCGATGATGCCCTGGAAACCATCGTTGACCGGGCCGTGGAGCTTAAACTCGGCGCGCGCGGGCTGCGTTCCATTTGCGAGCAGATCATGCTCGATGCCATGTACGAACTGCCCAGCACGCCCGGAGTGCCGGAGTTTGTGGTGGACAAAGCCTACACCCAGCAACAAATGGGCAAGCGGCTCGACCTAGCCCCCAACAAATTGCGGGCGGCCTAAATCGTCGGTTTCTTTAAAAATTGCAAAACCCTCCTGGCGGGCTAGTACACAAACTCGCCAAACTCGCTGCGTACGGTTACCCGTTTGTCCGCGTGGGCTTCGGTGTGCCCTATCACCCGGGCCGCCACCCCAAAACTTTCGGCAATGTCCATGATGGCAGGGGCGTGTTTTTCTTCTACGTACAACTCCAAGCGGTGGCCCATGTTAAACACCCGGTACATCTCGGACCAAGGGGTGCCGCTCTCGGCCTGGATCAGCCGGAACAAAGGTGGGCAGGGGAACAGGTTGTTTTTCACCACGTGGACCTGGTCGATAAAGTGCAGCACCTTGGTTTGGGCACCGCCGCTGCAATGCACCAGGCCGCGCAGGTGGCCCCGGTGTTCGGCCAGCACGGCCCGCATCACGGGCGCGTAGGTGCGGGTGGGCGAGAGCACCAGTTGGCCAATGTCCAGCGGCAGGTCTTCGTAGCGGTCGGT
>JALONO010000291.1 GCA_025454895.1 Bernardetiaceae bacterium
TCGATTTTGGTGGCATCAATGGCATAGCGGCGGTCGTGCCCGGCCCGGTCTTGCACAAAGGTGATGAACTGGGTGTATGAGCCACTGGGCAGGGGACGCAACCGGTCCAAAATTTGACAAATGGCGTTTACAACCTCCACGTTCGTTTTTTCGTTGCGGCCCCCGATGTTGTAGGTTTCGCCGGGGCGGCCTTGGTGGTAAGCCAACGCGATGCCTTTGCCGTGGTCGAGCACGTATAACCAATCGCGGATGTTTTGGCCATCGCCGTAAACGGGTATAGGCTGGCGGCCCAACGCCTTGCGGATAATCACCGGGATCAGTTTCTCGTCGTGCTGTTTAGGCCCGTAATTGTTTGAACAGTTGGTGGTTACCGTGTTAAGCCCGTAAGTATGGTGGTAGCTCCGTACAATCATATCGCTGGCCGCTTTGGAGGCACTATACGGGCTGTTGGGGGCATACGGCGTGGTTTCGGTGAACAGGCCAGTGGGGCCTAAAGTACCGTACACCTCGTCGGTGGACACGTGCAGGAACCGGCACGCTTCGTACCCAGGCTTGGGTTGGTGGGGGGCGGCCAACCAATGCCGACGGGCCACGTCGATGAGGGTGAAAGTGCCGTTCACGTTAGTGAGCACGAACGCCTCCGGCCCGGCAATCGAGTTGTCCACGTGGCTCTCGGCGGCAAAGTGGATGACCCCGCGCACGTCGTACTCGCGGAACAGGTGCTCCACCAGGCCCCGGTTGCCGATGTTGCCCTGCACAAACTTGTACCGGGGGTGGCCCGCCAACTCCGTTAGGTTGGCCAAGTTGCCCGCGTAAGTGAGTAAATCAAGGTTAATTACTTGGTAGTCAGGATTTTGATCTACAAAAAAAGGCAAAAAATTGGAGCCGATGAAACCCGCTCCCCCCGTTACTAAAATGCTTTGCATGGTGTGTGGCGTGTGTTGGTTGCCGCAGGTAGGCTGCTGCCGCGCGGCAAAGTTAGGCTATCGGCCTTATTGGTAAAATTTGCTCGTTCGCGAGCCGCTGCCAAGAAGGTCAAAAAGCTTCTCTTTGAAGGATATACAACTGCGTGGCTTTCACTTAAAGGAACCAAACGATCGTCCGCAAGCACATATGCCTCAAAAAATTGGTCTTCGTAAAGGTGCTTATCCAGCACTCCCTCGAGTTCTTTGATAAGAAGTCGTGCCTCTTTTTTGCTAATCCGTATAACTTCTGGCGCAGTCATAGTAAGTGGCATCAATCACCCGTCAATTAAACCCATTCACATAAAAATACATGCCCAGCACGTAGCTGCCCACCGAAGAAAAGTGGTCGCCGTTGGGGATTTCCACCAGTTCCACGTTGGTAGCCCCCCGGGCGCGCATGGCGGCCAGGGCGTTGCGGGCGTTCAAAATCGGTACAAAGTCGTCGGCCGTGCCGTGGAACATGCGGATGGGGGCACGGGGCCGCCAATCGTGGACATCGTTATCGCGCAGGGCGTTTACAAAGGCCGCGTCGGTGCCGCTGGTAATGCCCTGCCTAAACTGGGCCGTGAACAACTGCTGCGGGTTACGGCTAAAATTACCCGTGAGCTGGTTGTTTTGGATGGTAAACGTATTGTTGGGGGCGATGATCTGGCCAATGGGCCGGTTGATCCGGTACTCCCGGTTGTAGGTGTCCAACACCCACAAATAGTTATCGATAAACGCCAGGTTTTGGTTAAGGCCGAAGATGTAGTTCGTGAACCCGGTTTTGTGGTACGCCCCGGCCCCGGGCGCACTGGCCGTAACGGTAAACTCGCTGGCCGCCGTTTCCTCGATCATTTTGTGGAGGGCCATGGTAGCGGCCCCGCCTTGCGAATAGCCCGCCAAAAACAGTTTATCGTTCAGCTCCACGTTTTGCTGGGCGCACCAGTCGCGCACTGCGCGCAGCATGTCCAACGAGGCGCGGGCCATCGTGGGCGCGTGCTCGTAGGGGTGCGGCAAGTTGCGCGAGGCCCCAAAACCCAGGTAATCCGGCGCGGACACCACGTAACCCAGCGAGGCCAGCACCGTGCCAAAGGTGTACGCCTCGCTGCTTTGGCCGTAGTTGGACGGGGCATCCGCCTCGTCACGGATGGTGGCGTGCTGGAGGCTCAGCAGGGGCAGCCCGCCCGTAGTAACGGGCACCAACAGCGCGCCCGAGGCTTGCACGGGCTGGTTGTTGGCATCTACCGTTTGGTACACGATGCGGTACACCTGCACCGCGTGCCGGGTAAGGGCCGAGAGGTTGAACCCGGCAATACTAACCCGCGTATCCACGGTGGCTTTGGGCACGGTGGCCACGGGAGTGGCACTCACCAGCACGCTCGGCCCAGGGTCAACGCTCGGCGAGCAGGCGGTTAGCCAGTAACCAATAACAACCAAGAAAAAGGCCGCCCGAGCGGGACGGCGCAGTTGGGGATAGATTCCAATAGACATAACAAACAGGATTAAACGGCTAGGCGCAAAAGTGAGGACAAAACCCCGGTTGGCCATGCGCCCGGCCTTTTGCTAACCATTACTCGGTTGGGGCGGCAAAGGTTGCGGCGGCAGCCCTTTTTTCTCCCCACCGAGGAAGTCATCCTAAAATGATTTGATGATTAAATGACGATCATATCTGGTTATCAATCATTTACAAGAAGAAGTAGCCACAATCCGAATTTGCTTTTTAGCGACCCTCATTCCAGGTGAACATCGACGACCGAACACCTATAAACAAAAAAGCGCAAGGCCGTGCCCCGCGCTTTCCAAATGGTGGTTTAAAAGCCGACCTGGTTAGAGCAAACTAGCCAGTTGCCGCTCCAGTTCGGGGCCTCGGCTGGGCCGGGGCGCGTCGCGATTGATCACGTTGCCCTGTTTGTCCACCAGCATGTAGCGCGGGATGGAGGTCAATTTAAACTGATGATAGAGGTTCTCTTGCTCCTTCGCGGTGGGCCAGAAATGGTAGCCGGGCATTTGGTGGCGATCGACCCCGCTCTGGAAATCTTCCTCGTCCTCATCAAGCGAAATATAGAGGAACACGATGCCTTTGGTTTGGTATTTCTTATGCAGTTCTTTAGAAAAGGGGAATTCAGACCGGCACGGCCCGCACCAACTCGCCCAAAAATCAATGTACACCACCTTGCCGCTAAACTGTTTGAGCACCTGGGCCAGGCTTTTGCTGCTGCCGTCGTTGTTTTTACTGGGGATGTAATTGATCTCCGAACTTAAACCTTCGGTGGTTTCGGGAGCGGTATTGGCCAGGCTGGCCACCACGGGCGGCAGTTGGTTCACGCTACCTTCCGCCGACTGGCTAGAAGTACGACAGCCCAGTAACCCAACTCCGGCCACTAAAACCAGCCCAATAGATTTCAAAATCATGATTGCTTAAAAGGGTTTTAAACACAAGGTACAAAAATCGTGTAAAACCCAACCGCCTGGTCAGGCTTCAACAATTTTTAAGGATTCACGCGGGTAATTTGGATTAAAACTACGGGTTTTGGCTAAAATAAACTAGGCGTGTAAGCTACTGGCTCAGCGGTTACTTCCATGCGCTCGGCGGGGTACGGCTGGCAAAACTCGCGGGCATCGTTGGCCAAGTCGAGCCAAGCAGCCTCGTGCCCCGGCGCGATGATCACAGGCATCCGGTTGTGGATGGGAGCCATCAGGGCGTTGGGCTGGGTGGTGATGATGGTGAAGGTGGACAACCTAGGCCCTTGGGGCGGCTGCCATTGCTCCCACAATCCGGCCAAGCTAAACCAAGGCCGATGGCGCAGCCCGATGGTACATTTTTGCTTTTGCTTGCCGCCCAAGTTACGCCACTCGTAAAAGGCGCTCACGGGCACCACGCAGCGGCGTTGGTTCAGGGCTTCCTTGAACGCGGGCTTTTCGGCCAGGGTCTCGGCCCGGGCATTGATCAGGCTGGCCCCTTGGCGCGGGTCTTTGGCCCAACTGGGCACCAAGCCCCACCGGAACAATTGCAGCCGCCAAGGTTGCTGCTGGGTGAGCACCGGCAGGGCCTGGGTGGGCGAAGCATCAGGGTTGGGGGCAAAGTCCCCCGCTTCGCCGAGTTCGGCCCCCAGTTCGTCAGCTACCTCGGGCACGGGTTGCACCAATTTGTATCGGCCACACATGGGCTAATGGTTTTTTAAACTGAGTAATAAATTTAAAATTAAATTATTTATTGTTGATTATTTAATACTAAAATGATTAAATGATTTTTCTGTTTGGTCATCAACCATTTATACTACTGGGAATACGCAATCTCTTCTTGATTTTGGTATAAGAACATTTGTGTAGAATAGACCTCTTGCATATTAGATTTTAGCGGAGTGCGAGATCGAGATTTCACTCAAAATCCACCCTTTATTAGCCCCACCCTAACCAGCAGCACTGGCTCGCCCCAAAAGCTCATTCGCTTTTGGTCGTCCGTCGGGGAGGGGACGCAATTGCGTCCCGAGTGAGGGTAATTTTGCAAGAGGTCTACTTAGAAGATGTTTTTAATTTTTAAATATTTGAATATCAGCAACTTAGCTGAAATTACTCATTTTTTAAGCCCTTTAGACTTAAATGGTTGGGATTGAGCAAAGTTTTGAACCGGT
>JALONO010000292.1 GCA_025454895.1 Bernardetiaceae bacterium
CCAATGGCCTGGCCTTGGTTGAGGCTAGCCTGTGTGCCCGCCCGAGGAAGTCCAAAAACCCTATCCACCCTATCTACCATGACCCAGGCCTTGCCGCCCAGCCGCCTCCAACAATCGATGGGCAAACTATTGGTTGTCGTTGCTTTGCTGGCCATGATGGCCTATCCGGCTTACCGGGTACTTGTTTACGGCACCGGCCATGAACAGTTGGATCGGCACCGGGCGTTTTTGAACAAGACTTCCATGTTCTACAACCCGTGGCAATACCGGCCCTTGGCCCCCTTGCTCAACGAGGCGGTGTACCAAGTAGTCGAGCCAGTGGTGAACTTGGTTCCCTTCCAGCGGGTATTTCATCAGTATGACCGCACCAAGGTAAACTACTACGTGGTTTTTGTGGGGATGCGGATGCTGCAGGTGGCGGTTATTTTCTACCTCTGCTATTTGTATTATCGGCGGTTACAAATCTCCCTGCCTTTTATCGGCATGGGCTTTTTGTACCTCACTTTTAGCTTTGGCAATGCGGTGGCTAACAGCGATTTTTCGTTCAACACTTATTATGATGTGATTTTTTACCTGTTAGCGGCCTGGTTGGTGCTCAAAGAAGCCTCGCCCTACTGGCTGGTTCCTTTGGCGGCGGTGGCGGCGTTTAACCGGGAAACCGCCGGGCTGATCCCGGCCCTGTTGCTGTGGCGGGCGGTGGACTGGGCTAGCCTTTGGCCCCAACTGAAAACTAAACCGGCGGGCATTTTGCGCACCATCCACTGGCGGTTTGTGCCGCCTATGCTGCTCAGTTTAGTGGTTTTTGGGGCGGTGGTGGTGGCCGTGCGCGGGTACTACGGCCCTCCACCCGCTAATTTAACCGGCCCCTCGTTCAACGATTACTGGTTTCAACCCGGTTGGCGCATGTTGGCCCGCAATATTTTACGGCCTGAGGCCCAAGCCGAAGTTTGGGGCGTGCTCACTTTTTTGCCCCTGTTGAGCCTTTACTATTTGAAGCGCACCAGTCCGTTTTTGCGGTTTCTGTTTGTGCTCATTCTGGCCTTTTGGCTGCCCATCCACTATTGGCAAGTGATGGTGCAGGAGGCCCGGCTGTTTTTAGTGCCTTTAGTGGTGATTTTTCTGCCCATGAGCCTGCAAATTGCCCAACAATTGGGGCGGAATGCCCTGGTGCCTCCCCAGTCGGCTTAAGGCCAGGAGCAGATGACTAAATGATTATTTTCTTTGGTTATCAGTTACTTGCAAAAATACTTGGCAGCCAGTTTGGTATTCACAACCACAAGGATCGTTCACCCGACTCTTCTGCAATAAATTAAATCTGACCCACCATCAAAACCCTCACGGTTTATACACCCGCACCCAGTCCACCTCTAGCCGTTGGGGCAGTTGGCTGTCGTCCACGCCCTTTTGGCCGCCCCAAGCCCCGCCGATGGCCAGGTTGAGGATGAGGTAAAATGGCCGGTCGAACGGCCATTCGGCCTTGGTTTTCTGTTCATTGGCAAAAGTGTAATACTTTTTACCGTCGATGTACCACTCAATTTGCTGGGGCGACCAGTCGATGCGGTACGTCCGGAACTCGCTGCTCACGGCGGCATCGCGGGTTTGACCGCCCTTTTGCGTACCGATAGAGTGGTGATAAGCCTTGGTATGCACCGTGCCGTGAACCACGCCTTGGTCATGCCCCACGTGCTCCATGATGTCGATCTCGCCGTCGTCGGGCCATTTCAGCTGGGGCACGTCGGCCAGCATCCAAATGGCGGGCCAGGTGCCGCGCCCTTGCGGTAGGCGGGCCCGTACCTCCAACCGCCCGTAAGTCCAACTGGCCTTGCCCCGCGTAACCAACTTGGCTGACGAGTAATTATTGGTTTGCACCGGCTCGCGGTGGGCTTCGATGATGAGGTGTCCATTTTCTACGCGGGCGTTGCGCGGCACGTTTTCGGTGTAAAACTGGAGTTCTTGGTTGCCCCAGCCGTGGCCGCCCACATCGTAGGCCCATTTGGTGGGGTCGGGGCGGCCGGCGGTGTCAAATTCGTCGGCCCAAACCAACGTGGGGCCTTTCGTGGTTTGCCTGGGCTGCCCACTTTGGCAACTGACCAGTAAGCAGGCGAAAGCGGGGAGAAGTAAAGCGCGGGTTTTCATTTAAGGAGATGGGCTTGGGCAAAATATCGGCGACTCGTTGGGGATAAAAAGGGGCATCAAGGGTGGTTGGGCCAATCGATTTGCCAGACCGAGATGCTGCGATCGTCGGAGGCGGAGAGCAGGGTTTGTTCGTTGGCCCAGAGCAGCCGGTTAACCGAGGTGCCGTGGCCCGCGTGCCGCGCCCGGTCGATGACCTTGAGCAAGCGGAACTCGGCGGCGTCCCACAGTTTCACCGACTTGTCTTTACTGCAAGTGGCAAAGTACCGCCCACTGGGCGAGTAGGCAATGTGGTTAATGGTGTACATGTGGGCCACAATCGACTGGTGGGGGGCATAGCCGCGCTCGGTGTCCCAGATTTTGAGGTGGGCATCGCGGCTGCCGCTCAGCAGCCAGCGGCCATCGGGCGAGTAAGCCAGGCTGAACACCGAGTTGGCGTGGGCGGCCACCGTATGGCGCACCCGCAGCGTAACCAGGTCGATGATGCGGATGTGCCAGTCGCTGTACCCGGCGGCCAGTTCGGGGCGGGTGGGGTGGACCGCCAGCGCGCGCAGGGCCTGCCCGCTCCAGCGGTGGTGGCCAAAAGTGCTAAGGTCGGCGGCGTGGAGCACGGTGAGGGTGCCGTTGCCCGTGCCCGCGTACAACTTGCCGCCCCAGTGGGCCAGGGCAAAAATGGCCGCCTCGGTAACGTGGGCCGACCGCACCGCTTGGCGACTGGGCAAATCGATGAGGTGCAGGCCCTCGAAGTTTTGCCCCACAGCCAGTTGGCACTGCTCCGGCAGGTGGCACAGCGCGTACACCGATTTGGGTACCCGGGCCAGCAGTTGGCCTTCTTGGGGCCGGGCCAAGTCCCACTGGGCCACCAGCCCATCGGCCCCGGCCGAAAAAAACTGACCGGGTAAGTGGCTGGTTTCTAGGCTATAAACGCCCTCGCGGTGGCCCGCGAGGCTGGTCGTTTTTTGGACTTCAATGGCGGGCATGTTGGTTTAACCACCGAGCGGGCGGTTTGTTGGGTGGGGGTAAGAATAAAAAAAGTCGTTTGACCTACTTGTTTTAACAGTTTTTAATGAAATTTGCTTTTTTACGTTCATCTTTACTAAACTTAAAATTATGGAAGACAAAGTTTTAGCCACTCCTGGGCAACGGTTTCTTGCCTATTTGATCGATGTAGTGGCACTGTATGTGCCAATCATCGTGCTTGGGGTTATCCACTATTCTCTTGCGCTGCTTGGCTATTTGGTTGGGCTGGCTTACATTTTTGTAAGGGATGCCTTGCCTTTTTTAAACGGCCAAAGCATTGGGAAGAAGCTGATGAAAATCCGCGTAGTAATGGAAGAAACTGGCGAGCCGATTACGGGCAATTACGGGGCTTCCGCCATGCGGGTAGTTTCTCTGATGATCCCCATTTTTGGGATCGTGGATGCGATTATGGTCATTAGCAAGCCAAACCACCGCCGTTATGGCGACGAGTGGGCAAAAACAACGGTTGTGCAAGAGCTACCTCAATAATCTATCGCTTTGTCTTACTATTTCCAACTTAAACCTTAAAAAAATGGCTGATAATTTCTCCGGGCAAAAGCCCCCCAAAAATTACCTTATCGAGTCGATTTTGGTAACACTTTTCTGTTGTTTGCCCTTGGGTATTGTGGGCATAATTAACGCTACGAAAGTAGAGAGTAAGTTCCACGCTGGCGATATCGAGGGGGCTGAACAAGCTGCGGCTGAGGCCAAAAAGTGGACTACTTACGGAGCTATTGGCGGGGCCATAGTCATTGTTATCTACATCATCTTTATGGTTGTAGGTGGGGCTGCCGCTTTGATGGGTGGGGGCTAGTAATTTAAATCTTTCATCTAAAAATACATTTATGACAAATGAGTTTTCTGGGGAGCGTCCCCCTAAAAATTGGTTAGTAGAGTCGATTTTAGTAACTATTTTCTGTTGCTTGCCTTTTGGCATAGTAGGCATTATCAATGCTACTAAAGTTGAGTCGCGTTTTTATGCGGGCGATATTGAAGGGGCTGAGCAATCAGCGGCGGAAGCCAAAAAATGGACAATTATTGGGTTAGCATCAGGTGGGGTATTTATCCTCCTGTATATTATCTTCATAGTAGTAGTTGGGGTGGGTTCCGCTATGGGTAATTTCTAGCCTTAAGCGACATCGCAACAACCATGAATTTCAAAACCCTTTCCATTGTAGTGGGCACCTTGGTAGTATTAGCCTTGGTGCCCATTTATCATTATTTCCCCCCGGAAACCACGCCGGGCTTTCCGCGTTGCCCGTTTCGGTTGGTTACGGGTTACCAGTGCCCCGGTTGCGGTTCGCAGCGGGCCATTCATCATTTGTTGAACTTGCGGGTGGGCAAAGCATTTGCGGCCAATCCATTGTTAGTCATTTCCCTGCCGTATTTATTACTCGGTTTTTTTATCGA